>DATKRJ010000232.1:0-63634 GCA_035532355.1 Thermomicrobiaceae bacterium | reverse complement strand
CGCCGGAGCGGTCCCCGCCGCAAGCATCTGCTGCAACGTGGTGCGTTGGTTGGCGGTCAAGATGACCGGGTAGTGTTTGTGCATCGCCCAACGCTACCACCCGCTTCCCGCCCCGCCAAATCACGCGTCACGGACCACTAGCCGAGCCGAAGCGCCCGCGGGGACGCCGGGCGCAATCCAACCGAGACGCCCAGCGGGACGGCAAACGCCGTCCCGCCTGTCGCGTTACCCTCCCAGGCTACAGGTGCCGGTCGAACCAGCCGAGAATGTGCTGCAGCCGCTCCACGCGGTGCTTTGGCTTGCCGCCGCGGGACAGGCCGTGGCTCTCGTTGGGGAAGCGGACCATCTCGACCTCGCGCCCAAGCTTCTTCAGGGCGACGAAGAGCTGCTCACCTTGCTCGATCGGACAGCGGTAGTCCTGCTCGCTGTGGATGATCAGGAGCGGTGTCTTCATCTCGCGGACGTAGGTGATCGGTGAGAGCCGCACGTAGGTCTCCCGATCTTCCCAGGGGATGCTGCCGATCTCGTACTCGCCAAAGTGGAAGCCGATGTCGCTTGTGCCGTAGAAGCTGTAGAGGTTCGAGAGGCAGCGCTGAGTAACGGCAGCCTTGAAGCGGTCGCTGTGGCCGATCACCCAGTTGGTCATAAAGCCACCGTACGACCCGCCGGTGATGCCGAGCCGGTTCGGGTCAACGTAGTTCTGGGCAATGACGTGGTCGAGCGCCGCCATCAAATCCGGCAGGTCCTTCTCACCCCAGGCCGCGCGCGTGTACTTGGTGAACTGCTCGCCGTACCCCTGGCTCCCGTGCGGGTTGGTGAAAAGCACCACGTAGCCGCGCGCCGCCAGCAGCTGAAACTCGTTGAAGTAGCCGTTGCCGTACATGCTATGCGGACCGCCGTGGATCTCGAGCACCAGCGGGTACTTCTGGCCGTCGCGGAACCCGACCGGCTTCATCACCCAGCATTGGATCTCTGCGCCGTCTTCACCGTACGTCCGGACGCTGAACTCCTCTGGCGGACTCAGGGCGACGGAGTCGAGGAAGTCCCGGTTGACCGCCGTCAGCCGGCGCTCGTCGGATCCGTCCGCGTTGCAGGTGTAGACGTCGCTCGGATTCAGCGCCTCTCCGGCGACATATGCCAGACGGCTGCCGTCGGCGCTGAGCGAGAAGTCCTGGACGCGCCGCGCGCCGCCAATCACCAGCGCCACATCGCCGTTGCCGGCCGAGACGCGGCAGAGATGGACCGAGCCGGAGTCGGAGACCAGGAAGTGAACCCACCGTCCGTCTGGGGACCAGACGAGACCCGGATTCGAGTTGGCGGACGTATCTCCGGCAAAGGATTCTCCGACCGAACGGTCGAAGGCGCGCGTCAGGTTCCGCCGCCCGTCACCGGCGGCGTTGGCGATCCAAACGTTGTCGTTGGTCGAACCACCCCCAGCCGGGTCCTCGTTGCCGGAAATCGCGACAGAGCTGCCGTCAGGAGACCAGCTCGGGAGGCCGAAATGGGCAGAGTCGCCGGCGGCGATCGGCCGCGCCTCACCGCCTCGAGTATGGGCCGCCCAGACCTCGTTCACCGTGTTGTACTCGCGCTCGGCGGTGCGGTTGGAGACGAACACCAACTCCTGGCCGGTGGGCGACCAGTCGGGACGGGCGTCGTCGTAGTCACCCGAGGTGACCTGCCAGGGGGTGCCTCCGGCGGACGGCACGCACCAGAGGTGCGTGCGCTTGTTGTCGAGGAAACCGGGAGTCCCATCCGAGCGGTAGCGCATGTGGGTGATGTGGACGACGTCACTCGTCGACTCGGCCTTCGCGTCACCCTCCGCTTTTTCGAGCTGCGCGGGTTCGAGCTTGGACACGAAAGCAAGGGTCGACCCGTCCGGCGACCAAGCAAGGTAGGTCACCGCTTCCGGAAGATCGGTGACCTGGACAGCTTCGCCGCCGGAGGCCGCGATCGTCCAGATCTGGTTCTTTCCCGAACGGTTGGAGAGGAAAGCGAGCCGGTCGCCGGACGGTGACCAGCGGACGAACGTGTCCTTGGCATCCGCGGCGGTGAATCGGCGCGGCTCACCACCCGCGACTTCAACGACGTAGATCGACGAGCGATAGTCGTCTTTGGCTTTGTCCAGAGTAGTTCGTATGTACGCGACCTGTCGGCCGTTCGGGGATATCTGTGCGTCGCTGATCAGGCTGAGGTTGTAGATGTCTTCCGGAACAAGGCTGCGCTTGGCAACGTTAGAGCGGGACAAATGACTGCTCCTCCCGAGGATCACGGCGGATCAGATGCCCGCATGGTAGCACACAACTCTCGCGGTCAAACCCGGTCCACCGTGCCGCGGGGCGTGCCGGGATCGACGGTCAAGCGGACTTTGCGATGGAGCCAGCGCATCCGGTCCTTAGGGAGTCTCTCGACCGCTCGGCCACGGTGAGCGTCAGACGCCCGCGTCCTCCACGCCATGGAGCCGCCGCGAGATCGAGCGCAGCTCTTCCAGGATCTCGTCGCGATCGCGATGGTAGGTTTCCTCATCGATGTTCCCGGCCGCGCGCTCTTCGTCCAACCGGTTCAACTCGGCAGCGAGGGTCAAGCGCTGCTCTTCGGGACCCCCTGGGGCGTCGGCGACTTCGGCCCCCGCGCCGGCCGCTGCCAGTCGCCGCCGCCGAACGGTCTGGAAGACGAGTCCACCAGCGGCCAGCAGGCCGAGTACCGCGGCCAGACCCGCGTAGAGCGGACCGCGTGACGAGTCAGGTGAGCCCCCGTTGGCCGGCAGGCCGGCGACGGTAACGGCAACCACGTCCCCGACCACGGGGTGATCGTCGGTGATCACGCTGTACTGGATATCGCTGATGTTGGCCGCCCCAGCGTCGTGCATCGACGGAGACGAGATCCGGTAGGTCCCCTGCTGGACCAGCACGCTGAACGACGCGGTGGGCATCGCCGAACCGACTTTCAGGGTCGCGGAGGTTCCCGAGTACGGCACGAGGTACGCGAACATCGCGTCCTGATTGCCCGGCGGAATGGCGCCCGTCGTGATGAGTTGGCCGTTCTGCACGCTCGCGTCGCCAAAGTTGAACCCCGGCTGCGGGATGATCTGCGTGGCACCGTCGGGCAGTGCCACCTGCAACACGACGTTGTTCGTGCCGATGTAGGCATGATCGGTCGTGTTGTCGATCGACACGATCTCGAACACGTCGAGCAACGGCGATCCTTGCTCGACGCCCGAGATGACCATGCCGCGCGCCACCACGGAGATTGACTTGGGATCGTTGGTCGGCTCGTAGACGCTGATATCCGCCGTGGCCCGCTGCTGGTCCTGTGTGAGCTGGACCAGGTCGCTCAGAAAGGGAATGTTCTTGTAGTTGGCAGTCGCGATAAACCCTTCACCGCCGACGATCGGGAGATTCTTGAAGCTGTAGGTCCCGTCCGGAGCAGCGGTTGAGTTGTACGACTGGATCAAGTTCGTGCCGTCGTACAGGTCGAGCCTGACCGCGACGCCGTCCACGCTGCCGCCCTTCGCCGTTCCGTTCTTGACGGTTCCCGTGATCACGCCCGGTCCGGTCGTGGGCGTGGCCCCCGGGGTCGCGGACTCGGTTGCCGGAGTCGGCGTGGCGTCAGCCGCGCGGGCGGAGGCCGGGAGGACCAGTACGGCAGCGACCGCCAGCAAGACCAGTGCCCGACGAAGACTCATCGAACCGTACCCTCGTGTTCCGCTTTCTCAGCGTCCACCCGAATGCCGCGTGCAAGTGTAGCAGCTACGCCACCGAGGCCCACGGCCGGGACTCGTCCGGCGAGCGAAGCGACAGATGCACGTGACACGCTATGGGGAGGGGCTCGCGCAGGGCGCCGCGATGAGCGACGGTCCGTGTGCCGGCACCGGAGGAGATTGTCCTGCTCAGTCGGCCGCGTCCGGCGCATCGCCACCGCGTGGCGCCTGGGCGTACGCTCGGTCCAACAGCTCGACCAGATGGACCACCGGACGACAGTCTCCGCGTGCTCGGAGTCCGCTCGTCAATTGGAGCATGCACCCTGGATTGGCCGAGACGATTACCTCGGCGCCGGTGGACAGTGCATGAGTCAGCTTCCGCTCCAGTAGCCTGCTCGACATGTCGGGCTGGAGCAGGTTGTAGGTCCCCGCGCTGCCGCAGCACAGTGAGGATTCCGGCATCTCCACCAGTCGGAGCTCCGGGATCGCGGCCAGCAGATCCCGGGGCTGGCGCGTGATGCGCTGCGCGTGCGCCAGGTGGCAAGGCTCCTGGTAGGTCACCGTCATCGGCAGCGGCCCCGGCTGCGCCGTCAGGCCGCGCTCCACCAGGAACTCCGTGACGTCCTTGACCCTGGCCGCAAAGGCGACGGCGCGTGTGGCGTAGGCCGGATCATCCCGCAGCAGGTGGCCGTACTCCTTCATCTGCGCGCCACAGCCCGCGGCATTGACGATGACGGCGTCGATGTAAGGGTTCTCGAACGCGTCAACGTTGCGGCGCGCCAACTGGCGGCCGCCGTCCGGGTCACCACCATGCACGTGCAGCGCGCCGCAGCAGCCTTGCTCCCCGACCAGGGTGACATCGTACCCATTCCGGGCCAGCACGCGTATGGTGGCTTCGTGGACTTCGGCGTAGGCGGTGCTCATGATGCATCCGGTAAACAGGGCCACCCGGCCCCGGCGCGGTCCCTCGGCACGGACTGTCTGGCCCTTCGGCACGATGAACTGGTCGCTAACGTTCGGCATGAGGTCGTGCGCCTCGGCCAGCCCGAATCGGCGGAGAAGGCCGGAACGCCGCGCCAGCGCAGGGAGCGGCGAGCGTTGATACACACGCAGTGCCCGGCTCGCCAGACGAAACCGTCTCGGGTCGGTGAAGAGCACGTCAAAGGTCAGGCTGCGCAGCAGCCGGACACGCGGGCTCACGGCGCGTTGCGCCTCGATCTGTGCCCGCGAGGCCTCGACGATCTCCCCGTACCGGACTCCGGATGGGCAGACCGCCTCGCATGCCCGGCAGTTCAGGCAGAGGTACATCTCCTCCTCGAACACCGGATCGAGGATGTCGAACTTTCCCTCACTGACCTGCTTCATCAGCCAGATGCGGCCGCGCGGTGAAGACCGCTCACGCAGGGTCAGGCGATACGTCGGACACGACGGCAGGCAGAGTCCACAGTGGACGCACGAGCGAATCACGTTCAGGTCCGGGACGTCGTGACCGGTGAAACCGCGAAACTCCGCCGTCTCGGTTGACGTCGCCATCTGGTTGCGTTCCTTCGCTTTGCCTCGGTCGCCCGGCTACACCGGAGCGTGTCGCTACAGGTGTCCGGCGAACCGGCCACGGTTGAGGATGCGATTGGGATCGAACTGGTCTTTGAGCGCGCGCATGACCGGGAAACCGGCGGGCTCGGCGCCGAAGACGTCGATCTCTTCCCTGACCGCTACCGGCGCCGTGATCAGCGTCGAATGCGCTCCGATCGCGCCCAGCCGCCCCCAGACGGGCCGCAGCGCGTCGATCGAGCCGGGCACACGCGTGTAGACCAGACCGCTGCCGACGTCGAGCATGGTGGCGGCACCCGCGCTCGCGCTCGCGGCCAGGTCCGCAACCCGGCCTCCGGTCGCCTGCATCTCAGACGGACGGACGCCCAGGCGCACCGCGAGCTCCGTCCATGTCGGCTCTGCCGAGAGCATGCGCGCCACACGCCGCCAAAGCGCGGGCGTCTCGTCGGCACCGACGATATCGGCGGCGTTCGGCCCGGAATCGCAGGCCTGCACCACGCGCTCAGCCTGCCGGACTACCGCGACCGGTGGCGCCTCGCAGCGCACAGCCAGCGTCCAGGGCGCTGCGGCAAGCTCCGTACGCGCCGCGGCACCACGATCGAGCAGGACCACGGCAGTAACGCCGAGCTGGGAGAGTCGGACTACCTCCGAGGCCATCGAGGCAGACGCGAGGTCGTCGAAGCGCACCAGCACCGTGCGCTCGGCCTGGTAGCGTGGCAGCACCTTCAAGTTGACCTGGACGATCACCGCCAGCGATCCAAGCGAGCCGTGGTACAGGCGCATCAGGTCGAACCCGGACACGTTCTTGACCACCATCCCGCCGGCTCGAGCCTCTCGCCCGTCCGGGAGCACCGCGGCGATGCCAATGATGAGGTCCCGCAGCGGAGCGTAGCCAAAGCGGCGCGGGCCGGACATGCCGGCCGCGACCAGTCCCCCCAGTGTGGCGCGGTCGGGATCCGTGGCATCTACGGGTAACACCTGCCCGTGCTCGGCCAGTATTCGGTCTAGCTCGCCAAGTGTGTGCCCCGCCTGAACGGCAATGGTCATGTCGTGGGGCTCGTACTCCACGATCGCGTTCAAACCCCGAAAGTCGAGGGCGACATCGACCGACTGCGCGAGATTGCCGAGACCGAGTTGGGTTCCACCGCCCCAGGGGACCACACCGCGACCGGCATCATTGGCGGCACGGAGGCAGCGGCCGACCTCGTCGACCGACGCTGGAGCCAGCGCTATCGACGCCGCCCTGCCGTCCAGCGAGTAGCCCGACGGCGCAAGACGGCGCACGCCCGCGATTGCGGCTTCCAGCTTGGGGGACGCGACCGTGCTCTCAGACGACATCGGCCAGCCCCAATCCGTGTGCGACCCCCTGGCGCTTGACGGCGGCTACCTCGCCGCACGAGAACGCTGTCGGGAACACTTTCTCCGGGTTGAAGTACTGCAGCGGATCGAAGCTGAGTTTCAGGCCGGCCATCGCCGCCAGATCGTCGGGCGTGTAGATCAGGGTCAGGAAGTCCTTCTTCTCGAGGCCGATACCGTGCTCCCCCGAGACGGTGCCACCGGCATTGACGCAATAGGTGAGGAGGTCCGTGCCGGCCCGCAGCACGCGCTCGATAGCCCCAGATTCGTAGCGATCGAACAGGATAAGCGGATGCAGGTTGCCGTCGCCGGCGTGGAACACGTTGGCGATGCGCAGCCGGTACTCGCGACTCAGTTCCTCGACGTGCTTGAGCGTCGGCGGCAGTTTTGTCCGGGGCACCGTGGCGTCCTGCAAGTAGTAGTTAGGGGTCAGTCGCCCCATTGCGCCGAAGGCAGCCTTGCGGCCGAGCCATAGCAGGTCTCGCTCAGCCTGGCTGCGAGCGACGCGCACCTGCCGCGCACCGTGGGCATAGCAGATCTTCGAGATCGACTCAGTGGACTCCGCCACCGACTCAGCCAGTCCGTCGATCTCGATCAGGAGCACTGAGCCGGCATCCTCGGGGTATCCAGCGTGAAATGCTGCCTCGACCGCCTGAATCGTCAGCGCGTCCATCATCTCCAGCGCGGCCGGCAGCACCCCAGCGGCGATGATCGCCGAGACCGCGTTGGATCCGGCCTCGATGGTAGGGAAAGCGGCCAGCAGGACGTTGACCGACTCAGGGTTCCTGGTGAGCCGCACCATGACCTTGGTGACGATCCCCAACATGCCCTCGGAGCCGACCAGGACGCCGGTCAGGTCCATTCCCGGTGCCTCCGGCGCGGCGCCGCCGGTCCAGATAGTCTCCCCGCTCGGGAGCACGACCTCGAGCCCGAGAATGTGCGGCGAGGTCACCCCGTACTTCAGGCAGTGCGGGCCGCCGGAGTTGTTGGCGACGTTTCCGCCGATCGTGCAGGCGCGCTGCGACGACGGGTCTGGCGCGAAGAAGTACCCGCGCGGCATGGTCAACTGGGAGAGCTCCAGGTTGATGACTCCTGGTTCGACGATCGCGTAGCCGTCGCGCTCGTTGATCTCGAGCACGCGGTTCATGCGAGTCAGCACCACCATGATCCCGCCACGCGCGGCGATCGCACCGCCGGCCAGCCCGGTGCCAGCGCCGCGCGGCGTCACCGGCATGCCGGCCTCGTGAGCGATTCGCACCACCTCAGCGACCTCGCGCGACGATGACGGCAGCACTGCCAAATCGGGCCGGTGGCTTCCAGCGATCGCCTCGTCGGACGCATCGTACTCGTAGACTGTCAGGTCGG
The DNA here is from genome assembly GCA_035532355.1 of Thermomicrobiaceae bacterium. GTDB lineage: Bacteria > Chloroflexota > Chloroflexia > Thermomicrobiales > Thermomicrobiaceae > DASSZN01. The sequence goes on along the minus strand of DATKRJ010000232.1, from coordinate 55,665 downwards.
AGTCCGCCACCACGGCGTCCGCACCGACGACCGCGGCCAAACGCGTTTTGAGGGTCGTCAAGTCCATGTCAGTCCCACCCCTCATGACGTACCGTCATCCCCGGCAGTATGCCGCAGGGACACACCGGCAACAACCGGTGGGGCTCGAGACGGGCACCGCCGGTTCGGGACCGGTTTGTCGCGTACGAACGCCGGTGAGTCACGCGGACAGGGACGCCGCTGTGGCATAATCGAACCCGTACTCGCGGCGAGAGGAAGGTGCAGCATGGCCGAACCGGGCTACTGGATTATCGTCGGGTCTCCGGAGAACTTCGCGACGACCCGCACCCACGGCTTCACGCTGCAGGGTCTCAAGAGCCGGCATCGCAAAAAGGCCGAGCTGATGCACCCGGGCGACAAGTTCGTGTACTACGTCACCGGTCTGAAGGCCTTTGCCGCCGTTGCCACCGTCACCTCGGACTACGTCGAAGACCACACGCCAATCTGGCGTAGCTCCGACCCGAAGAAGGCCGCGGAGGACTACCCGTTTCGGGTACACATTGAGCCCGACGTTGTGCTCGCTGACAGAGAGTTCCTGGCCGCCGAGGAGATCGCGCGTGGCATGGAGTACGTCCAGAAATGGCCGGTCCAGAACTGGACGCTCGCCTTTCAGGGTAACGTCCACAAAATCAACCGCCGTGACTACGAACTCGTCCGCGCCGCGCTCGTGAACCAGGCGGCAGCCGCTCCTACCCGTTGATCAGGTCGGGACGCCGCTCGTACGCCGCTCCACAAACTCCGGTGCGCGTTTGGCGGACCGGATAACCCTTTCTTCAGACGGATCGCCGGGCGCTTTCCGCGCAGCGGCGAGGGCCGGTTTGCGCACCACGGCATATCGGGTTACGATATCCATAGTGGTGCGCTCGTGAAAGGGGAGTCTGGATGACCGGTTTCAGGGTGGTCAAAGCGGCGGCGCTGACAGTTGGAATCGCGGTTCTGTGCTTCTTGCCGCCAATCGTCCACTTCGTGACCGGCCCGCTCAGCCCATTGATCGGGGGCTACTTCGCCGGCAATCGATATCGACTGAGTGTCGGCGAGGCGGCGATCGTGGGTCTGACGCTGGCTATCGTGGTCGGAGTCCCGGTTCCCTGGCTATTCCAGGCGCTCGGTGAGATAACCATCGCGCCGGCGGCGCTGATATTCTTCTCGGTCTTTGGCGCACTCTTCCTCGGACTGCTCGGCGGGGTCGCGGCCTACGTCGGTGGGAACTCGGGGCGGCAGCAAGATATGTCGGAGATCTGAGCGCCACGACCCGCACGACACACAGTGCAGACGTTGAGGATGACGATGTGGGTCTACGGGCGCACGAGTTCAGATAGGAGGGCCCCATGGGCTACTGTCCGCGCTGCGGTGACAATCAATCGTTTGGCGACTCCCCCGGAGCTCCGCTAACGAATCAGCCCGGCCGACTACGCATCCCTAACAGCACGCGCATCGTCGACCTGGGCGATCCGCCGGACGGGTCGCTCGTCAGCTACGGCGGCAGTCGTTTCCGTATCCGTCGCCAGGACCACACCATCATGCTTGAGCTCGTGGGCTAAGGCGTGCTCTCGGTTGTGGCGAAAGGTGGTGGGTGTTGGGGTTCCCGCGCAACACGAAACCGCCCGGCCGTGGTGGCCGGGCGGTTTCACTGTCTGGTGGAGATGGGGGGAGTCGAACCCCCGTCCAGAACGTTCAGCCGAGAATGTGCTACAAGCTTAGTCGGCGCTTTGTTCCCCAGCGCGGGCCCCCGCCGACCGGGTCCCACCGTGGGTCGCCGCATGGTCTTTGATCGATCCTATCCGGCAGTCAGATCGACCGCACCCCGGCATTGTGACGCCCGCTCCGGACCCGTCGGGGAGAGATCCGGGCAGACGTGGCTACGTGTTAGTTACGCAGCCAGAGCAAGTGATTCGTTGCCAGTTATGGCGTTGCCCCTTTTTACGAGTCCCGGGGCGACCTCGGCTTGCAATCCTCGTACTTACGGCCCTGTCGAATCCAGACATCCCCGTTTAGTACCCCCGCAGTTTACCACGTTACGTCCGCTGGCGCAACGCGCGCTCCACGTCGCGCTGGGCCTCCCGCTCGGCCATCGTGTCGCGCTTGTCGTACAGTTTCTTGCCGCGCGCCACGCCGATGTCGACTTTCGCGCGACCCTTTCGCAGGATCAACCGCACCGGCACCAGCGTGTACCCACGCGCCTCGACGCGATTCCGCAGGAAGTCGAGCTCGCTGCGATGCACCAGTAGCTTACGTGGGCGATCCGGGTCGTGCTGGAAGTAGCCGCCCGCGTGTTCGTACGGCGAGATGTGCATGCCGACCAGCCACAGCTCTCCGTTCTCGATGCGCGCGTAAGCGTCGCGCAGGTTCACGCGCCCGGCACGGATCGATTTGATCTCCGTGCCGGTCAGCGCGATCCCCGCCTCGAGCTCTTCCTCGATGAAGTAGTCATGGAACGCCTTGCGGTTCGAGGTCACGACTCTTTCGCCACCCGACTCCGCCGGCGCCTTGGTCTTGGCCATAACCGTCTATGATACGTGGTCGACAGCCAGATAACAACTGGTCGACCGCACTTCGCGCGCTCGAGATCGCGAGACAGCATCGATGGTCGGCGATCGTCGTATCTCCCGCCATACGGGCGATCATTGGCGGACGCCACGTCCGCCACAGTCATCGGTGGGTCGTGACCCAGTCTGGGGGTTGAGCCTCGGGCTCCGCCTGGTTCTCACGTTGGACCCTGGCGCCGCCGGCTATCTCGTCGGGGCGCCATGTCGTGGCCGGAGCGTCGCGACAGACGTTCTCCGTCCTGGCGCTCGGCGCCTCGACGGCCGTCCCGCGCGCTAGAATGATCGTATGGTCGACGCCTACGCCGCGATCGCCCCGTTCTATGACCTGGAGTTCGCCGATTTCGACGCGGACGTCGATTTGTACCTCGGCTATGCGGGGGTCGTCGGGTCTCCGATCCTCGAGCTCGGTTGTGGGACCGGCCGGCTGCTGGTCCCGCTGGCGTCGGCGGGCTACCAGGTGTCCGGTCTTGACGTGTCGCCCGCCATGATCGCGATCGCGAGAGAGCGGCTCGAGGGCTCCGGACTCGCGCGGGTCGAGCTTGACGTCGGCAACATCACGGACTTGAGCGTCTACCCCAGCGCGCACTTTCGCCTCGTGTTCGCGGCGATCAACTCGTTCCTCCACCTCGAATCGCGTGAGGACCAGTTGGCAGCGCTGCAGGAGGTGCGCCGGGTACTCCACGAAGATGGAATCCTCGTCCTCGACGTCTTTCACCCGACTCCCGCCGTCCTGCAAGCGCTCGACGACCAACTCAGGCTCGACGGGCAGTGGGGGCTTCCCGACGGCGCGCGCCTGGACCGGCTCAGCCACCGGCGGCTTCACGTGGCAGCGCAGCGCATCGACACTACCCTGTACTACGACCGGACCAATGCGGCGGGAACGCTGTCGCGCACGGTGGCCGAGTACGCTACCCGCTACATTCACCGCTTCGAGATGGAGAGCCTGTTGTCCGAGGCAGGGTATGGCATCGAAGGCGTCTACGGGTCCTACCAACTGGATCCGCTCGACGACTCGTCGGCGGTCATGGTCTTCGTCGCGCACGGACGGCCCGACGGAGATGGTCTGCTATAATCGCCGCCCGGCGGTTCTCGGCCACAGCGCGAGGCGGGGTGACCGGCTGATCCCGCGATCCGTGAACTGCCTGGGAATCCACTGGGAGAAGGAGCGGTCGTGATCTACGGTGTCGAGATCAAGCGTCTGGAGACGCACGCGGACGAGCGCGGCTCGCTGACTGAGCTGATTCGCCGGGATGACCCGTTCTTCGAGGGGTTCGGCCAGTGCTACGTCTCCGTCAGCTATCCGGGCGTGATCCGCGGCTGGCACTACCACAAAAAGCAGACCGACTACTTCACCTGCATTCGGGGCATGATCAAAGTACCGCTCTACGACGTGCGCCCCGACTCCCCCACTCATGGCGAGATCGACGAGTTCTTCATCGGCGAGGACAACCGCATCGTGGTCAAGATCCCGGTCGGCGTCCTCCACGGCTTCAAGAACGTCGGGGTCGAGCCCTGCTACCTGGTCAACTTCCCAACCCAGCCCTACGATCCGACAGATCCGGACGAGTACCGCGTCCCTCACGACTCCTCGGAGATCCCATACTCATGGGACCTCACGTTCCACTAGTGCCGAGACGATGAGCGCCACTCCGTCAGGAGCCCCGCGGACACTCGAGATTCGGCCGGTTCAGCAGCCCGTTGACGCGAACGTCATCTTGCCGGGCTCCAAAAGCTACACCAATCGCGCGTTGCCCCTGGCAGCGCTGGCACACGGTCCGTCCGTTGTCCGCGAGGCGCTCTTCAGCGATGACACGCGCTACATGGCGGCGGCCCTGAGGGCGCTGGGCATCGAGGTCAGGGAGGACGAGTCGACGCGCACCTTCTGGGTATCGGGCGCCGGTGGAGCGATCCCAGCATCCGCGGCTGAGCTCTTCGTCGGCAATTCTGGGACGACGGCCCGGTTCCTGACGGCCATGCTGGCGCTGGGTCACGGCGACTATCTCGTCGACGGTTTGGAGCCGATGCGCCGGCGTCCGATCGAGCCGCTGCTCGACGCGCTGCGGCAGCTCGGCGTCGATGCGCGGTCGACGCGCGGCACTGGCTGCCCACCACTGCGGGTCAGGTCAGCGGGCTTCGCGGGCGGGAGTGCCCGGCTCTCGGGCACCGAGAGCAGTCAGTACCTGAGCGCGCTGCTGATGGTCGGACCGCTGTCCCGGAATGGGCTCGAGATCGAAATTGTCGGGGATCTCGTGTCGAAGCCGTACGTCCAGCTGACGTTCGCCTCGATGGCCGCGTTCTGCGCGACCGGGAGTCACGAGAACTTTCGTCGGTTCCAGGTCCCTGGTGGGCAGCGGTACGTCGGAACGGACTACGTCGTCGAACCAGACGCCTCCGCGGCGTCTTATTTCTTCGCGCTGGCGGCGGCTACGGGTGGACGCATTCGCGTCGAGCACCTCGGCGCCGGCTCGCGTCAGGGAGACCTCGGGTTCGTCGACGTGCTCGAGCAAATGGGCTGTACCGTCGCCAGAGCGAGCGAGTACACCGAGGTCTGGGGCCCCCATCGGCTACGCGGGGTGGAGGTCGACATGCAGGGGATCTCCGACACCGCGCAGACGCTGGCGGCAATCGCCCCGCTGGCGGACGGGCCGACCGTCATTCGAGGCGTGGCCCACATACGGCACAAGGAGACGGATCGCATCGCCGCGCTGACCGCCGAGCTGTTACGCCTGGGTATCGACGTCGAGGAGCTTCCGGACGGCCTCATCGTCCGACCGGGGCCGATCCGGCCAGCGACGGTACAGACCTACGATGACCACCGCATGGCGATGAGCTTCGCCGTGCTGGGTTGCGCTGCTCCCGGGGTCACGATCGCCAATCCGGACTGTGTCGCCAAGACCTTTCCTGACTTCTTCGCAAGTCTCGCGCGGGCCACCCGACCAGACTCGCCGGCAGCTGAGCCGGCACGATGACGCGCCCGGCTCGACCACGAGGCTCGCCGCAAGCCGCTTTAGATGCGGGATGCGCGGTTGAGCAGGTAGACGTCGGCCAGGACGAGCGCCATCATCGCCTCCGCTACCGGGACGACCCGCGGGCAGATGGAGGGGTCGTGACGTCCCTCGACCAGGATCGTTCGCTCGTCGCCTTGGACATCGACGGTGCGCTGCGGCTGTGACACCGACGACGTCGGTTTGACCGCCAGCCGCGCCACGATCGGCTCCCCAGTGGAGAGCCCGCCGAGCATGCCGCCTGCATGGTTCGAGTAGGTCCGGACTCGCCCATCCTCGATGAAGAACTCGTCGTTGTGCTCTTTCCCGGTCATCGAGTAGGCCGAGAAGCCCTCGCCGATCTCGACGCCCTTGACAGCTGGGATGCTGAGCATCGCCTGGCCGATGATCGCGTCCAGTTTGTCCATGGTTGGTTCACCGAGGCCCGGAGGAACGTTCTCCGCGCGCACCTCGACGAGACCGCCCAGGCTGTCCTGCCGGTCTTTGGCCGCCATGATCGCCGCCACCATGCGCTCCGCCGCGACGGGGTCCGGACAGCGAACGAGGTTGCGATCGATCTCCGCGCGATCGAACGTCTCCATCGCGATCGTCCACAGCTGCCGGACGAAGCCGTACACCTCCACATCCGCGGTCCGTAGCAGCTGGCGGGCAACCGCGCCCGCGGCAACTCGCCCCCACGTCTCGCGCGCGCTCGACCGGCCACCACCGCGATGGTCGCGATGGCCGTATTTCGCCCAGTAGGTGTAATCCGCGTGACCTGGGCGAAACATGTCGCGAATCGCGTCGTATTTGCTGGAATCGGCGTCGGTGTTGTAGGTAATCAACGAGATCGGTGCGCCGGTGCTGCGGCCCTCGAAGACCCCCGAGAGGATTTGGACGCGATCCTGCTCCTGGCGAGGCGACGTGACCTTGCTCTGTCCGACGCGGCGGCGGTCGAGATCGCGCTGGATCACCTCGGTTGACAGGTCCAGACCCGCCGGACAGCCGTCCACGACCACACCGATCGCGGGCCCGTGCGATTCGCCCCAGGTCGTGATCCGGAAGATCCGGCCGAAAGTGCTCCCCATCCTGCCCTCTCCGCGGGATTCTCTCCGCTAGCTGGGCTCGACGCCGCCGAGCCATCGACCGTAGAGCGCGTAGTCCTGCGACGGGATACGCCGGAAGCCGTACCGCTCGTAAAGCCGCCGGCTCACCGTGTTGCGGGCCTGCGTGCTCAACCCGATCCGCCGAGCACCACCGGCACCCAGCAGGCTGGCTGCCCACTCGAGCGACTGAAGTCCGAGCCCCCGGCCCCGAAGGTCGGGTGCCACCGCGATCCGGTCGAGGTGCCCCCAGGTGCGGAAACGTGTCACTCCGATGTAGCTCGCGGAGCGCCCGTCCGAGGTCCTACCCAGGTGAATCTCGACACCCGTGCTGTGCCCATAGTTGTCGAATTCCTCGCGACTGTTCCACCACAGCCAGGGGAAGGCCGCGTGGTCGAGCTCGATCAAATCCGACAGCGTGTGCTCGTCATCGACCGAAACCCGCTCGAAGGCGAGATCCGTGACGCTCAGCTGCGACGGCGAGACCCGCGACAGCTCGTAGATGAGGATCTCCTCGACCAGCTCGTAACCCGCCGAATCGTAGAACGCGCGACGCCGCGTCTCAGCGTGCTCGCTCGCGATCACCAATCGCTTTCCGAGATCCTCGGAGGCGTCCGCGAGTGCCGCGAGCAACTGTGGGGCGCCCGCGCTCGCCGAGAGCTCCAGCACCGACGCGATCTCACCGCGGTGGCGCCAGGGGCCGCCGACGACGTACTCGCCGGTCTCAGGCATCCACAGCCCCAGACCCGGTTCGGCGGTCAGGATCAGTTCGAGCTCGTCGGCATCGTAGCGACTTGACCACCCCAGATGGAGGCGCTCCAGGTCGGCAAGCCGAAGGTGCTGGATGGTAGGTGATGCCCCGGCCGGGTTGGGATTGCGGTGGGAGAAACCGATCATCGTCGCGCGCCGCTCCGCTCGGCTATCTGGTCACCCAGACTGTCTCCAGGCCAAGGATACCCAGCGGCGTCACCGATACGCCATGGATGGACGGTCGGATCAGCGTGTAGGACACGTCGGTGTAGAGCGGGATCACCACGGCGTCGTCGATGACCTTTTGCTGCGCCTGCTCGTACAGTGCCGCCCGCTGGATCGGGTCCTGCTCGACCGCGGCCGCGTCGAGGAGCCGGTCCACCTCGGGGTTGTTGTAGCCGATGTAGTTGGACGGACTCTGGGAGTCGAAGAGCGAGCGCAGGAAGCTCTCCGGGTCGGGGTAGTCGGCCACCCAGCTCAACGAGAGGGCCGGGAGCGCCCGCTGCGTCATCGCCTGCAGGAAATCGGTCCACTCGAGCTGCAGCACGTCGACGGACACCTTCAGGTCCTGCTCGTATACCTGCTTCATCGCCACTGGAGCCGGGTTGCCGGTCGTATAGATGGTGATGCCGTTCGGCAGGCCGCCGGCCTGCGCGAGCAACGTCCGAGCGGTGGCAAGGTCGTAGGGCAGCGGAGTCGCCGGCCAGGTTCGGCCGAGCAGCCCATCGGGCAGGATCCCGTCGAGCGGTTTGACATGCCCATCGAAGGTCACCGTCGCGACTTTCGCGCGTGGGAAGGCCTCCACCAGGGCGCGTCGCACTTGCGGATTGTTCAATGGGGGCACGTTTGGGTTGAGCAGAACGTAGCTGGCAGAGAGCATCGGCACCACCGTCAGCTGGCCACGGTACGGACTGTTCGGCTCCTGAACGCGATCGAGCGCGTCGGTCGGCAGGTCCACGACATCGATCGTGCCGGACTCGTAGAGATTCACCGGATCGAGCGCGTTGCTGCCGATGAGGAGCACGACAGTCTGAAGCGTGGGAGGGTTTGGCTCGTAGCCGGGGTGCGCCTTCAGCACCACGCGGTCGCCGTCCTTCCACTCGCTCAGGGCGAATGGCCCGCTACCGTTCGGTTGCCGCCACCAGTTCGATCCGCTCGCAACGTTCTGACGGTCGACGACGTAGGCAGGGGTCCCCGCGAGCTTCAGCAGGAAGTCGGCAGCCGGACTTACGAGCTGAATCCGCAGGGTGAGCGTGTCGATGACCTGGACTCCGCTGATGGTCGTCGCCTTCCCCGCCATGCGCTCGGCAGCTCCGGCGATGTCGCTGAGGAAGGTCTGTGCCGGCAGGTCATTGGTGTCTCCGCCCACCAGGGATGGATCGGTGGCGCGGTCGAGCGAGTACTTCACGTCGTTGGCTGTGATCTCGTTGCCGTTATCGAAGGTTATGTGGCTAAACAGGTGAAACGTGTAGGTCCGTCCGTCCGGTGAGACGTCGATGCGCTGGGCGAGGTCGGGAACCGGCTTGAGCTGAGCGTCGAGGCGCACAAGGCCGCGGAAGATCTGCCGCACGACGAACGCGGAGTCCGCATCCTGCGTCAGCGCGGGATCGAGGGTCACCGGTCCACCCTGTGGGCCGACCAGCGTAAGCGTCTGAGCGCCGGTCGCCCCGGGCGTGGCGGCGGCCTGAGGAGCGACCAGCGCCGAGGGCGTTGACGCAGTAGGGACCGTTGCAGCGGTCTTGGCTAGATCGGTCGGGGTGGCGGATTCGTGACTGGTCGTCGCGGGGATCGTGGCCGTGCCGCCAGACGACGGCAGGCGGCACGCCGCCGGGAACACGATCAAGGCAACCAGCGCCACGACCCGCAGCAGGAGCCCCCGCCGCGGCCCGGGCCGTCGGCTGGACATGGCACGCCGCGGTCGCCACATGGGACGAAGTGTAGCACCACCGGTCGCGGTGAACGGACGCCTCAGAGTGCCATGCTATCATGGCAGTGAAGCACCGGATGCAAGCCGAAAGGAGAGATCGCCGTGCGTGGAATGGTTGTGGCCCCGCAGCCGCTGGCGGTGGAGGCAGGCGTGGAGGCGCTGCGTCGGGGTGGCAACGCGTTCGACGCCGCGGTCACCGGGGCCTTCGTTCAGATGGTGGTCGACCCCCAGATGTGTGGTGTGGCGGGGTTTGGCGTCGCCAACGTCCGCACGTCGGGCGGCGAGCAGAAGATCATCGACTTCAACGGCACGTCCGGGTCACGCGTGACCCCCGGCATGTGGCGCGACGTGCTGATCAATCAGGACTGGACGGGCTACGGCTACCACCTCAAAGGGGCGGTGAACGACGTCGGCTACCAGTCGATCATGACCCCCGGGACCGTCGCAGGGATGGCCGAGGTCCTATCTCGCTTCGGCAGCATCTCGTGGGCGTCCGCCCTGCAGCCCGCGGTCACCGTCGCCGAGAACGGCTTTCTGATCTCGCCCGAACTCTGGCGCACCTGGAACGTGCCGGCTCCGCTCGGACGGGTGGCCATGAAAGATCGCATTGCCGCAAGCCCGGGCAGCCGCGCCCTGTACATCAAAGGTTCTGGGGAGACGCTGCGGCCCGGCGAACGCTTCGTCAACCCCGACTATGGAATCGTCCTCCGTCGCCTGGCGGACGTGGGGCCGGCCGACTTCTACGAGGGCGACCTCGCCGCGCGCATGGCGGCCGACTTCGAGCAGAACGGTGGGTACGTCACCGCGGAGGATCTCGCCGGGTACCGCGTGCGCGTGACGGACCCGATCGTCACCGACTACCGAGGCTTCACCGTGGCCACGAACCCGCCGTCGGGAGGTGGGATCTGCGTCGCCGAGATCCTCAATATCATTGGGCACGAGTCGATCGCGGCCCTCGGACTGAACAGTGCGCCGTACATCGACCTGGTTGGCCACGCGATGAAGGCGGCGTTCCACGACTGGTACACCTACGTCGCCGACCCTGAGTTCTTCGACGTGCCGGTCGATTGGCTCATGTCGCCGCAACGCGCCCACGAGTGGTACACCCGCATCAAGCGCGGAGAACGATTCGCGGTCCCGCTCTACTCCGAGCCTCCCACGACGACCAACATCACGGTGGTCGACTCCGACGGCAATTGCGCCGTAATTACGCACTCACTGGGCTCGTCCAGCGGCGTGGTCACGCCCGGGCTCGGCTTCACCTACAACAACATTATGAACGCCGCCAACCCCGTGCCGGGAGAACCGAACTCGATCGCGCCGGGCAAGAACCGCATCACCGGGATGTGCCCAACGGTCGTGCTCCGCGGAAACGATCCGGTGTTGGCGCTCGGCGCACCTGGGGGCACCCGCATCATCACCGGCGTGCTGCAGGTGATCCTCAATGTGCTCGACCACGGACTGAGCCCGGTGGAGGCTGTCTCCGCGCCGCGCTTCGACTGCCAGAGCGACGTGCTCGACTGCGAGGCCCGCATCCCGTCTTGGGTCAAGGCCGAGCTTGGCGATCGCGGATTCGACATCAATCCCAACCCCGCCGCCTACGGCAATTTCGCGCTGGTCCAGGCGGTAAGCAGAGATCCGCTCAGCGGGGTGCTGGCCGGCGGCGCGGACCCCCGGGGCGGGGGCGCGGCAATGTCGACGTGAGGCGAGGATCTGGCAGCCGTCTTGCGATGCCCGCTGGGCTCGCGACCGCTACCTGGCCGTCGGCTCGCGGTAGCCAGCCGACCGTTTCGTACACAGGGCGGCGTCGTGCCGGGGTGAGGGAGTGACAGTTCATGGGATCCTCCTACAGAGGTGAGCCGCGCGCGCTGGAGGATGGTCGACTCGCGCGTCCGCCGTTCACGCGTGTCCAGCGGCTGCGCCGCCCGCCGGCGGCACGACCGGGAATCCGGAACGCGTCGACAACCACGCGGGTCGCGGCACTCGTCCTTGCTCTGGTCTGTCTTGGCCTGTTGATCTACCTTCTCGTCCTGGCCGCGGGCCCGTCCATCAGCGACGTGTCCCCCAGCCCGAACAGCACGGCCGCACCGGGGACGGTGACCATCGGCGCGATGGTGTCATCCAACGCCAAACCCATTCGCCAGATCCTGCTGATAGTGGACGGCGCCGCGGTGCAGCCCGCGGTTCAGGTGCGCAACGATCATCTGTGGCTGGTCAACTTCGCCGCTGAATTCGCGCGCGGCGCCCACAGCGTGCGTCTGCAAGTCACGGACACGGCGGGGCACACCGACGAGCACTCCTGGTCATTCCAGGCCGCCGGACCGCTGATCGCCCCGACCCTCGCGTACACCGGCCCGCCGGGCGGCGAGACACTGGCGGCTGGGCCGCTGCGCATCAGCCTCCAGGTCGTCGCGGACGGTGACCTCTCGACGGTGGACATGACGGTGAACGGGCAGGAGACTCCGGCGTCGTTCGCGCCCGATCCCGCACACGTGGTGAAGCTCGGCAACGGCTCCGAAGGTCAGTCCTGGTCCGTCTTCTCCGATCCCACGCTGGCCGCTGGCGACTACCTGGTCCATGTCACAGCGAAGGACGTCCACGGCAACGTGTCGAGTTCCGACCTCCGGTTCTCGGTCGCAAGCGACCCCTCCAAGGCCACCGCACGTTTCTTCTCCGCGACCGACCAGTACATTCACGGTCCTTTCAAGACCTATTGGGAGGCTCACGATGGCGCGTTCCTGTTCGGCAACCCGTTGAGCCCAGAGTTAGTCAACGACAAAGGGGTGACCGTCCAGTACTTCGAGAGAGCGCGATTCGAGACCGGGCCGAACGGCGCGGTCGCGCTCGGACTCCTGGGCGAGGATGCGCTGCACACGAGTTCGCCCAAGGTGGAGAATCCGGGGAACCCGGCGACGCTCTACTTCCCCGAGACAGGACACACCGTCAGCGGCATTTTTCGGCAATTCTGGGAGCAGCACGGCGGGATCCAGGCCTTCGGCTTCCCAATTTCGGAGCCGATCAACGAGGGCGGCGTTCAGGTTCAGTACTTCGAGCGAGTACGACTGGAACTGCATCCCGCTCCCGGCGGCACCAGCTCGACGGTACAGATCAGCGATCTGGGTACCCAAGCATGGGCAGTGCTGTCTGGCCCGAGTGAGTAATCGGCTCGTCTCACACGCCGGAACCTGGTTGTCCATCGCGGCGAGGGGCACCGCCGTGTCCCCACACTCACCCGGGCGTCACGTGCGGGATCGAGGGGTGATCGCGTCGACGATCCGAGTCACGGTCTCGTCCTCCGCGAGGGCTCCGGTATCCACGACCACGCAGGCATGGTCGCGCGCGTCCTCGAGACGATGCTGCTGCGTCTCATAGATCCATCGGGGCCAGGTTGGACCGCGCCGTGCTCGCACGGTCGCCAGGCTGGCCTGGAGATACACTACCAGATCGGGTCGCTGGTGGTTCCAGAGGTCGTGAATGATCGAATGCTCCTGACCGACAGCGAACGCATCGAACTGGAGCTGCCGCAGACGCTCGACAACAGTCGTCTTACCGGAGCCGCACACCCCGACCACCGCCACGCGAGGCCGACTCGTGCCGGGCATACCGTCCAAGCCCCTGCTCAATCCGCCAGCGGCACCGCGACCGTCAGACGCCGGATTGGCTGCGCCGAGGTCTCCGAAGCCAATCGCAGGACCACGACCGTCATGTCGTCCGCCGGACGTCCTCGGTCGGCGACCATCGCCTCCCGAAGGATGCGATCGGCAAGATCCGCGGACGCCGTGAAATCGGTGGCAGCCGCCTCCGCGATTGCCGGCAGCGCCATCACCGGCCCGAATCGTCCGCCGGCCACGGCAACCCCGTCCGTGACCACGACCGCGATGAGCCCGGGTTCCAGTGGATGCTCGAGGACCCGCGGTCGAGTGTGCCGATAGATACCGATACGTCCACCAGAGTCCGCGACGCACTGCCAACAGCCTTCACGGTGCAGCAACATCGGCACTTCGCTGTTGCGCGTGAATAGGAGTGACCGGCTCAATAGATCCACCGAGACGATGTCCAGGGCAGCCGAGACGCGACCACCGCGGGTGGCGTAGAGAAAGTCATGGGTAGCGCGGGCGGCGGCACCGTCTCGCACACCCTCATTGAGCAGGCTCATCGCCCGTCCGGCGACCAGGAGACTCAGGAGCTTCGCGGCACCGCCACTGCCCTGTCCGTCGACGATCACGGCCGAGAATCCCCCGCCTGGGCGCTCGACGATCTCAACAGTGTCGCCGCTCTCACGCGTGCCAAACTTGGTCGTCTTGGCGACGGCAAGATCGATCATAACCGGCATGTCGGTTCAGGCGCCTATGGGGTCGATATCGACGACCGCGCGGGTGGCGTAGTTCCGGGCGTAGTACTGCTCGAAGCCCGTGTCGCGCAGCGGCTCCCACCAACTGCGCTGATCCCGATACCAGGCCACGGTTTGGCGCAACCCGTCCTCGAATTGGATCGTCGGCTCCCAGCCCAGTGACCGAAGCTTGTCGGTGGCCAGGGCGTAGCGCCGATCGTGCCCGGGTCGATCCGTGACGTGGTGGACAAGGCTCTCGGGCCGCTCGAGCAGGCGCAAAATGGCGCGGATCACGTCGAGATTCTCCCGCGGGTTACCACCACCGACGTTGTAGGCCTCGCCGGGCTCACCCCGGCGCAGCACCGCATCGATACCTGCGCAGTGATCCCACACGTGGATCCAATCGCGGACTTGCCGCCCGTCACCGTACACCGGGAGCGGTCGCTCCTCCATCGCGTTGGTGATCATCAACGGAATGACCTTCTCTGGGAACTGATACGGCCCGTACGTGTTCGAGCCACGCGTGATCGAGGCGTCAAGGCCGTGAGTGGCCACGTAGGCCTGCACCATCATGTCCGCGCCGGCCTTGCTCGCCGAGTACGGGCTGCGTGGACAAAGCGGATCGGTCTCGATAGAAAAGGCTTCCGGGACCTCCCCATACACCTCATCGGTGCTCACCTGGACATACCGGCGCACACCCTCCCGGCGTGCCGCTTCGAGCAGCACCCAGGTGCCGTAAACGTTGGTCTGGATGAAGGCCGCCGCGTCCAGCAGCGAGCGGTCGACGTGGGTCTCCGCCGCGAAGTTCACGATCGCGTCGCAGCCTTCGACCGCTACCTGGACGGCTGGCGCGTCACAGATGTCGCCCACAATGAGCCGGAACTCGCTGGACTCCGTCAGGTCTTGGAGGTTGGCGAGGTTGCCGGCATAGGTGAGCTTGTCGAGGACCACGACCTCCGCGCTCCCACGCTCCAGGAGGAAGCGCGCGAAGTTACTGCCGATGAATCCCGCACCGCCCGTGATCAGCACCCGACGAAACGCCGCGCCGCCCATCTGCGCCTCCATTACCGTCCCCGGCCATGTCCGCGCTAGAGCGTAGCAGAGCGCCCGCCGCGCGCACAAACGCCGCGGAACGTCTGGATGCAGGCTGCGACCAGAGCACGGAGGACTGGTACTGATTTCCCAGGCCGGTGGTCCCGAATCCGCTCGAGACAAACGTCTTGATTCGTCGGTGCGACTATCCTATACTCGGACCGTACAAAGTGACGCGGATTGGGTAGCGGCGCCACAGTACGAAAGGGTTGACGGAAAGTCACAGATGATTGTGAGAGAACCCCATCTCGAAACGGGAAAGGAGGAAAATTCTAATGAAGCTCAAGAACTTCAAGTGGAAGTAACCCCGCGCTGAAGTGAACCCGATCCTCGGCCAGGAGTGGCAATGGGTGGTGGTCGAGGACCGGGTTCTCTGTCCCTGGACAGACACCGCCTCCGCGTGTTCTTGTCCGATGCAGGTCTTGTGGCATCCTCCGACGACCTCACCGGTACAATAATCCCGTGCCCGGTTGTGACGGGCGGCGGCAAGCGTTAGGAGTTTTGCCGGCCGGAACGGCGCGGGGCCGCTGTTATAATCCCGTTCAGGTGTCGACCTCAGTCATCGCCGAGGTTGTAGCGGGACACCACGAACACCACCGGTCCGGCGCCCGGACCACCCAGAGGACACCCGTGCAGGTACCGACCAGAGCCAGGGCACTCGTGATGATGCTGGTGGTGCTGGCGATCGGCCTCGTCGCGGTCGCGGGTCCGGTGTTGTGGCGCGCTCCACTCGACGGCGGTACCGTCCTCCTCGCTACCATCCTCGTGGGCCTCATCGTCTTTGCCGACTTTTTCGACATCGAATTACCGCTGGCCAGCGTACACGTTACGGTATCGGTCTCGTCGGCGCTGTGCTTCGCTGCCGCGCTGACGCTTGGGCCGCTGCTAGCGTCGATCGTGGCCGCCACCGGTGCCATCATCGTGGAGTGCGTTCAGCGGCGACCGCCGGTCAAGCTGGCGGCCAACGTCTCGAACTACGTGCTCGCGACCTTTGTGGCGTCCTGGTTCTACACCAACATGGCGCGCATGGATGCCACCCCAATCGGCAGCGGCACGAACATTGTGGCGATGCTTGGATCGTCGTCGCTCTATATGCTGATCTCGTCCTGGGGCATGGCAGCTGTCCTGTCACAGGTTGTCGGTATGTCGCCTTGGCAGATGTGGCGGGCCAGCGCTTACGGCGTCCTTTTCGAGACGATCACACTGCCGACGCTGGGCAGCCTGATACCGGTCCTGAAGACGCAGAGCCCGTTCGCGCTGGTGATCGCGATCGTGCCGCTGCTCGGGCCCTACCTTGCCTTCCGGTCGTACCGCAAGCTCGACCAGGAGACCCGTCACACGATCGAGCTCCTGGCGGACCTGCTCGACCGGCGTGATCCCTCGACCTCCGAGCATTCCAAGCGCGTCACCGGACTCGTGCGACAGATCCTCCCGCTCATCGACGGTATCTCGACCGAGGACGTCCAGATTATCGTCTCGGCAGCACGCATCCACGATCTCGGGAAGATCGGGACCAGCGACCTAACCCTCCAGAAGCCCGGGAAGCTCACCGGCGAGGAGCGCACGTTGATCCAACGGCACGCGGCCGACGGTGCGGAGATCCTCTCGAACCTGTCTCTCTATCGCCAGGCGGCCGTCGTGGTGCGCCATCACCATGAACGCTGGGATGGCCTCGGTTATCCCGACGGGCTCGCCGGCCAGGCCATACCGATCGGGTCGCGGGTGATCTCGGTGGCCGACACCTACGATGCGATGACCAGCGACCGAGTATATCGCCGCGGACTGCCGCACCAGGTGGCGATGGCGGAGATTCGGCGCTCCTCCGGGACGCAGTTCGATCCGGCCGTGGTGGACGCCTTCGAGCGAATCATGGACTATGCCCCGGAACCCGCCGTGGCGCCGATTCTTCGGGCGGCTGCACCCGACTGACACCGCCGTTACGCATCGTGCCATTCCCCGCGCAGCACGCTCAGCAGCTTCCGGTCGACGTACCGTCCGTCCTTGAAGACGTGGTCGCGCAGGACACCATCCTGGTGGAACCCGGCCTTCTCGAAGCAACGCAGGCTGGGACGATTGTCCGCGTCGATCGTTATCCAGACCTTGTGCAGGTTCAGCTCGCGAAACGCGAAGCCCACTCCCAGCCGCACGATCTCCAGGCCAATGCCATGACCCCGTTCGTCGCCAGCCCCGATAAACATCCCGAACTCGGCGTAGCGCGCCCAGGGGTCGATATCTGCCAGATGGGCCGCACCGATCGGCGTCCCGTCCAACCTGATCACGGTGAAGTCCACTCGGGAGCTCGAGCCCTCGGCGAGGCGTGCCACGACGGAACGCATGCCTTCGGCGGAGGCCGGCACGCCGTTGCCGGAACTCAGGATTGCGTTCAGCTCCGGATCGGCGAACCAGCGAACCCACAGGTCACCGTCTCGCGCTTCCAGGCGCCGAAGCGCGATCCGCTCGCCCGAGAGCATCGACCACCTCCCGTGTTTCGCGATCCGCGTTAGCGCACACTGCGCCAGGTGCTCCGCGGCGGCATGATAGCACTGCGTCACTCGCGGCCGGGTCGGACATCACCGACGGTGGAACCCGCCGCTGGCATAATGGCAGGTGCGTCAGGGTCCGGCGTAACGTACGCGGCAAGGAGTGCCCGTTGCAGTTCGACGTGTTCACGATCTTCCCCGGAATCTTCGATGGCCCCTTGAGCGAGAGCATCATCAAACGCGCACGGGAGCGAGGTCTCGTCTCGATCGACCTGCACGACATGCGCGATTGGGCCACGGGGCGCCACCGCTCGGTTGACGACTACCCCTACGGTGGTGGCGCTGGAATGGTGATGATGGCGCCGCCGGTCGTCTCCGCGGTCGAGTCGGTACTCGGCGACGAGTTGGAGCGAGTGCCAATCCTGGTGATGTCGCCATCCGGCGAGGTGCTCACCCAGCGCATCGCCGACGAGCTCGCTACCCACGCGCGCCTCGCCATCGTCTGCGGCCGGTACGAGGGAATCGACGAGCGCGTTCATGCCATCCTGCGAACTCGCGAGCTCTCGATCGGCGACTTCGTGCTGAGCGGCGGCGAACTGGCGGCGGCGGTGGTCATCGACGTGGTTACCCGCCTGATACCCGGCGTCATCCAGGCAGAGTCGACCGCGGAGGAGTCGCATACTGCCGGGTTGCTGGAGTACCCGCAATTCACTCGCCCGCCCGAGTTCCGCGGCATCGTGGTTCCGGATGTTCTACTCAGCGGGCATCACGGCCAGATCGCGACCTGGCGACGCCAGCAGGCGCTGTGCCGTACCCGCGCCCGCCGGCCCGATCTCCTGGCCGGGGCAGAGCTGTCGAAGACGGATCAGCGGCTCCTCGCTGCCTGCGACGCTGAGCCGGGCTGACCGTTCGGACCCGCGTGCTACACTCGAAACGCCGTCGTGGCCAGCGCCGCATGCCGGCCGGCGGGACGGTGTGGCGGGAGGTTTGGTGACGCCGATCGTCCTCGAGCCCAACACCCTCTTCGGCTGGATCCTGCTCGGGTTGATCGCGGGCTGGATCGCCGGTGTGATCACCCGAATCGCCATCGGCCTCGTCGGAGCGGTAGTCGGCGGCGGGCTCTTCAGCCTGCTCGGGCTTGGCGGGTTCGTCGGTTTCTTCGGCAGTCTGGCCATCGCCGTGGCCGGCTCCGCGCTCGTCCTCGCGCTCGCGAATGCGCTGACGTGATGCTCCCTGACCGTGACACGGCCGGACAGACCGGCGGATCGCCATTCATCCACCTCGCCGCGGTAACCAAGAGTTATCAGACCGGGCGCCGCTCGATCGCGGCGCTCCAGGACGTCGACCTCGACATCTCCGCCGGGGAGTGGCTGGCGATCCTCGGACCTTCCGGCTGTGGCAAGTCGACCCTTCTCAATCTCCTGAGCGGTATCGACCGACCCACCAGTGGTACCGTGGAGATCGACGGGTTGGACCTATCGCGGATGAGTGAAGACCAGCTCGCCCGGTGGCGTCGTCAGGCAGTCGGTATCGTCTTCCAGTTCTTCCAACTGATGCCCACCTTGACGGCGATCGAGAACGTCCGGTTGCCGATGGACCTGAGCGGTCGACACAGTCAGCGGGACCGCGCCGTCCGGCTCCTGCAGCAGGTCGGGCTCGACGGACTGGCCGACCACCTGCCCAACGAACTCTCGGGCGGAGAGCAGCAGCGTGTGGCCATCGCCCGAGCGCTCGCCAACGAACCGGCGCTGATCCTGGCCGACGAGCCGACCGGCAACCTCGACAGCGCGGCCGGGCAGCGGGTGCTGGGGCTAGTCGCGGAGATGTGGCGCGCGGGGAAGACTATCATCCTGGTTACCCACGACCATAACGTGGCCGACTACGCGTCGCGCGTCATCGAGATGCGCGACGGCCGAATCGTCTCCGATCGTCGTGGTACCGAGCACCCAACTCCGACTACGGATCTCCTGCGCGCCGCGGGTTAGCGCGGTCCGCCGCTTGGTCTCCGGTGGCCACGCCAGCGCGCCTTCCTGGATCCCGGAGTCGGTGAGCGCGCGCCGACGCGCACCGGGACGCCGCTATACTTGGTTGCACGACGTCGATTGCCCCGGGTGCTATGCGGCCGCGGGGCGCCGGCGTGTTCCGCCGGAAGGCGCCGACTCGAATGCATCTGCTGCTGACCAAGAACCTGCGAGACGTCCAGCGCCGACCGTTGCGCACGCTGCTCACCGTCCTTGGGGTGGTTCTCGGTGTGGCCGGTGTCGTGGCCATCTCGTTCACCGGTCGAAACCTTGCCGAGGCCCAGCGCGAGACCTACGCGGGGACCCACCAGCCTGACATCTCCGCCTACGTGAGCGAGGCGCCGCCGACCATTCTCGACCTGCTGTCTCGACGCCAGGACGTCGTGTCAGCAGACAGCCGGGCGGTGCAGGTTACGCGTACTTCGACCGGCCAGGGATGGATCGATACACGACTAGTCGGCGTCGACGACTTCGCCAACATGCCGCTCGACTCGGTCCAGTTGGTCGCCGGCCGCTTTCCAGACCGCGGCGAGGTAGCCTTCGACGCGACAGCGACCGAGCTCACCCCAATCCACCTCGGCGATCTCGTGGCGCTCCAGGCGTCGGCCGACGCGACGGTGACCTACGCGCACGTCAGCGGGTTCGTGCGCGCGCCGGCGACGCTCGACGCGTCGATACTCGACCAGGCCACTGCGTTCATGCCGGCCTCCGACGTCCGCGCGCTGCTGGGCAGTCCCTACAACAACTACCTCATGCTCCGGGTCGCAGACCCCGCTCGTGCCAGTCAGACCGCGGACGACATCCAGCAGTTCCTGAGCGAGCGCGGGATCTCGTCCAGCAACTACACGGTGCGGGATCCGACCGTCTTCACCGGCAGTCGCGAACTGGCGACGCTGCTGCTGCTGCTGGAGGTCTTCTCCGTTGTCGGCGCGGTGTTGAGCAGTTTTCTCGTCGCCAACACCGTCGCCGCGATCATGGTCGAGGAGACCCGTCAGATTGGCCTGATCAAAGCGTTGGGCGGTAGCCGGTGGCAGGCAATGCAGCCCTACCTCACCTTCGCGCTGCTGCTTGGTGTTGCCGGCGCCGTCCTGGGATGGGGATGCGGCATCCTCGGCGGCGAACTGCTCACCCGCTACCTGGCGAACCTCTCCGGCCTGACGCTGCCGCCGTTCAGCCTCGCGCCGCGGGAGTTCCTCCTCGCCCTCGCCGTCGGCACCGGTGTAACACTGAGCTCGGCCCTGGTGCCCGCCTGGTCGGCGACGCGGCAGCGCGTCGCCCGGCTACTCGCCAATATCGGAGTCGTCGCCGACTTCAGCCGTGGCCCAACCCAGCGGTTGACGGCGCGTGTCAGCCGTGCCAGCGCGATCGCGGCGATGGGCTTGCGGAACGTCACTCGACGACCGGTGCGTGCCGCGATCACGTTGACGGTCGTCGCGGTGGCCGTCGCCGCGTTCGTCAGCACGCAGGCCATCAGCCGATCTGTCTCGATCACCGTCGACCACCTGTACGCGCTCTACGGCGCGGACGGCTGGATCTTCTTCGAGCATCCGGTCGGACTCGACTTCGGCAGCGTGCTCGATCGGACTCCGGACGTGACTCGGGCTGAGGCCTGGGCCAACGTCTCGGGATCGGTCGGTAGCGTGGCCACCGACGTTTGGGGGTTACCCGCCAACACCACCATCTACACACCCCGCCTGATCGCTGGCACTTGGCTGGTGGCGTCGAATCCCGTCGCGGTGGTGCTCACCGACAACTTCGCCCAGACCATCCATGCGTCGGTGGGCGACGTCCTTACGCTGGACACGGGAAAACAGTCCACCCTGGTGAACGTCGTCGGTATCGTCAACGACGACAGCACTTACCTCGGGGCCGCAACGATCGGCAAGGTTTTCATCCAGGTGAGCGATCTGCAGCGGATCGTCGGCGAGCCGGGATACGTCTCGCTGTTCGCGCTCAAGCTGCGCTCCTCCGCGCCCAACGCGGTGAACCAGAGCCTGAGTAACATCGAGGCACGCTTCCGCCAGTTCGCGCCGGTCACGCTCCCGATGTACCAGGACCAGCAGAGCTCACGTCGAGCCATCGACATCCTGTCGGTGATGCTCAACGCGATGGTGGCGATCGTCAGCGTCGTTGGCCTGGCCGGAATTATCAACACGCTACTCATCAACCTGACAGAGCGCCGTCGCGAGTACGGCGTGCTGCGCGCGCTCGGTGCGTCGGGGCGCCATCTGATGCAACTCGTACTGACCGAGGCGCTCGGCCTCACCGCGCTGGGTTGCATCATCGGTACCCTGGTGGGCTACCCGCTGGCTCGCTGGTTAGTGACGATCACCGGCGAGCAACTGTTCAGGTTGGAGTTCCATCTCGGAGCCGTCACCATCCTGCTGATCTTCGCGGTGGCGCTGGCGGCCACGGCGGCAGTGAGCGCGGTTCCGGGCCTGCTGGCCGGCAGGCTCCGCCCAATTCAGGTCCTCCGCTATGAGTAACCGGCCCCGCCGCGTTCTCGTGGCCGCGGCGGTCGCCATCGTCGTCGTGGTGGCCGCGGTGTTGGCGATCCTGGCCGGCCGGCGCGGCCCGGAGACGGTGGTGGTAGAACGCGGCTCCCTGGAGGCAACGATCCAGACGGTTGGCCATCTCGCCGCCCGGAACACGATCTCCGTTCGTCCGGCTGTCTCCGGCCAGGTGAGCCTCGTGGCCGTCACTCCGGGTGAGCGCGTGGTCGCCGGTGACGTGATCGCGGAGCTCGACCAGCAACCGTTCCGCGATGCCATTACCCACGCCGACCAGCAGGTCACGATCGCCGAGAGCGCGTTGAACTCGGCGGAGCAGCAGGGCGGGTCCGAGCCGAGCCCCGCACAGCTGGCCGCGCGATTGACAGCGAACGAGAACTTGCGGGCAGCTCGTCAGGCCCTCGACACCGCCAGCGCCAGCCTGGTGTCGACGCTCATCCTGGCCCCTGCGGACGGGACAGTGCTCAGCGTTTCCACGGCCGCGGGTGTGCCACTGGCCCAGGGAACGGACGTCGCGGAGATCGCAAACCTCCTGGATCTCCAGCTGCAAGTCGACGTCGATGAGATCGATCTGCCGCACGTGTCGACGGGCATGGCGGTGAGCTTCACCGTTGACGCCTACCCGGGACAGACGGTCGACGGCACCCTGTCGCAGATCTCGCCGGCGGCCGTCACCAGTGGCGGCACCACGACGTTCCTGGCCGTCGTGACCTTCAAGCCGCCGAGCGGCCTCGTCCTTCGCCCGGGGATGAGCGCCAACGTCTCGATCAAGACCGCCGTCAGGAACGGCGTCCTGTTGATCCCCGAGAGCGCGCTGCGCACGGTCGGGCAACGGACGTTCGTCACCGTGGTCACCGACGGAAACACCCAGCAGCGGGAGATTATGGTCGGTCTCCGCAGTGGAGGCATGGTCGAGGTGGCTTCCGGTCTGAGCGCGGGAGAGCGAATCGCCGCGCACCCGTAGTCGGCCATCCCGATACCTTCGCCCGTCATTTCCGGACGTTCGTCGGTTCGCCGTAGGGACCAAATCCCTAGTGTGAGGAGACCGGCACGGCAGTACCCTGAACTCGGAGTGGGAGTTCATCCGCGTCCAGCGGAACAAGGTGGCGAATGCCGACGACGTCCCCCGGGCCGACAACCCGGATCCTCAGTGCGCGAGAGCCGTCAGCGATCGAGCAGACCGGACTCGAGCTCGGGTTCATCATCGATTTGACGCTTAAAGCCATCTACTTCCAGAGCGGGATTACCGCTCAGGCGTTGGCGGACCTGATGTGCCTGCCGTACTTCAACGTCGTCGAGCGCGCGCTGTCGCAGTTGAAACGGGACGAGCAGGTCGAGGTGACCGGCAGTCAGGGCTTCGGCGAACTCGCGTACCAGTATCTGGCCACACCCAAAGGCGCGGTACGCGCCCAGCAGCTACTCGAGCGCAACTCCTACGTGGGCGCAGCGCCGGTGTCGGTCGACGCCTTTGTCGACATGGTCAAGAACCAGTCAATTACCACCACCCACGTCACCCCGGCGCAGGTGCGCCGGGCGGCGGCTGACCTCGTCTTCGACGATGACGTTCTGGACGCGATCGGTCAGGCCGTCAACACCGGACGATCGCTGTTCCTGTTCGGTGATCCGGGCAACGGCAAGACGGCCCTGGCCGAGCGGATTGCGCTGATGCTCGGCGGGCACGTGCTGATCCCGCACGCCATCGCCGTCGACGGGCAGATCATCAAGATGCTGGACCTGCAGCACCACGAACCGATCGCTACACCCAACGGCCGCACCGACTACGATCGTCGCTGGGTGCTCTGCAAACGGCCGACAGTGATGGTAGGGGGCGAACTCACGCTCAGCAGCCTCGACCTGATCTACGATCCGGTCTCGAAGGTCTACGAGGCGCCCCTGCAGATGAAGGCCAGCAATGGCATGTTCCTGATCGACGACTTCGGCCGCCAGCTGGTCCGCCCGGCCGATCTGTTGAATCGATGGATCGTACCGCTGGAAAAGCGCATCGACTACCTGACGCTCCACACCGGGAAGAAGATCGAGATCCCCTTCGACGAACTGATCGTCTTCTCCACCAACCTGAAGCCGGCAGAGTTGGTGGACGAGGCCTTCCTGCGCCGCATCCAGAACAAGGTCCGCATCGTCAACCCGACGGTGAACCAGTTTCGCGAGATTTTTCGGCGACAGTGTGAGGCCCTCAAAGTGCCCTACGATCAGCAGGCGCTCGTCTATCTTCTCCGTGACTACTACGTCAAGCCTCAGCGTGAGCTACGTTCCTGCCACCCGCGGGATCTACTGCGCACGTTGATCGGCATCGCGAAGTATCTTGACCAGCCCCCGTCACTGAGTGTGGATCTGATTGACCGCGCGTGCCGCACCTACTTTGTGGAGCTCTGAGCGGGGGGTTGCACCGCGCACAGTACTGACGTAATGCTCGGGAGCCTCAAGTCGACGCCTGTGGGTGTCAACCGGGGTCATTGCGCGAACGTACGCGTCTCTCGCGCGTTCGGCGGGAAAGCGACGCGGTTTGGGCGTAACCCGCACCACGGCTCGAGTGGCACGAGCGGCCGAATCCGTGTACTATGAATAGCGCATGCGTGTTGTCGGGAGGCCGACTAACCAGCCGGATTCTGCGGGGTTCCGCTGGCGTGCGCCTGCGCACCGCGTCGCGTTGTTTAGTCGTTCCACGGCTGAGGATGAATCAGGTTGAACGGGTATCGACGGTGGTTGGCGATCGCCGGGGCAGCGATTCTGGTCCTGGTGTTGATCGCGGTCGGTTTGATGACGCGTCCGTCCCCAAAACAGGTCGACCTCACGCTGGTGATGGCGGACATTCAGGCCGGTAAGGTCACTCAGGTCAGACTGTCGTCGGATGGCAGCTCCGCTGACGTCACCTACTCCGACAACACCACCGACCACGTGATCATGCCCCCCGGGCAGTCGTTCACCGGCCTGCTCACGGGAGCGAATATCCCGGTTTCCCAGTGGCCGCACATCTATCCGTCGGACGGCGGAGGCGTCTCGGGAAACATCGCTACGCTGCTTCGCATCCTCACGATCGTGGGCGTCGGCGGAGCCGTGTTCTTCTTCTTCCGCCGATTCGGGCCGGGCGCGATGGGTGCCTCGTCGAGTCGCCGCGGCGCGTTCGAACCGGTACGTCCGGGCGAGCGAGCGGTCACCTTCGCCGACGTCGCCGGGTCCGACGAGGTCAAGGAGGAGGTCATCGACATTGTCGATTTCCTCCGCGAACCCGATCGATTTCGTCAGCTCGGGGCGCGCATCCCGCGCGGCCTGCTCTTGACTGGACCTCCAGGCACGGGCAAGACGTTGATCACGCGCGCCCTCGCTGGCGAGGCTCGCGCGTCCTTCTACTCGGTCAGCGGTTCCGAGTTCGTCGAGCTGTACGTCGGCGTCGGCGCGAGCCGCGTTCGCGAGCTCTTCCGCAAGGCCAAAGAGAGTTCACCGTCGATCATCTTCATCGACGAGATCGACGCGATCGGTCGTCGGCGCGGGCGAATGGAGCAGAGCTCCGAGTACGATCAGACGCTCAACCAGATCCTCGTCGAGATGGACGGGTTCGAGGAGCGAACGGCTGTCGTCGTCATCGCTGCCACCAACCGAGCCGACATCCTGGATCCCGCGCTCCTGCGGCCCGGCCGGTTTGACCGCAAGGTGATGGTAGACCTGCCCGATCGCAAGGCGCGCCACGCAATCCTCCAGGTACACGCCCGGGGCAAGCCGATGGCCGATGACGTGGTCCTCGAGGAACTGGCAGCGCGCACGACCGGTATGACCGGGGCGGATCTGAGCAATGTCATCAACGAGGCGGCGATCCTGGCCGCACGGGCCCATCAGGCGTTGATCCACAACACCGACCTGCTCGAGGCACTGGACCGCACCATTTCCGGTCCCTCGCGCAAAGCCGGCCGGTTCTCCGACCGGGAGCGTCGGGTGATCGCGTACCATGAGGCCGGACATGCCGTTGTCGCACACCTGCTCCCGGACGCCGACACCGTACGAAAAGTGTCGATCGTCTCGCGGGGCCGGGCCGGCGGCTACACCATGATCGTGCCGGATGAGGACCGCGGCCTCTGGACGCGCGCCCAGCTCACCGACCGGCTGGCCGCACTGCTTGGCGGGTTGGCAGCCGAGGAGCTCGTCTTCGGCGACATCACGACCGGCTCGTCGAACGATCTCGAACAGACTAGCCAGATCGCATCCTCGATGGTGCAGCGATTCGGCATGAGCAAGCGCTTCGGATTGCTGTCGATCGGCAACGGCGCCGATTCCGCGCAGTTGTCGCCGCAGTCCACGTTTGCCGCGGAGCAGGAGACGATCGAACTCGTCGCCGGCGCTCACAGCGAGGCGATCGAAGTCCTACGTACCCACTTCGATGATCTGGAGCGCGTCGCGCAACGGCTGCTCGATGTGGAGACGATCGAGGGTGAGGATCTGGACAGTCTGATCAGCCCGCTACAGGCCCTGCCGGACAAGCCCGCGACGGTGCCCGCGACCGAGCCGGCCGCCCATGCGACGGTGTCATCGGCGCGCGCGCGGCGCGGACGAGCGCACCGGGTCGGGCGGGCGATCGGGCTGGTCGCCGCGTTCGCCTACGGCTCGGCGGCAACGCTTCGGGGCGCCAAGCCCGAGGTCGAGCGCCCCTGACCCCAGTCCCCGGTCGACGTCCGGGGGAAGCACCGCACCGATGATCACGACGCAGCAGGGTCGTTCGAGACCCTGCTGCTCCCCTGTACCGCGGCAGTCACTGGCCACGAGAGCTCGGTCGGTCTCCAACAGCGATTGGGCGGCGTGTCAGCCGGACTCCGCCAGGCGTGCCAGCAACCCGTCCAGCAGCCGCCGAATGCGGTCCGCCGCGCGATGGCCTTCCCGGAGTACCTCAGCGTGGTTCGGCGGCTGGCCAGCGTCGGGCAGCGCCAGTTCGTGATGGTCGAGATGGCCAGGACGTCGATCCCCAGAGCACGGGCGGCCACGACCTCGGGAACCGTGGACATGCCGACCGCGTCGGCGCCGAGCGGCTCAGCATTCGCAACTCCGCGGCTGTCTCGTAGCTCGGCCCAGCCACCCGCCCTCTCGGAGGTCGACCTCGGCTTCCGCCGCGGCAACCATCTCGATTGCGCGCAGTGGGCCGGCGTAGGCGTCGCGCATCGAGACGAACTCGACTGGGTCGACCGGCGAGGCGGGAACAAACGGCGACCCACCTGCCATACCGGGCAAGTTCAGGTGGTCGCGGATCAGCATGAGGTCCCCTACGTGGTAGCTGGGATTCAGCCCACCGGCCGCGTTGGTGAGGATCAAGGAGACAACTCCAAGCTCGGCGATCGCCCGCACCGGCGCGCCAACGTGGGCCGCCGAGAGGCCCTGGTAGAGGTGGTAGCGGCCGGACAGGAGGACCATGGGCGTGGTTCCCCAAACGCCCACGATCGTGCGGCGCGCGTGGCCCGGAACCGAGGCGGCGGGACAAACCCGAGCGCCCCATCAAGATCCGTCTCAGCGGCGACCACGATGGACCGGCCCACCTCGGCAAGCCCCGAGCCGAGCTGACCGCCACTCGAGGCGCGAGGCCACTTCGACGAAGGAGCACTGGGAGTCCCTCGGGCGTCGCATCCTCCTCAAATTCGACGCCGGGTCAACGACGCGCCTGCTGCTCCCCCATGAGTTGGGCCCGCTTGGCCTGGTACTCTGCGTCGCTCAGCATGCCGGAGTCGCGGAGATCGTTGAGCGCCGCGAGCAGCCGCATTGCGGCGTCAGACGGCCCACCCGGTCCGTCGTGGCCGGAGCTCATCCGCGTCCGCGCGTCGATGATCGCGCGCTTGAATTTAAACGGCTGGCTAATGGTGTGGAGCAGGTTCACTCCGACGTCGCTCGCGGTCAGGATCTCGAGGTCGCCGTAGTCAAAGATCCGCCCGAACAGCGACTGTTTCAGTTGAATATCGTTCACCATCTCCAACGACGAGTCGAGCACTCGCTTGCTGACTATTCCCTCTATCTGCATGATGCGGAAGTTGGTGATGAAGTACTGTTCGCGCTGCCACCAGAGAAAGCGCCACAGGGCGACCGCGACCGGCACGATCGCCAGTGCCATCACCACCGCGCCACCCGGGCGTGTCTGGGACGCCGCCAGCCACCCGCCGACGCCCAGCAACGCGGCGGCCACAATGACCAGCGGAGCCACGTGGCCCACGAGGAAGAGCGGGTCACGCCGCTCCATCACCAGCACCCGTTCCCCGTCACCCAGTAGCCCGTCGATGTACGCCATCTCGCACCTCCTGAGGCGCGGCTCGGCCGGTCGACGTTGGACTCCGGCGCCCGTGCCGGTTCCATCCTACGGC
Organism: Thermomicrobiaceae bacterium; assembly: GCA_035532355.1. GTDB lineage: Bacteria > Chloroflexota > Chloroflexia > Thermomicrobiales > Thermomicrobiaceae > DASSZN01. Next base: position 27,536 of record DATKRJ010000232.1, on the reverse strand, counting down.
CGGTGTGGGGCCGCGATCAATGGGCGAGGAGGCGGAGAACATGGAGGGACCCGAGATCGCGTTCCAGGACGTGCCTGACGTAAGCCCGCAACACCGCCTCGATCTCCTGCCGGAGCGGGTCGCTGAGACGCAGCGACAGCGCGGTCGGCAGCGCGTTTCGATCCAGCACCCTCAGGTACTTGAGCGCATTGACCGAGAGCGGGATGGAGTGAGGATCCGAACGCGCGCACTCGACGCAGAGGACACCCCCGTCGGTCGCGGAGAATCCGTTCTCGACCGGCTCGAGGGCGCGCCCGCAGGCCAGACACCGGCCAAGTTCCGGCCGGAAGCCGAGCAGACCCAACTCGCACACCTCGAAGTGGCGCGCGACGACGAATGGGTCGACGCCCCGGGAGAGCATATCGAGCGCCGACACCAGCACGTCGAACGCCGCCTCGTGTTCCTGGCCCTCGACGGTCAACGCGTCGACGAGATCGCCGAGATAGCCGGCGTGGGCTATACGCACCTCGTCGAGCCTCAGCCCCGCATACGGGTCGATGAGCTGCGCCTGGGCCACCACGTCCAGGTTTCGCCCGCGTGCCAGCATGAGCTGTGTCCGCGTGTATGGCTCTAGATGCCCGGCAAGGCGGCTCTTGGTCTTACGCACACCTTTGGCAACGACGCGGACCTTGCCGTGGCGCCGCGTGAACAGCGTCAGGATGCGATCAGCCTCGCCGAGGTCCCGGCGGCGGAGCACGACCGCCTCATCACGGTACAGCCGCGCCCGCGTCGTTGCGGCCGTCTCGGACGCGGTGCCGGTGGGCTCACCTCCATCCGTCGACGGGTTGAGGCGTTCCTCCCCTTCGTGCAGCGATGTCATGGCCGCGTGGGACCACCTTCCCGGGCACGCTCGACCATGGCCACAAACGCGCGGGAGCGCTGCGTGATGGCGCCCCAGTCACCCTTCGCAATCGCGTGGCGGTCGACCAGATCGCCACCGACCGCGAGCGCCGCGGCGCCGGCCGCGAGAAACGCCGGGCCTGTGTCCAGGGTCACGCCGCCGGACGGGATGAGGCGGATCTGCGGCAGCGGGCCGAGGACGTCCTTGAAGTACGCCGGGCCGGCCATACCCGCCGGATTCACTTTGATGTAATCCGCGCCGCGCTCCCAGGCGGTCAGGATCTCCGTCTCCGTGAACGCGCCGATGACGGCCGGCACGCTGTAGCGTCGGCAGATCTCGATCGTCCGCGAGCGGACCGTCGGAGTGACGATGAACTCCGCGCCAGAGATCATCGCCAGCCGCGCCGTCTCGGCATCCAGCACGCTGCCGGCGCCGACGTGGCAGGCGTCGCCGAGCGCGCGCCGGACTCGTTCGATGGCCGAGCCGGCCTCCCGGTTCGTGTAGGTGAACTCGAGCACACGAACGCCGCCCTCGACCAGTGCCTCCGCGAGATCCACCGCGTGGCTCAGGTTCTCGAGGCGCACCACGACGATCAACCCAGCCTCGTCGATCCAGCCCAAAACTCCCCGCCCCTCACCCGATTGCGAACGACGCCGCAAGTCTACCCCGTCGGGCGCGCTGGGATGCCGTCTGCGGTACCATTCGCGCTGGCACGTCACCGACGCGCGTCGAGCGGCGATGGGGAAGGCTTCATGAGTCTGCGACTGGGGTTGATTCCTGCCAGAAGCAAGCCGGACGCGCAGGCGCTGGCACGTGAGATGACATCCTGGATCGCGGAGCGTGGCAGCGAGGTACTTGACGAGGACACGCTGATCGGCACGGCGATACGGCCCGACGTGCTGGTGACCCTCGGCGGCGACGGCCTGATCATGCGCATGGCCCACGTGTTCCCCGACATCCCGCTACTGGGGATCAACGTAGGACGCGTTGGGTTCCTGGCCATGATCGAGCGCAAAGGCTGGCGCGAGGCGCTGGACGCGCTCATCCGCGGACAGTACCGGACTCAGGAGAGCCCGACGCTCGCCGCCGAACTATGGCGCGGTGGGAACGTGGAAGCGGTGGAGTGGGCCATCAACGATGTGGTCATCCGCTCGGGACTGCAGATGATCGACGTCGAGGTCTATATCGACAACCTCTTCGTAAACACTTACCCGGGTGACGGGATGATCGTGGCGACGCCGCAGGGATCGACGGCCTACTGCATGGCAGCGGGGGGCCCGGTGCTGGCGGCCGGGGTAGGCGGCTTTGCGGTTACGCCGATCTGCGCGCACTCCCCGATCAGAACCACCCTGGTCGTGCCAGAGGACGCGCAGGTGGATCTGGTGTTGGCGACCGAGCGTGACGCGAGCCTGATCCTCGACGGCGCACCGCTCTTCACCTTGCGTCGAGGCGATCTGATCCGGGTGCATCGGGGCGAGCACCGTTTTCGCCTGGTCGTCCTGGAGGGGATGAACTTCTACGAGGCCTTCCGCAGCAAGTTCAACTTCCTGATCCGGCCGGATGCCAAGCCAACGCTTCGCCCCGCCGCACCCGGCTCGTCCCGGTCGTGACGCTGCGCTACTGCTGGCGGCAACCGCCTACTGTTGCTGGCTCGAGACGGCTGCGGGAATCTCGTCGGTGCGGTCGGCGGCGGATGCCGGAACCGCCGAATCGTCGTCTCCCCACGACTCGTCGACAGGCGCCGCACCGTTGGCGCCACGGGTGGCATCAGGACTCGTTCTCGTCCACCCCTGCGAACCGCGGCTGTCACCGTTCCAACTGATCGCCGGCATCGCCTCAGTCCCCATGCCGTTGATGCTGGCGGTTTCACCCGGCAGCACCTCGGGTGGAACCCGCGACCAGCGGCCCGACAGCCGCTCTCGCGCGTGGTGTACGAGACGCCCGATGCTGGCCGGCTCGCGCTGGCCCCACTCCCGGATCTGCGGTACTGCCGGCTCCTCCGGGTATTGTTCCGTGCCACAGAACGGGCAGACGTCCCAGCGCAGGTCGATCAACCGCTCGCATTCGACACATGGCTGGCGAAGCTCGGTGCGGCAGTGCGGGCAGAAGGCAAACTCCTCCTGCACGTAATGCTGGCAGCCCGGGCATAGGGGAAGCTCCTCGAGGTCTTGGAGCAGGTATTCCTCCTCGAGCGAGCGTTGAAAAGCCTCGTCAAGGGTGTCCTGCGGGCGCAAGATCAGGTAGATGAGGATTCCCGGAATGAAGAAGAGGACGACGACCAGCGTCGAGAAGATCTGAGCAATGACGCTACGGCTGCGGCGCTGGATGTCCTGGAACGTCCAGACGACCAGGGCGAACCAGAGCGCAAGCAAATAGGCGCCTCCAAGAGCCACCAGCAATTGGATTGCGCGGGCCAGGACTGCTTCCATCCGAGTCGCTCTCCCTCCGGTAGCGCGGCGCGGCCCCGCGACCGGCGGCTAGTAGATCCGCTCGCAGCGACGAACGTTCAGCACGAAGACGGTTGCCCCGCCAACCTGTACCTCCACCGGGTTCGGAACGTAGAATTCACCGGGCTCCGTGATCGGCAGTAGCGGGTTCACGAACTGCGTCCGCATGTAACAGTTCTGCTCGATGAGGCGTAGCACGTCCGGGACGTACACGTCGTCGACCCCGACGAGCACTGTCACATTGTCCTCTCGCAAGAATCCACCCGCGCTGTTGATCTGCGTGCACCGGTACCCGTTCTCGCGCAGCGCGCTGACCAGGTTGTCCGCGTCCTTGCCCTGGATGACGGCGAAGATCAGCTTCATGGCTCTCCTCTGGCGAGGACGCCCTCAAACTCCAAACGCTCGAGTACCGCATTCAGTGTCATCCGCACCACGTCGCCTTCCGGCACGGTGGCGTCGATCAGTCGCCAGCGGCCGGGATCTTCTTCCGCGGCGCGGAGGAACCACCGGCGCACGCGCTCGTGGAACCCGACAGCATCGGCGTCGAACCGATTGAGCGGCTCTCCCGAGGCCAACCGGCGCGCCTGACCGATCTCGACCGGGACGTCGAGCAGGATCGTCAGGTCAGGCCAGAGTCCGCGCGTCGCGAATGATTGGAGTCCGATCAGACCATCTATGGTCAAGCCCCGCCCCGCACCCTGGTACGCCAGCGTGGAGTCGACGAAGCGGTCGCAGAGCACAATGCAGTCCGACGCGAGCGCGGGAGCGATGACTTCCGCAACGTGTTGTGCTCGCGCTGCCGTATTCAGGAGCGCCTCGGTCTCCGCCAGCATGGCATGGTGATGAGAGGTGAGCAGGATTCGCCGAATTGCCTCTCCGATGTCGGTCCCGCCCGGCTCTCGTGTCGCGACCACGTCGTGTCCGCGCTTCTGTAGCGCGGGAATCAGACGCCGGATGACCGTCGATTTGCCGGCGCCTTCCGGCCCTTCGAACGACACGAACAGGGTCACGAGATGGTGCCCTGCCGGAGGATCTCGACGTAGCGCTCGGGCTCCCGCCCCCGGCTGCGTGACGGCAGGTTGTAGCGTTCAGCAAGCTCGTGCTGGAGCCGCCGAACCCAGGCGGACTGCGGACGAAGATCGACGCTGCTGGCGCCAGACATGACGCGATGGATCGCCGCTTCCGCCTCGAACATCGCCGCGGCAACCTGATCCTCCGGTACGTCATCACCGGCTTCATCGACGCCATTCGACAGGTTGGCGGTGGCGATGGTCTCGGCAAAGAGCGACCGGAGCAGATTGGCCATCTGGACGATCGTGTTCGTGCGCAGCACGTAGATCGGAATGCCGCGTGCCTCGGCGTCTCGCAGTGGCTGGGGCCGGCGGCGGTAATAGTTCTTCAACGTCACGACCGCGTCGGCATCGCGCAGATCCCGCACGACTGTCGCCGGAACAGCCATCTGCTGGATGGCCTGCTCCAAACGATTGCGGCTCACCCCGAACGGGAAGATTCGCGCGGGCTTGGCCGGCGTACCGCGACCGGCACCGATCGGGCTGCGCGGCGGTAGCGGGGCATCTTCGGACGCGTCCGTGCGTCGCCGTCGCTGTGGTTGGCCGCGGTCCTCGCCGTGGGACCGCTCGGTCAGATACGGTGCTTCGTGGGACACCCTGACATTCCCGTCGTCGCGCCGCTCCCGAACTTCGACGCGAAGCGGCTCACCACGAAGGATGGCATCGACGCTGGCGGCGACGTCCCGATGCACCGCCACACGATCGCGGGCCTGGATCTCGATCATCACGCCGAACGTTGGCGGTGCCTTGCGCTCGAGGATCGACTTCTGTGTTCCCCGGCGGCGAGCCTCCTCGTCGCTCAGGGTTACCGATTGGATGCCCCCGATCAGATCGGAGAGCGTCGGATTCATCATCAGGTTCTCGAGTGTATTACCGTGGGCGGTCCCGATCAGCTGAACCCCGCGCTCGGCGATCGTCCGCGCGGCGGCGGCCTCCAACTCCGTGCCGATCTCGTCGATGACCACCACCTCGGGCATGTGGTTCTCGACCGCCTCGATCATGACGTCGTGCTGCAGCGCGGGCGTCGGTACCTGCATGCGGCGGGCACGGCCGATCGACGGGTGCGGGATGTCGCCGTCGCCGGCGATCTCGTTGCTGGTGTCGACGACGACGACCCGTTTACGCAGATCGTCGGCGATCACGCGCGCCGTCTCGCGCAGCATGGTGGTCTTCCCGACCCCGGGCCGGCCCACGAGGAGGATGCTTTCGCCCGAATCCACGAGGTCGCGCACGATGCCGATCGTCCCGTAGACCGCCCGGCCGATTCGGCAGGTCAGTCCCACGATCTCACGGCTACGACTACGGATCGCCGAGATGCGGTGCAGTGTACGCTCAATGCCCGCGCGATTGTCGTCACCGAATCGGCCGATGCGCTGCGCGACGTAGCTGATGTCCTCGCGCGTAACCTCACGATCCGCGAGATAGACCTCTCGATCGTGGAAGCGCGCCGCGGGCCGACGTCCGAGGTCGAGCACCACCTCGATAAGGTCGGCACGTGATTCCGATAGGTCGAGGTCCGTCATCGCGCTGATGATGTGCGGCGGCAGGACGGCCAGCAGGTCTTCGAGATTATCGGTGACCTCCTCACCCACCGGCGAGCGCGGGATCTCGGCTTCCGCGGTGCTCCTGATTGTCAAAGGCCTTCAACTCCATGATCTGCCCAAGCGCCTCAGGGTTCAGATACGCCCGCTAACGCGGGGACGACAACGCGGGCAGACGCGGCGCGAGCCGCTCGCCGACCTCCGGCACGAGCTGCAGGCGGGGCGCAACGCGGCTGCGCACGGGCACGGCGGTGTAGCGCACCATCCGTGCCTGCCGGTCGACCGGTTCAAAGCCCAGGATGTCCAGAAACGAGACCTGATCCATTGCGTAGTCGGGCACGGATACCCATACGGAATCCTTCCTCCCGACGCCAACCCGTGAGAGCGCCTCCGGCACCAACGACCCGAAGAGATGGGCTTCACCCGGCAGGGCCAGCAATTCGAGCACGTGCGTGCGGCGCCATGCACGCACGCGGCAGTAGCCGGCCACCTGATGCCCGCGGTCGACGAGAAATCCACGAACCACAGAGCCGGCGTCGCGCCGAGTGTCCCAGTGATTGCTCGTGAACGCCTCGGCATGCTGGACCGGCTGGGGCGTCGCCAGGTGGTAGAGCTGGTGGATCGACCAGGCGTCACTTGGCTCCTGCTCCCGGATCGGTATCTCCTCGTGGCCGTCAAGATGCAACCCGTGTGCCAGCAGGGTAGTCTGGTTCGCGAAGACGCTGAAGCTCGCGCGTCGCAGGGCTTCGAACGCTGGACCGTCGGTCGGCGGAGCAGCGTGCAGCCGTTTTGCTCCGGAGGAGCCGGCCGCGCGGACGGCGTGGAGGAGGATCTCGCTCCACAGCTCGATCCAGGTCTCCTCGGAATCCAGCGCCGGGCTTACCGCCAGCGAGGCGACAACCCACCGGTACTCGCGCGCATACGGCTCGAGCTCGACCAGCGCGGCCAGCCGATCATCCAGCGTGGCGACGAACACCCGGTGGAAACGGCGCATGAACGGCAGCGAGCCGAGCAGACCGGAACCGAACTCCACCGTCGCGACTCGCGGCAAGCCAACCGCGACGTCGACGCGATGCAGGTCATGCAGACTGGGAATGTCACGGATGTTGATGGAGCGAACCGACAGCGTTGCCATGGTACGGCCAACTCCCGCCGCGGCCTCGTCTTCGCTCCGACGGCCACGCCTCACGCGGGCCGTAAGCCACTCAACCCCCGCCGGACGCGCTCACAGCGCCCGGCGACCGGCGAGTGCCCGTCCTAGCGTCACCTCGTCCGCATATTCCAGGTCCCCACCCACGGGAAGACCGCTTGCCGGTCGTGTGACGGTGACCCCGAGCGGGAGCAACTGGCGGGCAATGTACATTGCGGTGGCGTCGCCCTCGATATTCGGGTTCATCGCCAGAATCACCTCGTCGGGCCGGTCCGACGTGACGCGCGCGACGAGCTCGCGAATCCGCAGTCGATCTGGCCCGATGCCATCCACGGGCGAGATCGCCCCGTGCAGCACGTGGTACAGCCCGTGGTACTCACCGGTTCGATCCAGTGCCACGACATCGAGCGGCTCCTCCACCACGCAGATCATCGCGCGATCGCGCTGCACGTCCGCGCAGATCGGACACGGATCCTGCTCGGTGAGGTTGAAGCAGGTGGAACACAGGACGATGCGCTCCTTGACCTCGAGAATGGCGTCGGCCAGGGCCAGGGCCTCCTCGCGAGGACTCCGCAGGACGAAATACGCGAGTCGCGACGCGGTCTTTGGACCGACCCCGGGCAGCTTCGCGAACTCGTCGATTAGCCTGGTCACTGGTTCCGCAGTAACGCGAGAGCGCACCGAAACCTCACCGTCACCGTTCACGCATCCACGCTAAGTATACCAGAGAGGCCGCCTCCCGCTTCCGCCGGTACCGGCAGAGACGAGTGGCTGCGGACAACTCACGGCGCAATACGGCTGAGTGCGGGCGCTCGACCGCCTACGTCACGCGTCGTCGCCGATGAACACGGGACGGCCGCGCGAGCCGTCGGCCGGTCCGACGTATCCCTCCTCCTCCATCTGCTCGATCAGCCGCGCCGCGCGGTTGTACCCGATGCGCAGCCGCCGCTGCAGCATCGAGGCGGAGGCGGTGCCGTGTTGTCGGACAACCTGCAGCGCCTGCTCCATCAGCGGATCGTCCGCGCCGCCTTCCTCGTTGGCGCCGGGTATCGCGCTCCAGACAGGGTCATACTGGTGGTTGGGCACCACCTTCTTCCAGTGACGAACGAGGTACTGCAGGTCGCGGTCATCGATGAAAGAGCCCTGGACACGGTGCGGCTTGGCCGCGTCGGGCGGAAGGAAGAGCATGTCGCCGCGCCCCAGCAGTCGCTCGGCGCCCGGCAAGTCCAGGATGACCCGGCTGTCGATCTGAGAGGTGACGGCGAACGCGATCCGCGCCGGCACGTTGGCCTTGATCAGACCGGTTAGAACGTCTACCGAGGGACGTTGAGTCGCGATCAACAGGTGGATACCGGTCGCGCGCGCCATCTGGGCGAGCCTGACGAGCAGCGTCTCCACCTCCTCCGGGGTGGTCATCATCAGGTCGGCCAGCTCATCGATGATCACAACCAGGTAAGGCATCGCCTCCAGCGACGAGTCGTCGTCGCGGCGCAGATTGTAGCCGTCAATGTTGCGCACGCCGAGCGCCGAGAATTTCTGGTAGCGCTGCTCCATCTCCTGCAGCACCACCCTCAGCGTGCCCACCACCTTGTCCATCTCGGTCACGACCGGGCATCTCAGGTGCGGCACCCCGTTGAACCCCACGAGCTCTACCATCTTGGGGTCAATCAGCACCATCTGAAGCTCGTGCGGCCGGCGCGTCAGCAGGAACGTGGCAATGATCCCGTTGATGCAGACGGACTTACCCGACCCGGTCGCACCGGCGATCAACAGGTGCGGCATCTTGGTCAGGTCGCCGATCACGTAGCTCCCGTTGACATCGCGTCCCAGCGAGAGCGGGACCCTGGCCTTCGACCGCTGGAAGGCCGAGGAGTCGATGGTCTCGCGCAGCCCAACCGTGTGCACCGTAGTGTTCGGGAGCTCGATACCGACGCGCGCCATGCCCGGCACTGGCGCCTCGATTCGAATCGACGGCGCGGCCAGGGCCAGGGCCAGGTCGTTCTGCAGCTCCGTGATGCGCCGGACCTTCACACCCGGTCCCGGCTCCAGCGTGAAGAGGGTCACCGCGGGCCCTGGATAGACCTCGCGGACGGTTGCGTCCACCCGGAAGTTGGCGAGGGTCTCCTGGATCAGCCCGGCCTTGTGCTCGAGCTCGCCTGAGTCCGGGGTAGCGCCGTCGTAGAGCGCCAACTTGGTGAGGTCCGGCAGCGCGACCGGCTGCAGGACGATTGACGACCCGTCCCCGAGCGCACTGGTCTGGCTGGGTTGGTCGACCGCGGGTGACGCGCCCGCATCGGGCTTCGGGACGTTGATCACCGGCCGGGCGCGTGGCCTGGCGGGAGCCGGGACCGGCTGCTTCCGTTCCGGCGCGGGCACCGCGACCGCCGCGGCACGCGCGCGGTGAGCCGCCTCCCGCGCCTGGCGAGCATGCTGCCAGGTGCGAAAGACGGTCACGACGTCCGCTCCGGTGAGGAAGTACACTCCGACGAGACCGATGGTGAACGCGATGATCCCAGCACCGACGTCACCCGCCACGTCGCGCGCCAGCGTGCTGACGCCCCCGCCAAGGTATCCGCCTCCCGACGCTCCGCGCGCGGCCGCCAGCGACAGGAACATCAGGATCGCCAGCGAGAGCAGGCCGTAGCCCACTGCCCGCCGCCGACGCGCGCCGTCGGTCACCGGCAGGAACGATTCGATCGCCGCGCCGAGCAGCGCGATCGGCACGAGGAGCGCGCCCCGTCCCAGCAGGCTGATCAGCCAACCTCCGACAGTTCCCAGGAGCGCGTGGCTACTGCCCAAGCCGATGAGCGGCAGGGAGAGCAGCACCGCTGCCGACACGCCCACGACTCCTGCCACCTCGCGCCGCAGACGCTCCGGAGTCTCGACCCGCCCAACCCAGCGCCTGGCCTCCAGCAGCAGGCGACCCCCTCCACGAAGCAGGGCTCGTCCTACCGCAGGGATTGCCGCGGATTGCGGCGCCGGCGTCTTTGCCTTCTTGCCGCGGGTCTTTGCCCGAGTTGCCATCCCGCACTCCCGTACGCGCAACGTGTACGGACACACTATACCACGACCGACCGCGTTGAAAGCGTCCGCGGAAGGTCGTGACCGGGCAGCGCCGAGGCGATGGAGTCCGAACATGGCTCTCAGGTGGGGCCAGCAGACCACGGCGACGGCGCTGGACGGGCAGACAGCCAACGACGCGCCGCTTCAGCGCACCACCTGAACGTGCTGGGGGAGTGCAGCGGACGTCTCTAGAAGAGGCGCATCTGCTCCGGCGGGGCCGCCTCGTCCTCCGCCGTCTCGCGCTCGATGCCGGCGAGGATCTGCGGCAGCTTCATCATGTCCGCCTCGACTGTCGCCCTCAGAGACGCCTGGTGCAACGCCGCCGCGGGGTGGTACATCGGCACGACGACAAGACTCCCGATACGGCGCGGCTGGCCGTGAATGCGTGAGATTCTCTCAGTGGGGAACCAGCGGGCCATCGAGAAGCGGCCGAGGGTGACGACGAGCTTCGGCTTGATCAGTTCGAGCTGCTCGTCGAGGTACGGCGCACAGGCGGTGATCTCATCCGGCAAAGGATCGCGATTGCCGGGTGGTCGGCACTTGACAACGTTTGTCACGAAGACGTCGGCGCGGGTCAATCCAATCTTGCCGAGCATCTCGTCGAGGAACTGGCCCGCGGCACCGACGAACGGCAGTCCCTGGCGGTCCTCATGCCAGCCCGGCCCCTCTCCGATGAACACGATGTCGGCGTCCGGATTTCCATCGCCGGGGACCGCCATTGTCCGCATCCGATGCAGTTCACACAGGGTACATCTGCTGACCCGCGCGCTAACCTCCGCCAGGCTCGCCGCCACACTCGCCTCCTCGCCTCGGCTACGGATTCGACCTCAGTATACGGTCACCCGTCGGCGACGGCGACGTCACACCCCCATCATCTCTCTGCCGGCCTGTAGCAGTTCGTCAACGGCGCTTGCGTCCTGCGACTCGGCGTAGATTCGCGCCAGGGGTTCCGTCCCCGAGAGCCTGACGAGCAGCCAGGATCGATCGGCCAGCCGGAGTTTGATCCCGTCCAGATCGGACACCGCCTCGACGCGCTGCCCGACCAGTGTCGCCGGCCGCGCCGCGGCAGCGAGTCGATCAACCACCTCCGCGCGCGCCGAGCGATCGAGCGAGACGTCCTCCCGCCGATAAACCCATGACCCGACCTCGGACTCCAGTGTCTCGAGAAGGTCGCTCACGTGCTGCCCTGAATGGATCGTGTAGTCGAGCAGGAGGAGCGCGGCCAGGATGCCGTCTCGTTCCGGAAGGTGGAAGCCGAATGCGAATCCCCCACTCTCTTCGCCGCCCAGCGCGGCGTTGTCGTGCGTCATCGCCTCGGCGATCGACGGGAAACCCACCGCGGTCTCGACAACCGGGACGCCCGCGCGCTCCGCCAGCCGCTCGACCATCACACTCCCGGTCACCGAGGTCACGACGGGCCGTCGCTCGCGACGTACCTCGAGCACGTAGCGTGCGAGGAGTGCGAAGACGTGCTGGCTGGACACATAGCGGCCCGACTCGTCCACCACCCCCACTCGGTCGCCGTCGCCATCGAATGCCAGGCCGATGTCCGCGCTGCCGTCGGCCACGACCTTCTTGAGTCGCGCCAAGTTTCGGTCAACGGGCTCGGGGCCGGAGATGCCGGGGAACAGCGGATTGTGCGCCGTGTTGATCTCGACGATTTCGGTCGAGTCGCCGCCGAGAAGTCTCGGCATCACCCCCGCGGTTGTGCCAAACATCGGGTCCACCACCACGGTCATGCCAGCTCCGCGCAGACGTTCGAGGGCCACGAGACGGCTCAGTCGCGCGACGTAGGGATCGATCAAGTTGGTCGTCGAGACGTGTCCCCGACCTCCTTCGGCGCCGGGCACGTCGAGGCCGACGGCCGCCTCCACCTCGGCGTTGAGTCGCGACGGCGCGGCGGCACCGCTCGCTGCCTTGAGCTTGATCCCGTTGTACAGCGGCGGATTATGCGACGCGGTGACCACCAGGCCGCCCGCCGCGCCCCCGTCGACGACCGCCCAGCTTACTGCTGGCGACGGCACCGCGCGGTCGGCGAGCGACACGTCGCACCCCGCCGCGGCCAGCGCATGGGCGGCGGTCCGGGCAAAGGCATCCGACGCAAACCGGCGGTCGAAACCGACGACCACGCGCAGCCGTCGCGGCTGCTGTGAACGCAACAGCACACCGGCATAGGCCCGGGCCACGGCCGCGACCGCCGAAAAGGTGAACTCGTCCGCGATGATGGCGCGCCAGCCGTCGGTCCCGAAGTGAATCGCCACTCCACTCCCATTCGTTGCCGCTCTCGACGGTACGGCCAACGAGGCTAGCAGATCCCCTCGGCGCCATCAACCGTGGCCACCGTGTCCCGGGTGGGGTCGGAGGACCGCTCGTCGACCCTGAGGTCATCGTTCCCCAGTGCCCGAACGCCCGCGAGCAACGCGGTCCAGTCGGGTGATTCCCCGCGGATCGGCAGGATCGACGGGTGGCCCGCGTGCTTGCGGAGCCAACGTCCCAGGATGTGGACCTGATCGAGCGAGTCCTGGTCCACCGGTGGAAGCTGGCAACTGCTCGCGCGCCGCCACATCTGGTCCAGGCGGGCGACCAGCTCGGCCGTATCATCCTCCGGACCAACTCGGACCTGCGCCCACATCCGTCCGCCGAGGACGATCAGCACCTCGCGGCTCGCGGCGTCGGTCGACGGTGTGACCACCGCAACGCTCCCACGTTGGATGGTTTCGTCGAGGAGCTGTTGGCTGAGGACCAGCTGCTGTACACGGCGAATCCGATCGCGAACGCGGGCGGCGCGCTCAAAGTCAAACCGCTCTGCGCACTCGACCAGTTGCTGGTGTAGCCGTGCGATCACGTCGTCGCGCCCGCCATGCAGGAACGCGACGACGTCCTGGACGGTCTGGCGATAGCCGTCGCGGTCCGCCTGACCGACGCACGGGCCCGGACAGCGGCCCAGCGACAACTGGAGGCAGGGTGAGCCGAAGCTGCGGGAAGTCCGAAACGAGCGGGGGCAGGTGCGGAGCGGGAAGATCTCGTTGATTAGGTCGACGACGTCCCGCGCCGCCCGGCCAATGCGAAACGGACCGAAGTAGGCCGCCCCGTCGTCGTCGCGATGCCGAGTCAGTGTGACCCGTGGCCACGGGTTGACGACATCGACCTTGACGTAGGGATAGGACTCGCTGTTGCGCTGCTGTGTGTTGAACTGTGGCCCGTGCCGGCGGATGAGCTGCGATTCGAGAAGTAGTGCCTCCAGCTCGGACCCGGTCTGGACGACCTCGATGCGCGCGATCGACTCCAGCAACCCGTCCATCTTCCGCGTATAGCCGAGCGGCTGAGAGTAGTACGACGAGACGCGATTGCGCAGATCTTTGGCCTTGCCGACGTAGATTACGCGCTCATGGATATCGTGCATGAGGTAGACGCCCGGTGCGTGCGGAATCCCGGCGAGGTGGGATCGATCGAGCACCGCGCGCCCGCGTCCGACCGCGGTGCGTCGGCGTGGCACTGGAACGTCCGCCGCGGCCGCGCGGCGGACGCTATCCAGTGACGTCAAACCCCGCTCTCGTGCCAGCTCGATGAGCCGCGCCAGGAGCAGCGCGGTAATCTCGGCGTCTGCCTGGGCCCGGTGTCGCTCGCGCACGGCGATCCCGAGCCCCTGCGCCACGGCCTCGAGCCCGGAGCGTCGGAGCCCGCCGACGAGCTGCGTCGAGAGCGGTAACAGGTCCAGCCGCTCGTTTGCCAGACCCGGATGGCCGGACCGTTTCAGCTCGGCATCGAGGAAGCCCACGTCGAAGCCGACGTTGTAGCCAACGATCAGGTCGTCCTCGAGAAAGCGGACGAGGTCGCTCGCGATATTCTGGAACTCCGGCGCCCCGACGAGCTGCGCGTCATCTATTCCCGTCAGCTTGCTGATGTAGGCGGGGACGCGGCGACCGGGGTTGACGAGCGTCGTGAACACGGCGTCGCGCGCGCCGTTCCGGTAGCGGATCGCGGCGACCTCGATCAGCCGCTGGCGGAAAGGTCGCAGCCCCGTCGTTTCCACATCGACGACCACGTAGCTATCGGGCAGCGCCGAAGACACGGGCGGGCGGGCTCCACGGACCGCCCAGCACCCATCCGAGCGCAGGTTCACGCGCCCGTCGGTCTGCATGACCTGCCGGAGCAGCGGCCGCCACAGCGCCACGTTGGCCGAGCTGCCGAATACGTGGCCGATCAGGTCCTCTTCGGCCACCGCACCGGCGTGCTCGCGCACGTACAGGTAGGCCCGCTGCTGGAGCTGCTGATATCCCCCGGATTCCTCTTCGGCTGCCGCCATGCCGCCCTCCCTTGCCCCTCGGTCACAGCGTGGGCTGCAGTATACTTTCGAACAGGTGTACGGACAAGTCGTGCTATACTGGTCGCCAGCGGCAAATGGCCCTGCACGGGTTCCGGTTTGACAGGCACTCGGCCCGGGAGGGGCCTGACGATGGGCGACGCCGAGCTTCGGCAGCGAGTGGACGTCCTGCGCCGCCTGATCACCCAGTACAACTACGAGTACTTCGTGCTCGATGAGCCGTCCGTGAGCGACGCCGAGTACGACGAGCGCATGAACGAACTCCGGCGCCTCGAGGCCGAGCACCCGGAGCTCGTGACCTCGGAGTCTCCGACGCAGCGGATCGGCGCGGCGCCGTCGACGGAATTCGGCACCGTTCGCCATGAGATCCCAATGCTGAGCCTGAGCAATGTCTACAGCGAGCAGGAGCTGCGCGATTGGGCGGAGCGCGTCTTTCGGCTGGCGGGGCGGCGCGAGGTCGAGTTCGTCACCGAGCCGAAGATCGACGGCAGCGCCGTGTCGATCTTCTACCGCGACGGACGCTATGAGCGGGGCGCCACGCGTGGAAACGGCGTCGTTGGCGAAGACGTCACCCCCAACATCCGGACGATCCGAACAGTTCCGCTGCAGATAGATTCGCTGGACGGTGGGTCGCCACCGGCGGTGCTCGAGGCGCGCGGCGAGGTCTACATGCGAAAACGTGACTTCGAGCGCCTCAACGACCAGCGGTCGGCCGCCGGTGAGCCGCTCTTCGCCAACCCGCGCAACGGCGCAGCCGGTTCGTTGCGCCAGCTCGACCCGAACATCACGGCCTCGCGTCCGCTGCGGTTCTACTCCTGGGACGTGGGCCTGCTGAACGGCACACCGCCGCAGCGCACCCACTCCGCAAACCTGGATCTGCTGCGGCGCTACGGCATCATAACGGCGCCGGACTACCGGGCCTGGGACTCGATCGATGCGGTGTGGGCGGAGTGTGAGCGGTGGCAGGCGCTGCGGGACTCACTGGAGTTCGAGATCGACGGCGTCGTGGTGAAAGTCAACGACCTGGGACTCCAGGAGGAGCTGGGCACGGTCGCTCGCGAGCCGCGCTGGGCCACCGCCTACAAATTCCCGGCGATCCAGAAGAACACCACGCTCCTCGACATCGAGGTCAACGTCGGGCGCACCGGAACGCTCAACCCGGTGGCCATCCTCGAGCCGGTAGAGATCGGCGGCGTCGTCATCCGCCGGGCCACGCTGCACAACGAGGATGAGATCGCGCGCCTTGGCCTCTTGATCGGCGACACCGTCGTCGTGCAGCGCTCCGGCGACGTGATCCCCAAAATCATCGCCGTGGTCACCGCGCGGCGTGACGGCGACGAGCGACCGTTCTCGATGCCGGACACCTGCCCGGTCTGCGGCGCGGCCGCGGTTCGGCTGGACGGCGAGGTAGCCCGCTACTGTCTGAACGCCTCGTGTCCGGCGCAGCTCCGGGAACAGGTGCGACACTTCGTGTCCCGTGGCGCCATGGACATCGAGGGCTTCGGCGAGCGGCTGGCGGTGCGATTCGTCGACCTGGGTCTGATCGGGTCGCTGGCCGACGTCTACGACCTCGACTGGGCTCGCATTCGCGAGCTCGAAGGATTCGGCGAGAAGAGCATCGAGAACCTGAAGGCGTCGATCGAGCGGAGCAAGGACAACCCGCTGTCTCGGCTGCTCACCGGCCTCGGCATCCGCCATGTCGGGGAGCGCAACGCGCGTCTGCTCGCCGACTACTTCAGCACAATCGATCGCATCCTGGCTGCTTCGCCCGAGGAGCTACAGGCGATTCCTGGGTTCGGCGCGGTCGTCGCCGAGTCGGTCTGCGATTTCTTCCGCGAGCCGCACAACCGTGCTCTGATGGAGCGTCTCCGGGCCTTTGGACTGCGCCTGGATGAGCATGGAGCGGAAACGCGGGCCACCGACGGCCGGTTCGCCGGCAAGACGGTCGTGTTGACGGGGCGCCTCGAGAAGCTGACGCGGGAGCAGGCTCAGGAGTTGCTGCATCGCGCCGGAGCGACCGTCGCCGGCTCGGTCTCGAAGAAGACGGACTTCGTGATCGTGGGTGTCGACCCCGGCAGCAAGGCGGACCGTGCCCGCGCGCTCGGCGTCGAGACGCTCGATGAGCAGCGGTTTCTACAGCTGATCGGCGGGACCGCGGACGGCGGCTCGGCCTGATCGGCGCGGCGCGACGCGACGGCAAGGAGCGGGTCATGCCCGGCTATAGCCTGCCAACCCGAGAGGACGATCCGGTCCACACGGTGCGCACGATCGGGCGGTTGGCACAGATGATCCTGGAGCTGCGCGACGAGTTCGTGAGGGCGCCGCGCCCCGACACCCTCGACCAGATCGAGCGACGCCTTGATGAGCTGGCCGTACTCCATGTGCAGCTGCGCGAGCGGCGCGAGCAGCAGAGCGCCGCCGAGTCGATCGACGGCTGAGTTCAGACGGCGGTCGACGAACCCGGTTTGGCGGGAATCGACCCCCGCGCGCACAGCGGGCACTCGTCCGGGTCCCAGCTCGGGATGATCAGTTGCGACAGCGCGGAAACCGGAACGCCGAAGTCGACCTGGCCCCCGCTGCGATCTACCAGCACCGCCACGCCGACCACATCCACTTCATGTCGTGCCAGGGCATCCAGTGTCTCGCGCACCGAGCCGCCGGTGGTCACGATGTCGTCGACCACCAGCACCCGTGAACCTGGTGAAAACGTGGTCCCCCGGCGGAACTCGCGCTCTGCTCCCCGTCCCGAGCGCTCAGCGTAGGCGGCGGCCACTCCGAGCTGGCGTGCGATCTCGAATGCGAGCAGGATTCCGCCGGTCGTCGGTCCCGCTACCACGCTGGGCTTCAGCGGCGCCACGAGCGACACGAGCTCGTGGCAGACGAGCTCCGTCGTTCGGGGCCGGCGCAGCAAGTCGAATTTCTCTACGTAGCGGTCACTGTGACGACCCGACGTCAACACGAAGTGTCCGTCCTTGAGCGCTCCGACCTCACGCAGCGTCTGCTCGAAGTCGAACGCGTTCATTCGCGCTCCCCGGCGATGGCCCGCTCGACGCGAATGGGCACCGGGTTCCGATACGATGGCAGCGGCGCCACCGCGTACGAGTTGGCTCCCTCGCTGAGCGTCTGAACGATCGCACGGGCCGTGTCCGTCGACGTGATGCAGGGAATCCCCTTCTCGACCGCGGCCCGGCGGATCTGGAACCCGTCCAGCACCTCCTTTTGCGCCGGTCCGGGCGTGTTGATGATTGCGTCCACGGTGCCGTCCAGCACCACGTCGAGCACGTCCGGCGATCCCGCCCCGATGCGCTTGGTCACCATCTGCACTTCGACGCCCTCGCGCTCGAGGAACGACGCGGTGCCCTCGGTGGCGAAGATGCGGAAGCCGAGCGCGGCGAGCGCCGCCAACATCGGCAGCGACTCCTGCTTGTCCTGATCGGCGAGGCTGACGAGCACCGACCCGCGCGGCGGCAGCGCCATCCCGGCAGCCAGCAGCGCCTTATGGAAGGCCGCCGCGAAGGTGCGGTCGATTCCCATAGCCTCGCCGGTCGACTTCATCTCCGGGCCGAGGTGTACCTCCACACCGCGCAGCTTGGCCATCGAGAAGACCGGTGCCTTGACCGCGACCAGCGGCTGGCGCGGCCACAGCCCACCCTGGTAGCCCTGTTCCCGCAGACTCCGTCCGAGCATGGCATTGGTTGCCAGCCGGATCATGGGCACCCCGGTCGCCTTGCTCAGGAACGGTACGGTGCGGGAGGCACGAGGGTTGACCTCCAGCACGTAGATCTTGCCGGCGTGGATGACGTATTGGATGTTGATCAGACCAACCGCCCTGAGCGCGAGGGCGATTTGGGTCGTGTGCTCAACGATCTGGTCGACCTCGGCCGTCTCCAGATTCAATCCGGGGTAGACCGCGAAGCTGTCCCCCGAGTGGACACCCGCGCGCTCGATGTGCTCCATAATGCCCGGGATCAGGACCTCGCGGCCGTCGCAGATCGCGTCGACCTCGACCTCTTTGCCCTGCAGGTACTTGTCGATGAGCACCGGGTGCCGGCTGCCGAAGCTGACCGCGTGCTCCAGGTAGCGGGCCAGGTAGTCTGCGGAGTGCACAACCTCCATGGCACGCCCACCGAGTACGTAGGATGGACGGACCAGCACGGGGTAGCCGATGCGTTCAGCCACCGTTATCGCCTCCGCCTGGGACGTCACCGCCGCGCCCGGCGGTTGGGGAATCCCGAGTTCGGACAGGAAGCGCTCGAAACGCCGGCGGTCCTCCGCGATATCGATGACCTCCAGCGCGCTCCCCAGGATCGGCACTCCGCGATCCGCCAGCGGCTCGGCCAGGTTGATCGCCGTCTGGCCGCCGAATTGCAGGATCACCGGCGTGTCGAGCGTGCCGTCGGCCGAGCGCGACTCGTGGCGCAGAATCTCGGTGACGCTCTCCGCGTCAAGCGGCTCGAAGTAGAGGCGGTCCGACGTGTCGAAGTCGGTGGAGACCGTCTCGGGATTCGAGTTGACCATAATCGAGGCGCGGCCCGCATCACCGAGCGAGTGTGCTGCCTGGACGCTGCAGTAGTCGAACTCGATGCCCTGACCGATGCGGATCGGACCCGAGCCAACCACGAGCGCTTTAGGCCCTTCGATTGGGGCGGCCTCGTCTTCCTGGTCGTAGCTGCTGTAGAAGTAGGGCGTGGCGGCCTCGAACTCCGCCGCGCAGGTGTCGACCATCTTGTAAACGGGCAGGATCTCGGCCGCCTCGCGCGCGTGCCGAACGTCGGCCTCGTCGGTCCCGGCGAGCTGCGCGATTCGAGCGTCGGCGAAACCGGCCCGCTTGGCCGACCAGAGCAGCCTCGGTGTCAGCTCCTCTGCCGCCAGTCGCCGCTCCATCGCCACCAGCCGCGCCAGCTTGCGTGTGAACCACGGGTCAATGCCACTCAAGGCGCTCAGCTCCTCCGGGCGCTTGCCGCGGCGGATGGCCGCCATCAGCGCCCACAGGCGCAGGTCGTTGGCGCGACGGATCTGGTCGAGCAGCAGGTCTCCGCCCTGCGCCCAGCTCGGGTCCTCCCAGCCCAGATCGTCTTGGTCGATCTCGAGCGAGCGTACGGCCTTCTGCAGGGCCGCCTCGAATGATCGGTCGATCGCCATGACCTCGCCGGTGGCCTTCATCTGCGTGTCGATCGTGCGTTCGGCGCGCCGGAACTTGTCGAACGGCCAGCGCGGGATCTTGACGACGCAGTAGTCCAACGACGGCTCGAAAGCCGCCGTCGTCCGCTGCGTGACCGAATTGACGAGCTCGTCAAGCTGCCGACCGACCGCGATCTTGGCGGCCACGCGCGCGATCGGGTAGCCGGTGGCCTTGGACGCGAGGGCGGACGAGCGGCTGACGCGCGGGTTGACCTCGATGACGTAGTACTGAGATGAGGCCGGATCGAGCGCGAACTGGATGTTGCAGCCTCCCTCGATGCCGAGGGCCCGGATAATCCGCAGCGCAGCCGAACGCAGCATCTGGTAGTCGCGATCACTCAGCGTCTGGCTGGGTGCCACGACAATGCTGTCGCCGGTATGGACCCCCATCGGGTCCAGGTTCTCCATGTTGCAGATCGTGATGCAGGTGTCATTGGCGTCCCGCATCACCTCGTACTCGATCTCCTTCCAGCCGAGCAACGAGCGCTCGAGCAGGATCTGGTGGATCGGGCTCGCACTGAGACCACTCTGGACGAACCGGTCGAGATCGGCGGGAGTCGTGGCGACGCCGCCGCCGGTGCCCCCGAGGGTGTACGCGGGACGGATGATGAGCGGCAGCGGAATCTGGTGGCTGAACTCCCGCGCCTCGGCGACCGAATGGATGATCGCGCTGTCGATCACCGGCTCGCCGATGTCGATCAGGAGGTGCTTGAAGAGCTCCCGATCCTCGGCCTGCTTGATGGCCGCCAGAGGCGTGCCGAGCAGCCGCACGTCATACTGCTCGAGAATCCCGGCCTCCGCCAGCTGCACCGCCAGGTTGAGGCCAGTCTGTCCGCCGAGCGTCGGAAGCAACCCCTCCGGACGCTCGCGTTCGATGACGCGCCGCAAGACCTCGACCGTGAGCGGCTCGACGTATACGACGTCCGCTACGTCTTCGTCGGTCATGATTGTCGCCGGGTTGGAGTTGACAAGGATCGAACGAATGCCCTCCTCCTTGAGGGCGCGCAGCGCCTGGGTACCGGCATAGTCGAACTCGGCAGCCTGCCCGATGACGATCGGACCTGAGCCGATGACCAGGACAGTGGAGACGGGTGTTGCTGGCTGCACGATCTCGTTACTCCTGGTTGGCTCGCGCTGGCGTCGCCGCGAGCGTCTGACCGACGCGTCGCTGTTGGGAAAACTCGCGGACGCGGTCGATGAATCGGTCGAACAGGTACTGGCTGTCGAGCGGGCCGGGTGACCCCTCCGGGTGGTACTGGATCGAGAAGGCGGGGAGGTCGTCGTGCTCGAGGCCCTCGACCGACCCGTCGTTCAGGTTGACCTGGGAGACGCGCCAACCCATGTCGAGGGGCACGGAGGTCGCGTCGACCTGGTATCCGTGGTTCTGGGAGGTGATCGTAACCAGTCCGGTCGTCAGGTCCTTCACGGGATGGTTGCCGCCACGATGTCCGAACTTGAGCTTGCTGGTGCGCGCTCCGACGGCGAGCGCGAGCAACTGATGTCCCAGGCAGATCCCCATGAAGGGGATCCGGGCATTCAGGATCGTTCGAACCGTGCCGATTGCCGGCTGGGCATTCTCGGGATCCCCCGGTCCAGGCGATGTGACGACCCCATCAGGCTCAAGTGCCATGATCTCAGCGGCCGTGGTGTGGTACGGCACCACCGTGACTCGCACTGCGCGCCGCGCCAGCGAGGTGATGATGTTCTCCTTGACGCCGTAGTCGATCAGCACCAGGTGCAGCGCCTCCTCGGGCTGCAGATCGCGCTGCGTGGGCGTCGTCACCGAACTCACCACGTCCTCGTCACCCGGCGACCAAGCGCGACGCGCACGGTGGCGCAGGTCATCGTCGCTCCGGCCGGCGCGATCGGAGACGATCAGGGCCCGCATGGCGCCGTGGACGCGGATGTGACGCGTCAACGCGCGCGTGTCCACCGAGTGGAGCGCGGGAATGGCGTTCGCGCGCAGGTAGGCGGCGAACGTGCCGACCGAGCGGTAGTGGCTCGGCTCGTCGCAGTACTCGCGGACGATCATCCCCGCGATCCACGGCCGGCGTGACTGCTCGTCACCAGGCGTGACACCGTAGTTGCCGATAAGCGGGTAAGTCATGCAGACGATCTGACCGCGAAAGGAGGGATCGGTCGCCACCTCCTGGTATCCGGTCATCGTGGTGGTGAAGACGGCCTCGCCCTCGGCATCGGCGAGCGCGCCGAACGGCTCCCCGTTGAAGATCCGGCCATCTTCGAGGATCAGCGCTCCTGGCAGATCCAACATATCAGGCACCATAGCGCACCTCTCCTCCGATGACGGTCGCTCGAACCAGGCCCTTCAGCTGAAGCCCGAGCAGCGGGGTGTTCTTGCTGCGAGACGCGAGCGTCTCCGCCGTGACCTCCCACCGCGCCGCCGGGTCGAAGACGACCACATCGGCGCCGGTGCCAGGCCTCAACGTGCCGCCGGGTAGTCCCAGCAGCCTGGCCGGCGCCGTCGAGAGGCGCTCGATCACGGTTGACAGCGGCAGCCGTCCCGAATCGACCAGCTTGAGCAGGAGCGTCAGCGCGACCTCCAGCCCGATCATGCCCGACGCCGCCCGGGTCAGATGGCCCAGCTTGTCGGCGGGCGCGTGCGGGGCGTGGTCGGTGGCGAGGATGTCGAAAGCCCCGTCGCGCAGGCCTTCCAGCAGCGCGACCGCGTCCGACTCCCGGCGCAGCGGCGGGTTCACCTTCGCGTTGGGGTCGGGACACGGCCCAGGGTAGACCTCGTCCTCCCCGACGAAGCGGCGGCGGCCGGCCACCCAGGCGTCGGTCAGCAGCAGGTGATGCGGCATGACCTCGGCCGTGAGGTGAGCCCCGGCCCGCTTCCCGAGCCGCACCAACTCAAGCGCGCGGGCGGTGCTCACGTGGAGCACGTGCAGCCAGCCGCCGGTCAATCGCGCGAGTTCGATATCCCGCGCGGTCACGATCTCCTCGGCAGCCGCCGGAATCCCGACCACGTCCAGGTCCCGCGACACCGAGCCCTCGTTCATGACGCCCCTCGGCGCCAGCGTCCAGTCCTCGCAATGGACCATGATCGGCCGGCCGTGCTCGGCCGACCACGCCAGCGCCTGCCGCATCACGGCGCTACTGCGTGTGCTGTCGCCGTCGTCCGAGAAGCCAATGGCACCGGCCTCGGCCATCGCCGACAGGTCGGCGAGCGCCTCCCCTTTGCGACCGACCGAGATCGCACCGATCGGATGGATCCGGACGCCGAGCCCCCGGGAGCGCTCGATAACGTCCGCGATCAGCTCCGGAGTATCGAGTGTCGGGTTGGTATTCGGCATGCAGCAGATTGCGGTGAATCCGCCCCGCAGTGCTGCCGCCGCACCGGTCTCCAGTGTCTCCTTCTCAGGGAAGCCCGGGTCGCGCAGGTGTACGTGGGCGTCGATGAGCCCGGGCGCGACCACCATGCCGCGGGCATCCAGAGTCTCGCAGCCCGCCGGACGCGGCAGGTCCGCACCGATGGTGACGACCCGTCCGTCCGCGATCAGCAGGTCCGCCATCGCGTCCATTCCCTGCGATGGATCCACGACCCGGCCGCCCTGGATCAGGAGTGCGCGGCTAGCGCCGCCGGTGATCGGCGGACGATCGGGATAAGAAAAAGGCCCTTGGGTTCGGCCCGAACCCAAAGGCCTTGACAACGGAATCACATTTGGCGAGTGGTTCGCGAACCGTTCTGCAAAGTGGCGCAATGCGTTCGTTCCCCGTGTTCGTACGACGTCGCCCGAACTCCATCCGACGAATTGTACCCTCCAGAGGAGGCTCGGTCAAGAACGGCCGCCGCCGTCGGCGCACACTCAACCCGGAGGTGGGGGAACCGCGTGGGTGTTCAGCCGAGCGCGGACATCGACCACCCGGAAGACGTAGATTACCGGCCCGGTGTATGTGCCCACCGGGTCGATGCGGGTCATCGCGGGCGCCGCGAGGAGCTTGCGGTAGAACGCCGCTTGATCGGGGTACTGCTGGGGAGCGTCCAGATAGCGCTGGTACATGAACGACGACACGAGCAGGTACTGCACGTGGGTGGCGTCGAACCAGGCAACCGGTTGCTCGTAGGCGGAGCGGATGTAGATGTCCTGGAAACCGTGATCCGCCAGCGGCGGCGTGTACCACTCCCGGGCCACGACCGATCCCGGCGGCAGGTTCGCCTCCACCCAGGCCAGAGCCGGATAGCGGGTGTCGGTCTTGCCGATCTCGACGTCCCACTGTGCGGCTACGACTGCCGGTACCGCGAACGCCACCACCGCCAGTGCCACCAGCACGCCGCGCGCGACGGTCGGTAGACGGGGGACCGGGACACGGTCGAGCCAGAGCGCGCCGATCAACGCGAGAAACGGCAGGATGGGGATCATCTGGCGGTCGAAGCGCACCAGGTAGCGGCTGCTGTCGAGGTAGTACAGCAGCGGGAAGACCAGCAGCAGCGGGGCTAGGCGATCGCGCCGCGCCGTGCGCCAAGCTTCGTCGAGCACGCCGACCATGACCAACGGCGCGAGCGTCGGCCCGATGCCGCTCGACCAAAGCATCTCGAGGTACCAGAGCCACGTGTTGCTGCCCTCGGAGCCGGGATGGCCGGTCGAGTAGTGGTGATCGTTATAGACAATCGCCTGCTGGTAAAAGTCACGCGGCGTCAGGATAGCGCCGGGGTCGAAGGCCAGGAACACCGTAACCGCTACCACCGCCATGAGGAGCATCGTTCGCCATCGGAGCAGCCAGCCGCGCCAGCCGCCCGGCAAGGTCAGCATGGCGATAGCCGGCACCAGCGCGACGGCGACGCCGGTGTACTTGAAGGCGGCCGCGAATCCGACCGCGGCCGCCGCCAGCAGCCAGTTCCGCATCCGGCCATGCTCGATTGCGTCGAGGGTGAACCAGAGCGTGAGGGCCGTGAAAAAGGCCGTTGGGACGTCAGGCTTCAGATAGTGCGCGTCCGTGGAGAGGAGGAGCGACACCGCCAGCATCCCCGCGGCGACCAGTCCCACGAGCGCCCGGCGTCTCCGGGCCAACCGGTGACCGATCGCGCCCACCAGACCGACGGTGGCGATCCCGAAGGCAGCCATCGCCAGCCGACCCAGCACGTATTCGAGCGCCACGATCGTGTCTGTCGACAGAGCCACCAGGTGCGACAGCGCCTTGACGGCCACGACGACCAAGGTCTCGATGTAGAGGATCAGGCCGGGATAGACGAACCAATGCGGATTGAGGTCCCGCTGGGCGACCATCGTCAGCGCGGGGGTGAGGATGTTCGGCTCGTCCGGATACTGCACCATCGGCACGCCGAAGGTGATCGACCAGAGCCGCAGGACGGCGGCGATGACGACGACGATCCCCAGCGCGATCGAGAACCAGGGACGCCCCGTCGTCGATCGCTCTTCGGCCGCCCGTTCAATGTGCTCACCGTCGACGGTCGTGACGGCCCGTGCCGTGTCGCCGCCGCTTACCCGCAACTCGACTCCTCCAGTTCGCCTCGGCTATGTGCCGATTAGTGCCTCGGAACCACGGCCGGACTCCGGCCGGAACGTCCCAGGCTCACGAGATGGCTCGGGCGTCGGCACAGGCTAGCCAACCGTTGCCCGAGTCTCCACGGGATTCCGCCGGGCAGAGCGTACCACCGCCCGGAAACTACGTCCTGACCGCCATCCGCGTGCATCGACGTCGAGTTCACGCCGTCGCGCGCCCCGAGCCGGAGCCAACACGCGCGCTCGGCTCACTCCACGCATCGGCGCGTCGGCGACGGGTCCTGAATCGAGTCGATCGGTTAGGATTCGCGTCGTGGGATTCGAGAGACCGGTTAGGCGGACACAGCACGCGATGGATGTCGATCGATCTGCCAAGCCAGACCGGGGCGAGAGCGGGTCACCCCCGTCGCGCGGCGCTCCTGTCCGTATGACGCCGCCGACTGCGGGGCCGATCGTCGTGGCCGGATTCGGGCTGATCCTCGCGGCCGCCGTCAATCTCGCGGTCGCCGCACTCCCCAGCCACTTCCGCGACACGCGTCTGAACCTCGACGGGCTCGGCAGCTGGCCCGCCGTCGCGGCGGGCTACGGACTCGGCATCGCGGTCGCATTCAGCTGTTACGTCGTCGCCTGGCGTGCCGCCCGTCAACTGCCGCCGACGCGCCGGACCCTGGTCATCATCATTGCCGTCCCGATCATCGCCGGCTTGCTGCTCCTTCCAACCTACCCGCTCCTCTCGCGCGACTTCTTCTACACCGTCATGAACGCACGCATCATGGCTCACTACCATCTGAACCCGTTTGAGTTCGCGCCCGGGTTTTTCAGCGCCGACCCGTTCCTGCCATACGCCGACTGGCACCAGGTGACGATGCCCTACGGCCCCTTTTGGACGATCTTGATTGGGCTGGTCGGACGCATCCCCGGAAACGGCATCCTCGCCAACTTCATCGCCTTCAAAGCGCTGCTGCTCGCCGCCTTCCTGGGAACGACCGCTCTCATCGCCTGGTTGCTGGTGAAGGTCGCGCCGGAGCGCCTATTGCCCGGCCTCGTGCTATGGGCGTGGAACCCCCTCGTGTTGCTCGAAACGGTCGCCAATGGGCACAACGACATCGTCATGATCGCGTTGATCGTGCTGGCCTTCGCACTGGCCGCCCGCGACCGCGCGGCACTGGCGCTGGTCGCGCTTATGATGGCCGGTGAGGTCAAACAGACCGCGCTGGGTCTCCTCCCATTGCTGGTACTGTACTTGCTGCGCGACCAGACGACCTGGCGGTCCAGATTCCACAGGCTTCTCCCAGGGGTCGCCCTCTCGGGGGCCTTGCTCGCGCTGCTCTACGCGGTGTTCTGGGTGGGGTGGTGGCATACGGTGTTTCGGTTCTTCGGCCAGACCGAGTTCTACATCGCCAGCCCGGCGGCACTGGCTCGCCTGGCGCTGCTCCACTGGTTTGGGACTCCGGAGACGGCGATCCGAGACGCCGGCCTGTTGATTGGCGGGATTTTCTACCTGCGACTCTTGCGACACGCAGGGGACGGCGTAGACGCGCTCCTATCCGCGTGTTACACCGCCATGTTGATAGGCATCGTCGTCTGGCCCGTGTTCTACCCGTGGTACGTCCCCTGGCTGGTGGCGGTCGCGGCCGCCCTGGCGCCGGGATGGGCCGGGCGTCAGGCAATCGCTTTCAGCATCGTGGCTGGCGCGTCCTACCTCTTCCTGTATGGATTGCGTCACGTTCAGCCGCACTCGCCGCAGTTCTGGAGCGCTGCCGAGGCCGTGACGGTGTTCGGAACCCTGCTCGTCCTGGCCACGTGGGAGTGGATACACCAGGCCCGCTACGGCGGGCACGCCGGAGCCGCTCGGACCAGCGCGTTCGAGTCTGAGCCAGTGACTGGGCTCATGGCATCGGCCGCCAAACGAGTCGCGCGTCCGGGACGGTGACCCCGCAGCGTGTCGTCCGGCGTCGGATGTCGGTGAGCGACGGAGTCGCAAACCCGAGTGCGAAGCGGCCGACGCGGAGCCACCCAGTACGGATGACCCGCCGGACCTCGGGAATGGAGCGCGTGGAGATGGGTCACCCGACGACGCCCGCCAAGTCGAGGTCGGTCGGGCTCGACCCACACACCGCGCCCCCAAGCCCGCGACCGGCAAACGACACTCAGCCGCCATCCGTGTCCGTGGTCGTGCCGGTGTACAACAGCGCGCGCGGCCTGTCGCTACTCGTGGAGCGCGTCGTCGCGGTGCTCGACTCCGTCGCGGACCCATACGAACTGGTGCTGGTCAATGACGGCAGCCGCGACGACAGCTGGGATCGGATTCTCGACCTGGCGAGCAACCGGCCGTGGTTACGTGGGGTGGACCTCATGCGGAACTACGGGCAGCACAATGCTCTGCTGTGCGGGCTT
>DATKRJ010000231.1:0-3162 GCA_035532355.1 Thermomicrobiaceae bacterium | reverse complement strand
GCGGTCATCGAGCGGGTGCCGCGGACGTTCACCGTCGCCGGGGCGGTGGCGCCGGTGGCCTGGAACCTGGTCCTGGTGGCGAATTTCATCTACGTGCAGGGCGGCGACCGTGACCCCGGCTATGCCGGGCTGCTGGCCAATCAACTGACGGCTGTTTCGTACGTCCCCCACATCTTCGGGGAGGGCGGGGTCGTACGCGCCCTTTTCCTTTGGCCGCTGCTGGGAACGGCGCCCGACCCGATTTACGGCCTCGTGCTCCTGCTGCTTGCCGGCATCCTGGTTCTCGGTGCGGCCCGGCTTGGTCGAGTGCTGCTGCGAGCCCAGGAAAGAGACGCTGTGGGCTCGACGGACGGCTAGCCTGGCTGAGCTCCGGCAGCGGCGTCCCGGATCGCCTTGATCCCCGCCGCTACGCCACCCTTGTAGCCGTACACGGAGCTCCCGGCGACGAGCACGCTCGCACCCGCCGCCACCACCAGGGGCGCCGTGCGTGCGTCGATCCCGCCGTCGACCTCGATCTCGACCGCTGCCGACAGTGCGCGCAGCCGCCTGATCTTCTCCGGGCTGTGCGCGATGAACCTCTGGCCGCCGAAACCGGGCTCGACGGTCATCACGTTGACCAGGTCGATGTAGGGGAGGATCTCGCGCAGGTCCTCCACCGGGGTCGCCGGGTTGATGGCGACGCCCGCCTTCGCGCCCAGGTCCTTGATCGCGGTCACGGTGCGGTACAGCGAGGTCGTCGCCTCCACCTGCACCTCGATGAGGCTTGCGCCCGCGCCGGCGAAGGCCTCGATGAACATCTCCGGCCGCTCCACCATCAGGTGCGCCTCGATGGGCAGGTCGGTGGCGCGACGCACGGCCTCCACGATCTGCGGGCCGAAGGTCAGGTTGGGGACGAAGTGCCCGTCCATCACGTCGACCTGGATGCGGTCGGCACCCGCCTCCACCGCCTCGCGCACCTGCTCGGCCAGGCGGCCGAGGTCGGCGGAGAGGATCGAAGGGACTATTTCGATCTTCTTCACTGGCCGGCCGCCGCCCTGTCGATCAACCATCGCGCGTCCGCAATCATCCCGGATGGCACCTCGCCCCGTTTGGCCCGGGCCACCGCGTCGGCCTTGCCGGCGCCGGTGGCCAGGATGATCACCCGGCGCGCCGACCGCAGCGCGTTGAGCGTGAGCGTGACCCGCAGGGGCGGCGGCTTGGGAGCGTCCCGGACTCCCACCGCCAGGCCGCTCGCGTTCAGCGCCGCGTGCCCGGGGAACAGGGACGCAGTGTGCCCGTCCTCCCCCACTCCCAGGAGAACGATGTCGAGCGGCGCCAGCGCGGCGACGATGTGCGCGTAGGCTCCGGCCGCCTCATCCGGGCCCAGCTCGCCCGCCATGCGATGCACGGTCGCCGGCGAGACTCGGTCCAGCAGCGCCTCCCGCGCCATCCGATAGTTGCTGTCCGGGTGGTCCGGGTGGACGCATCGCTCGTCACCGAACAGCACGCAGACCCGCCCCCACTCCACCTCGAGCTGCGACAGGAGTTCGTAGCAGCGGCGCGGCGTGGTGCCGCCCGCCAGCACCAGCGTCCGGGCGCCCTCGCGCAGCGCCTCCGCGGTGTCGGCCGCGGCAGCCGCAGCGACGTCCTCCGCCGTCTCGAGGACGGTGAACTCGGGCACTAGACGGAGCGCATCAGCTCGGCCGCCGCGGCGAGCGAGCGCATGAAGACCGGGTCGTGCGTGCCGCTCGACAGCAGGTCGAGGAGCAGCGCCGCCTCGTCCTCGGGCTCGACCCGCTGGACGTGGCGCAGCGTGTCCCCGTCGCCGATCTGGATCATGGTGAGCAGCACCAGCGACCCGTCGTCGCGGCGGCGCTCGCGCGTGAACACGACCGGCTGCCTCGGCATGCTCTCGCCCGGCGCATCGCCAGTGGCCGTGTGGTGGAGCGCCGGGCGGTTCTCGTGCAGGACGTCGCGGTGCCATTCCGCCCGCCGCTCGGCGAGCTCCAGCCCTGCGTCGTCCTCGCCCTCCGCACGGTGCAGCTCTTTGAAGGCCGTGTCCGGCTCGACCACCCGCCCGCGCTCCGGGTCGCGCTGGACCGACACGCGGAAGGTCGACCCGCCCGAGGCGCCCCCCACCCGGACAGTCGCCACCTCGCCGGCTGCGAGGCGAGCCTTCGGCACCGAGCGGAACGCCACCTCCACCGGCCGCCAGCCCTCCGCCGCGTAGTGAGCGGCCACCACCCCGCCGGCGCCCGCCGCGGCGTTCTGCAGCTTCCAGCCGAGCGTCGAGGCGAGCCATCCGGTCAGCAGGGCCGCCGCGATCCGGTTACCGCGCCCTTCCCCCGAATAATCGATGCCGATCTCAGAGATCCCGTTGATGAAGGGCCGCCTGGTTTGGGGCGTGAAGAACTGGGCGATGGTCTCGCGCCACGACCTGAGCCGCGACCACTGGAAATCCGCGACGCCCATGTTGTGGTGGTGGCCCGAGGCCTGCTCGGCCAGGCCCAGGAACGAGTGGTAGGGCGCGTCGAATCGCGCCGAGTCGACCACCAGCGCGTCGCAGATGCGCACGGCGTCGGAGAGCTCGGGCTTGCCGAACGGCGGGGTGCCCACCCACCACAGAAACGTCGGCACTCCGCTCACCAGCAGCGGATCCACCATCGCCGCCAGGTGGTCGCCGGCCGCACCCCGCACGCGCAACGTGACCAGCTCGCACTCGCTCGCGCCCGCCGATTGCGGCCGCTGCGTGTCGGTGCTGATCGAAGCCTCGATCTTGCTCCCACGAAGCTCCGCCTGCTCACGGATCACGATCAGCTGGGCCGGATGCTCGCAGGCGATCAGCCGGCATGCACGCTGGGCACGGCGCTCTTCGGCTTCGCTGGAGGCGATGGCGACCAGCGTCATGACGCAGTTGCGGGGGTGCGGGTGCTCGGCGTCGCCCGCCTCCTCGCGCGCGAACTTGACGCGGATCGCGTTGAGGGCGGCCAGCACCTCGCTGACAGACGCGCTCTCGCCGTGCCAGGCGACTGCCGGCTCTGCGGGTGCGACGCTCAAGGCCGGTGCCACTCCCGTCCGTCGTCGTGCATGAGCCTGGCCGCCGCGGGCGGACCCCAGGTGCCCGCGGCGTACATGCCCAGGGTCGGGCGATCGTCGCGCCACGCCGCCTCGATCGGGTCAATC
>DATKRJ010000230.1:0-16878 GCA_035532355.1 Thermomicrobiaceae bacterium | reverse complement strand
GAGCACCCCGAGCACGATCGCGAACACCACCACGGCGCTTGGTGACGTGTAACTGACCTCGCCCGGGATCAACCTGGCGAGGACGACCACGGCGAGACCCGCGGCCAGCAAGTACGCGACGATCCGCACCCGCGCTCCCCGTCCCCTTCCCGCCGTCGGACCCTAGCACAGGGTCCCGGCAGCGTCAACGGCGCCCTGCGGGACGCCCGGCGGCCGCGCCAGCGCGAGCATCAGCCCGCACACGGTCCAGAAGAGGGCCGCCATGTGCGGGAAGGTGATGTCGAAGTAGTAGTGGTCGAAGACGCCCACCATCAACGCCGAAGCGAGGGCGGCCAGCAGCGCCAGCTGCAGGTCGCCGGCCGCGGACTCGCGCGTCCGCCGCCAGTGTCGTAGCCCGGCAAGCCCGACCGAGCCGACCGCCACCAGAAACGCCGCAACCCCCAGGAAGCCCGCCTCCTCCGCCACGGTCAGGTAGATGCTGGAGACCCCGGTCTGCTGCAAGATCGACGGTGCCGCGCCGAAGCCGACCCCAAAGAACGGATGAGAGCGGATGATCGCAAGCGCGTTCTGGTACTCCTGCAGTCGCAGCTTGGTCGCCGGGTCCTGCAGCGTCAGGCCCAGCCAGAGCCGCTGGAGGAAGCTTGCGCCCAGGCCCACCGCGAGCACGAGCACGCCCAGCAGAACCCCCGGTGCAACCAGCCAGCGGTAGCGCAGCAGCGCCAGTACGGCCAGCCCGGCGGCTGCGCCGAGCCAGGCGCCGCGCGAGTAGGTCAGCAGCAGCGCCGCTGCGCTCAGCCCGGCCACCGGCACCGTGAGCCAGCGACTGATCAGCCGGTGTCTGGCCACCGCTTGCGCCGCAGCCAGCACGAAGACGACGGCCAGCAGCCCGCCGAACGAGTTGGGGTCGACCGACGTGCCGACGAGCCGCATCTGCTTGGCGGGGTTGTCCTCGATATAGCGCACGATGCGGGTCGCCGGGTAGCCGTAGCGGATGAGGTGGGACAGGACCCGCAGCGTCAGTGAGGCCCCACCGGCGTAGAGCGCCAGCCCGATTCCCGCCGCGCCGCCGCCGCCGAGCAGCATCACGGTCGTCAGCCGCCGCGCGTCGGCCAGCGTCCGCGTCGTGTTCCAGACGACGAACACCAGCAGCACCGCCAGCACGAATTTCCCGTAGTCGTGGTAGGTCTCGCTCGTGTAGCCGTTGTTGACGCCCAGCAGGAACGCGAAAAGCGTGACCGCGAGCAGCAGCACGATCCAGGCCCCGGGCACCGCGGTGACGATCCGCTCGTCCCGGCGCATCAGCAGCCCGAGGAACCAGACGCCGAGCGCCACGAGAGCGGTGACCTCCAGCAGGGTCGGCGTCAGCTTGACGTGTACCGGGATCACGGCAAAGGGCAGCAGGGTCACCACGCCGAGCACCGCCCAGAGCGCCGCTCGCGCGTCGCTGACCACGACCAGCATGCCGGCCAGGCCGATCAGGACCGCCGCCGTGGGCAACAGCCCGCGCGACGCCGCCAGCCAGCCGGTCGCCGCGCCCCCCGCGATCGCCAGGACCAGCACGCCCAGCAATACTCCGCGACGAGCCGGGATCGTGCGTGTCACGTGTGGGAAAGCCGGCAGGAGCAGCCGGCCGCGCGGCAGGCGGCGTTCAGCGGCCACGCCAGCCCTCGCGCAGGAGCAGCGAGTGGCGCCGGAAGCGGTACTCCTCCACGCCGTCGCTGACCCGGTCAGGGGTCCGGCCGGACCACACCTCCTCCATGCCTCGGTGGGCCTCGACCAGGAAGCCGGAGTCGAGCGGGTAGGCGTTGTGGCCGGGGTAGACGGCGCGCAGATGGAGGGACAGCTCCGCCAGCCGCCGGAGCGTCTCCCGGTAGTCGCCCGGATCGCTCCCGTCGAGGTGGCCGTAGAGCGGGCCGGCGTAGAGCGCGTCGCCGACGATGGCGACGCCGGTCTTCTCCTCGATCAGGCTGATCCCGCCCGGCGAGTGGCCGGGCGTGTGGACGACGAGGAACTCGCGATCGCCGAGGTCGATCACCTCACCGCCGGTCAGGACCCGCCCAACCGCCGCGGGGGGGATGGCGAAGGTCTCGGGATCGACTCCGACAGGGAGTGGACGCAGCAGGTGTTCCGGGCTGATCCGGCCGCGCATGCGCGCGTTCGGCACCCCGGCCGGCGGTCGGTCCGCCTCCGCCCGATGGATCCAGACTGGCGCGAACTGCCAGTCGCTCCCAATGTGGTCCCAATGTCCGTGGCTATTGACCAGCAGCACCGGACTCTCGGTGAGCGACTCGACCGCGGTTCGTAGGTCGCCGATCCCGGTGCCGGTGTCGACCAGCAGGGCGCGGTCCCGGCCGCGCACGAGGTACGACTTGACGTCCTCGGTGTGCCCGGGCTCGCCGATCCCGACCACGCCGTCTTCGAACTCACGTATCTCGAACCAGCCGTCGCCGGTCATCGAGCCTCCTGGACTCCACCTGCTGCCGACCGGCCGATTATACGCATGAGTACCCTCGGCGTCGCCGACGCGTCGCCGGGCGAGGGTCCGGCCACGGGCCGCACGAGCCACGAGGCGGGAAAATCCACCCGAGAGGCCCGGCAGGACAGTTACCGGCTCACCCGACGAGGATCGGCTCCCGCTGCGGCTCCGCCAGGAAGCGGCAGCCGTCCGCGGTCACCACGACGTCCTCCTCCAGGCTGACCCGGCCGTAGCCCGGCACGCTCACGCCGATCTCGAGTGTGTAGACCTCGTCCTGCTCCACCCGCCCATAGGGCCGTCGCCCGTAGCGCTCCCACTGCGGCCCGAGCACCGTGCCGCCGTCGTGGCAGGCCCGGCCCATCTGGTGCCCCAGCGCGAACGCCCAGGGCTCGTAGCGCTCACGCTCGAAGATCTCGCGAGCCACCTCGTCGACCTCCCAGCCCTCGACGCCGGGGCGAAGCACGTGCGCCGCCGTCTGGATCACCTCGGAGATCACCGCGAAGGCGCGACGGACCGGTTCGGGCGCCTCGCGCTCGCCCGGGGCCAGGAAATAGAAGGTGCGCTGCATGTCGGACGTGTAGCCGTCCTGCTTGACCCCGAAGTCCACCGAGAGAAGCTCGCCGGGCTGGACAGCGATGTCCGTCGGCCCCACGTGGCCCACCGGTGAGCTCGGGCCGGCGCTCACCGCCGGGCAGTAGCGCGCGTCCCAGGACGTACCTATGGCGAGTCCCTCCACCTTGCCATGGAGGAAGTCCGCGACCTGCCGCTCGGAGATCCCCGGTCGGAGCCACGCGCGCAGCTCGTCCCACATCCCGACGGTTGTCGCCACCGCGTCCCCGATGCGGCGCTGCTCCTCGGGTGACTTGCGCGCCCGAACCCGCGACGCGATCGGCTCGCCCGACACCACGCGCGCCCAGTAGGGCGTGTCTGACAGGATGTCCTGCAGGGTGAGGTAGAGCCCGTAGGTCAGACCGTCGGCGATGTTGTTGTCCTTCGAGTAGTTCAGCGCGATCGATCGTGGGTCGTACTCGGCGAGCGCGCCTCGCAGCACACTGCCGATCCCCTCCATATACCCGACCACGTCCGACCAGGCGCCGGTCTGCTTGATGTTCTCGACGTCGCCCGTGCCGACGATAGCGCGGTGGTGACCGGTGCGCGAGACGAGGAAGGCCGACTCCCAGGTGACGCTGGTGCCGACGACGAGCGGTAGGCTGGGATCGCCCAGCGTATCGCTCTCACGCGCGACCAGCATCCACAGGTCGACATCCAGCTCGTTCAGGATCTCGGTCGCCTGCTGCAGCTTCTCCGCCACCAGGTTCGCCGTCATCGCAGTGTGCTCCTCACGCTCGCTGATCCGTTGCGCCGGGACGAGGCGCGGGTCAGGCGCCGGTCGCGTCGCGCTCCAACTCCTCGACCAGCCGGTACACGAAGAGCGCGATCGAGCGCTCGTGGTCCAGCAACCCCGCGACCGTCGCGTACTCGTTCGGGCTGTGGACTCGGCCGCCGTGGCCCAGTCCACCGAGCGCGACCGGGATGCCGAGCACGTCGGTGAACAGGTAGAAGGGCGCCGAGCCCGCCAGGTGCGGCCAGATCTCCGGCTCGTAGCCCAGTTCGTGATAGGTGCGGATCAAAGCCCGCACCGGCGCGTCGTCGACGTCGCTCTTGCTCCACTTGTAGGCGTCCTCGACGTGGACCTCGATCTCGTCGAAGCCATGACGCCGCAGGTGCGCCTGGATCCGCTCGATAGTCAGCGCCGGGTCCATGCGCGGCACCATGCGGACGTCGACCTTGGCCCGCGCCTCGTGGGGGATGATCGTCTTGGTCCCCGCGGCCGTGTGGCCCGAGATCAGGCCGTCGATGTTGAGCGTCGGCTGGTAGAGGTACTTCCGCAGCAGGTCGACGCCGGCCAGGTCGTACTTGAAGCGGTGCGTGTCGTTCGGCGCCAGCTGGTCGTCCGGGTCGACCGTTTCGGCCAGCCGCGTGAGCAGCTCCTCGTCGTGCGCGCTCGGCGGGGCGATCTCGTCGTAGAAGCCGTCGATCAGGATGTGCTTCTGGTCCTGGGTGACCATGCTCGCCAGCGCGTGCGTCAGCCGCCAGGTGGGGTTGTGGAACCAGACCGCGTTGCTGCCGTGGACGGCGCGGGTGGTCGGTCCGCCCCAATCGCCGCCGCGGCACACCAGCTCCATGAAGAGGATGCCCTTGACGCCGAGGTACATGAGCACCTTGCCGTCCTGGTTCTGGGACAGGAACGGGAAGAAGCACGCGTCTGCACGCAGCTCTTCCCGGTAAGCCTCGACGACCTCCGGCAGGTTGCGGCTGCCCAGCTCTTCCTCGCCCTCAATCAGGAACTTCACGTTGACCGGCAGCTCGCCGGTGGCCGCCTTCATCGCCTGCAGCACGTTCAGGAAGCTGCCGAGCGGCCCCTTCTGATTCATCGCGCCGCGGTTGACGATCGACGGTCCGACACCGGGGAGGTCCACGATCTCGCCGCCGAACGGATCGACCATCCAGTTCTCGCCGAGCACCGGCTGGACGTCGTACATGCCGTAGAAGAGCAGAGTAAAGGGCTTGCCGGCGTCGATCCCACCCACGACCACCGGATGCATGGGGGTGGTGACCGCTCGGGCCTCTCCGCCGAGCTCACTGATCCACCCGACCAGCAGCGCGGCCGTCTCCGCGATGCCCGTGCCGTCCGCGCTGATCGAGGGCTGCCGCAGGAGCGCCCGGGTCCGGTCCAGGTGCGCCTCGAAGTGCTCCTCGATGTAGCCCAGAACCCGCTCGACCATCGGCCCGCCCTCCCACCAACCCGGTTAGACCGTGAAGACCCGCGTCGCGACGCACCAGCCATGCTAGAGCCGCGTTCGTGGGGCGTCAACGCCAACCGGCAAACGCAACAGACCCGCGCGGGCGTCCCGCGCGGGTCGTCTGGACGTCGAGGATACCGGCACTCAGCCGCCGATCTGGCTCATCCCCCGCCCGACATTGCGGTCGCCCTCGGCCAGGCCGTGACCCCAGGGCTTGCGCCAGACGCCGTAGCGTATCTGCTCGATCAGGTCGTCCTCGGTCCCACCGCCGCGCAGGATGTCGCGCACGTCGACCTCGTCGTTGCGCAGCAGGCAGAGCCGCAGCTTGCCGTCCGCGGTGAGTCGGATACGATTGCAGAAGGCACAGAACGGCTGGCTCACCGGGCTGATGAAACCGATAGAGCCGGCCGCACCGGGGATGCGATAGACGCGAGCCGGGTCACCCGGCGGCGCATCGAGCTGCTCGAGCCGGCCGTGGGTTCGCTCGATCAGCTCCAGCGTCTCCGCGGTCGTCACCAAGCCCTCGTCGTGGACGTCTCCGACGCCCTCGAGCGGCATGACCTCGATGAAGCGCATCTGCCAGGGACGGGTCAGCGTCAGGGACGCCAGGTCGGCGACCTCGTCGTCGTTCTGGCCGCGCACCACGACCGCGTTCAGCTTGATCGGAGTCAGACCCGCATCCTCGGCGGCGGCGATCCCGGCCCACACCTTCTCGATCTTGCCGCCGCGGGTGATCTGGGTGAAGCGCTCTGCCTGCAGCGTGTCGATGCTGACGTTCACCCGGGTCAGTCCTGCCGCGCGGAGCCCCGGAGCCAGTCGTGCCAGCAGCAGGCCGTTGGTGGTCATGGCGATGTCGTCGACTCCGGGTGTCTCGCGGATGGCGCGCACGATGTCGACCAGGTGCGGCCGAATGGTCGGCTCTCCGCCGGTCAGTCGGATCTTGGCAAAGCCGATCCGGGCCGCGGCGCGCACGACCGCGAGTATCTCGTCGTCGGTGAGCAGTTCGTTTCGTGGGGCGAACTTCGCCCCGAGTGCCGGCATGCAGTAGACGCAGCGGAGGTTGCACCGGTCGGTCAGGGAGATGCGCAGGTAGGTGATCGGGCGACCGTAGGCATCGCGCGTCTTCCGCTCTCCGGAGCGCGGAATCGCTCGCTCGTCGCTGATCGTGGGTTGCAGGATCTGAACTGCCAAGCCTGTCACCTCTCCGCGGCGGTCCCGCCTCTGGCAATGCTCCGCGCGGCACCGGCTCGCTCCGGCCTTCCACCCATTCTACCGCAGGACTCCGCGACATTCACAACTCAATGGTTGAGAATATCCTGGCAGTCGGCTCAGCGCCGCATCTTGATGACCTTGAAGGCCTCCGCCAACTCCATGCTCTGTGGTGCACCAACCTCTTTCGCGCGCTCCCGCAGACGTTCCTCGAGCGTCAGCGCCTCGCCTACCTGGCTGGCATGCGCCTTGAGCGCGTTGATCTTGTCGGCGAAAGTTTCCGTTATGTCGATGTAGGTGTCCGGAAACTCCGCGCCGTAGAGCCAGAGCTCGGCTACCTTGTGTGGTTCGAGGCCGGCCGCCAGGTGCTCCGGGAAGTACAGCGGGTCGCGCGCGGTGGGGTACACCGAATCCACGGCGGTGATCCCGACCGCCCGGTGGTCGGGGTGCAACGAGTAAGGACGGAACGGATCGTGGGTAATGACGATATCCGGCCGGTAGGCGCGTATCTGGCGCACCACTCGCTCGCGGAAGTTCACGTCGGGCATTAGCTCGCCGTCGCCCAGGCGCAGGAATTCGATGTGCTGCACGCCCAGCCGCCGGCACGCTTCGCGCTCCTCGCCCTCGCGTAGCTGCGCGAGGTCCGGCGAGCTGATGTCGCGCCGCGACGTCCCCTTGTCGCCGGAGGTGCACTGCACCAGGACGACTTCGCGGCCTTCCTTGACGAACCGGGCGACGGTGCCGGCGCTGCTGAACTCCATATCGTCGGGATGCGCCACGACGACCATGACGCGCTTGAACTCCTCAACGCTCATACGTGTCTCCCGCAGACCTTTCACTGTACGCCGTCTGGACATCGTGCAGACTATCCGGGCTCGTGCACCTGCCGTCAAGGCAACGCGTTGACGGGGTCGCGATATTCCGTCGTGCCCGACGGATCCGGCCGCCAGGCCAAAATTGAGCGTACAATCCGGCGCAAGGAGGGGCGACGCGCTTCGTGCCGGTCGAACTGGTGAGACTCGATCAGCCGCTCAAAGTGCTGATGATCGCGCCCACGTCGTTCTTCGCGGACTACGGATGTCACGTCCGGATCCTCGAGGAGGTGCGGGCGCTCGAGGCGCTGGGCCATCGGGTCACGATCTGCACCTACCACAACGGCGCCGACGTGCCCGGGCTCGACATTCGCCGCTCGGTCGACGTGCCCTGGCGCAAACGCGTGGTCGTCGGTTCGTCGCGCCACAAGCTGTACCTCGACGGCGTGCTGTCGCTCCAGGTGCTGCGCACAGCGCTGCGACTGCGTCCGGACCTGATCCACGCCCACCTGCACGAGGGCGCGCTGATCGGCGGGCTGCTCGCGCGCCTCATCGGTTGCCCGCTCGTCTTCGATTACCAGGGCAGCCTGACCGAGGAGATGCTCGATCACGGGTTCATGCGACGTAACGGGCGGCGGGAGTCCGTCCTGCGCCGGATCGAGCACGCGATCGAGCGGCTGCCACGGCGGGTCGTGACCAGCAGTGAGAACGCCCGTGAGCGACTGCTGTGCGCGGGATTCCCGGCGTCTCGACTGACTACCGTGCCGGACGGCGTGGACACCGGCCGCTTCTCGCCCGAGTCCGTCTCCGAGGCCGACCGAGCCGATCTGCGGCGTCGACTCGGGATCCCGGCCGACGCGCCGGTCGTGACCTACCTGGGGCTGCTCGCGCCGTATCAGGGATCGGACCTGCTCCTCGACGCCGCCGTGCGCATCCACGCCGCGGTGCCAAACGCCTTCTTCCTGGTGATGGGCTTCCCCGGCAACGAGCGCTACCGGCTGATGGCCGAGCGTCTGGGACTCGGCGGGTGTTCGAGCTTCCCGGGTCGCATCCCCTACCACGAGGCACACCGCTACCTCGCCCTGGGCGACGTCGCCGTCGCTCCGAAGATGTCGCTGACCGAGGGGAACGGAAAGCTCTACAACTACATGGCCATGGGGCTGCCGGTCGTCGCCTTTGACGCCCCGGCCAATCGCGAGATCCTGGGCGACCTGGGCGTCTACGCACGCCACGGGGACACGGTCGATTTCGCCGGGCGGGTGGTTCACCTGCTAAAAGACCCCGCGACGTCCGTCGCGCTCGGCGATGGCCTCCGCCGCCGGGCGGCGGACAGATTCACCTGGGAGCGGCGGATCGAGGATCTGCTCGCGACCTACGCCGCGGTGATCGCCCCGGCGTCGGGGCGCACGATCACGAACCCCTCCCGTACGAGCAACCTGGGGACGCCCCGATCAGAGACCGGACCGGCGGCTGAGCAGTCAACGGAGCCTGAGGCGCGGGCGCCGGTCTCTGACTGAACGTGCCTCAGGCGTCGATAGCCGTCCGCATCGCGTTGCCGGCCACGCGGTAGCTCTCACCCAACAGGTCCCAGGGGTCCCCGAGCCGCGCCGCGCAGCGCCAGCGGATCTCCATGGTCACCGAGGGCAGCGGGCCAACGGCTGCGAGCGCCCCGAGCTGCTCCGCGAACGGGACGCGGCCACACACCAGCGGGTAGTGAGCCTCGCCTTCGGCATCCAGGTCGTGCAGGTGGAGGTGGGACACGCGCCGCAGAAACGGCCCCGGCGGGATCGGCGTCCATTCCGGCTCGCGGTCGGCGTTCTCCAGGTCGTGCGCCACGTCCCAGCAGATCCCCACCCGCGGCGAGCCGACCTCGTCCACCAGCTCCAGCACGTCGTCGCGTGACCGGCCCACGGCGGTCGGGCGGCGGGACTTGGCGGCGCCCAGCTCGAGCGCCACCCGAACGTCACCTGACAGGCGCTCGGACTCGTCGGCCAACCAGCGGAGCAGTCCGACGGTCGTCTCCCGATTCGTCCGGTAGCTCCGGTCCGGGTCACCCGCCCCGTGGAGGACCAGCACGGTCCGGCCCTGCTCGGCCGAGAGCTCACCCGCGACGCTCAGCAGCGGCTGGTATTCCTCGCGCAGCCCGTCCGCATCGTCGGCCCAGCGATCGGTAGCGAAGCGGGGATCCAGCGAGACGTGGAACTGGATAGCGAGACCGGCCTCGCGGTAGCGCCGGATCATCGGCTCCCAGTCCGGCCGGAGCACGTGCACCCGTGCGGTGCGCTCGTCGGCGGGGCCGTGGTGCAGCACCATCTCCGTCGACGTGGCGCCCCACGCGCTCAGGTTGTCGAGGTATCGGTCGAGCCGCTCCGGGTCTCCCATATACCAGCGGGGCGACCCGCTATTGCCCAGTAGCACCGTCACCCGGTTGCTCCCGAACCCGCAGGCGTTCGACCGTGGCGCCGGCCTCGCCGGTCGGGACCGTCACCTGCTCACCGCTCGCCATCTGGCGCAGGTTGACCGCGTTGCGGGCGATCTCGTCCGGCCCGACAATCGCGACCACCGGGATGCCCTTCTTGTTGGCGTACTGCAGCTGCCGACGTAGGTCTCGCCGCTCCCCAAGGTACACCTCGGCGTGGACACCAGCCCCGCGCAGCCGGCTGACGAGCTGGAGCGACGCGGCCAGACTTGGCTCGCTCTCGTCGAACATCGTGACCAGCACGTCGGCCACGGTTGGCGGCATTGGCAGCAGGTGCAGCTCCTCGATCACGTCGATGATCCGCTCGAGACCCAACGACGTGCCGGTCGCCGGGATGTCCTCCCCGAGGAACATGCCGATCAGGTGGTCATAGCGCCCGGCACCCCCGAGCGAGCCGATGCTCGGCTCCGTGACCATGGCCTCGAAGACCGGTCCGGTGTAGTAGTCGAGCCCGCGCGCCAGCGACAGGTCGAGCTCGTAGTGCTGGGGATCCGCGTTCATCTCGCCGAGATAGCGGAAGAGCGACTCGAGGTCGGCGATCCCCTGCTCTGCCAGCCGGTTGCCCGACAGGCGCCTCCTGAGCTCATCGAGGACCTCTGCGGCCGGCCCGCGCAGCTCGACGAGGTCGAGCACACGCTCGGCCGCGTCCGCCGGCACGCCGTGCGCCACCATCTCCTTGCGGACGCCGTCGCGGCCGATCTTCCCGAGCTTGTCGATGCCCCGGTGGATGGTCGTCGCCTGAGACTCCGGCACCCCCGCGACCTGAGCCAGGCTCTGCAGCAGCTGCCGGTGATTGATGTGCACGACGAAGTTCGGCATGTTCACCGCCGACAGCGCGTCGATCCAGACCATGATCACCTCGGCGTCGGCCATCATCGACGCCGTGCCGACGATGTCCGCGTCGCACTGCCAGAACTGGCGGTAGCGCCCGCGCTGGGGTCGGTCCGCACGGAACACCGGCTCGATGTGGTAGCGCTTGAAGGGGAAGGTCAGCTCGGCGCGGTGGCTGGCCACGAAGCGCGCCAGCGGCACGGTCAGG
Source organism: Thermomicrobiaceae bacterium (assembly GCA_035532355.1). GTDB lineage: Bacteria > Chloroflexota > Chloroflexia > Thermomicrobiales > Thermomicrobiaceae > DASSZN01. The sequence continues at coordinate 6,059 of DATKRJ010000230.1, read as the reverse complement.
TCGTAGCGCAGGCCGACCTCGCGCCCGCCACGGTCCTCGAAGTGGTAGATCAGGCGCTCGTCCTCGCCGTACTTACCGGTCAGGACGTCGAGGTACTCCAGCACCGGCGTCTCGATCGGCTCGAAGCCGTAGCGCTCGAACACGCCGCGGAAGGTGCCGATGACGTGCTGCCGCAGAAGCATCTGCTGTGGCAGCAAGTCCCGCATCCCCTTGAGGACCTGCGGCGTGCGTGTTCGTCGCTCGTCGGCCGGCGCCATGGCGTCGATCCCTCCACCAGTCCCTCGGGCTCACGGTTTCTGCCAGCGTTGATGATACCAGTCGTGGCGCGCCGACCCGGCCACTCACGGCCACCGCCGTGGTTTCGCGGCGGACGCGCGCCTACTTGCGGATCTCGAACACCAGGTGACCGAGCTCGGGCAGGATCAGCCGGTCCATCGCCAGCGCCACGGCATTGCTCGAGCCCGGCATCAGCAGGACCAGCGTGCCGCGGTAGACGCCGCCGGTCGCGCGGGAGAGCATCGCCGCCGCACCGATCTCCGCGTAGCTGAGGGAGCGGAACAGCTCGCCGAACCCGTCGAGGCGCTTGTCGAGGCGCGCGGCCACGACGTCGTAGGTCGTGTCGCGGCGGGCGATCCCGGTGCCGCCGTCGATCAAAACCGCGTCGCAGTCCTCACGCGCCACCAGCTCGTCGAGCAGCGGGCCGATCTCAACCGCCTCGTCGCGGACGATCCGGTAGTCGACCACCTCGTGGCCGGCTTCGGCGAGCCGCTCGCGGATCAGCAGTCCGCTGCGGTCGGTCTCCGGCGTGCGGGTATCGCTGACCGTGACGACCGCGCAGCGGATCGACCGCGGCGCCTGGGCGCGGTGCTCCTCGGACGACGCGCTCACGTACCCCTCCCATCGTCGCGGTCGCTGAGCGAGACAGCGAGCGCCGCGTTGCCGACCACCGCCTGCGCCATCTTCGCCAGGCTCACCTGGTCCTGCACCGTATGCGGGTACTGCTCCTCGCACGGGGAAAAGCCGATCGTCGGCACGCCGTGCCGGGCCAGGATGCCGCCGTCGGTCGTGAAGTGCCAGACGTCGACCGGTATCGGTCGCTCGAGCGCCGACTCGAGGGTGCGCTGCGCGGCCAGCAGCTTCGGGTGGTCCACCGGCAGTTCATAGCCGACCTTCGGTGGCATGGTCGCCTCGACGCCGGTATACGTCCGTACCGTCCAGCCTTCGGCCCGTACCGTGGCACTGACGTGGCCCCCACAGCTGGCCACGGCAAGCTCTCGCAGGCGGTCTACGGTCGCGCTGACGTCCTCGGACGGCAGGCTGCGGTAGTCCAGCAGCAGCCTGAGCGTCCCCGGGGTGACGTTGGCGCTCTCCTGGTCGGACCCTATCACGGTGGGCGCGAGCGACGACCCGCCGAACACCGAGTCCGATGGCAACCGCAGCCCGTCCAGGCGCTCGATGAAGCGAGCCAGCGCGAAGTGAGGGTTGCCGTCACGGTTTGGGACGCTGGCGTGGACGGACCGGCCGGCAAAGCTGACTGCAATGACCGCCCTGCCACGATGTCCGCGCCGCAGCTCGTTCCCGGTTGGCTCGCCCAGCACGCAGACGTCGCACGGCAGTGTCCGGCAGAGCCACTCGGTGCCGAACCCGCCGACCTCCTCGAGCACGACGGCGGCCACGAACACGTCGCCGTCCGGTCGTAGTCCCGCCCCGAGCAGAGCAGCTGCGAGGTACACCTGCGCCGCCAGCGCACCCTTGACGTCGCTGGCGCCGCGTCCGTAAAGCACTCCGTCAACGATCTCGGCGCCGAAGGGTGGATGGGACCACCGCGCCGGGTCGCCCTCCGCCACCTGATCGAGATGGCTGTTGAACAGCACCCGCCGGCCGCCGCCGGTTCCGCGCACGACGCCGACCACGTTGCCGACGTCGTCCACCCAGACGTCGTCGAAGCTGACCCGTTCCATCTCCCGGCGGACCAGGTCCGCCATCGCCCCCTCCTGCCCGGAGGGGCTGGGCGTCTTAACGGCACGGCGGGCGAAGCCGATCAGTGCGTCTCGCTGGGACGCGGCAGCGGCGTGGATCCGGTTGAGCGCGTCGTGATCGAGCACCGGGCAACTCCCGTGCGACGGCAATCGCGGTCCCAAAAGACTACCCGGACTCCACCGCGCTGACGATATGGCTGACCCGCTCGATCGCGCCGGACGAGCCGAGTGTGATCGCGAGAAGGTCCACCCGCCACAGCCGGTCCTCGAGCGCGGGATGCGCCGCCAGGTACTCGGTCCCGAGGCGCAAGAGCCGAGCCGCCTTGGCCGGGCCGATCGCCTCCTCGGCCGTGCCGCGAGAGTCGCCCCGCCGTGTCTTCACCTCGACGAACACGAGCACCTCGTCGTCCAGCGCGATGAGGTCGAGCTCGCCGCGCTCCCCGCGCCATTTGCGGTCGAGGACGCGCCAGCCACGCGCCTTCAGGTGACGCTCGGCCAGCCGCTCGCCGGAGTCGCCCAGGCGTATTCGCGCCGTCACGCGTCGCCCACCGCGCTCGCGTCCGGCGTCGTCCTGGAGGGGCCCAGCAGGTCGCGAACCGGGGCGAACGTGAGGCGATGATGCGGTGTGACGCCGTGCGCCCGGAGTGCCGCGAGGTGCTCCTCGGTGCCGTAGCCGGCGTTGTGATCCCAGCCGTATTCAGGGTGGCGCGCGGCCAACCGGCCCATCAGCGCATCCCGGGTAACCTTCGCCAGGATCGAGGCGCAGGCGATGGAGAGCGAGAGGGCGTCGCCGTGGACGACGGCGGTTGTCAGCTCCGGATCGAGCTCGCGGGCCATCAAACCGTCGTAGAGGGCGTGATCCCAGGCGGGCAGCCTGGCGAGCGCGCGGCGCATGGCCAGAGCCGAGGCGGCACGAACGTTCAGGTGGTCGACCTCGCGCCGGGAAGCCGCCCCGATAGCACACGCGATCGAGCAGCGGCGTATCTCGTCGGCGAGGCGCAGTCGTTGGCCCCGAGTGAGTGCCTTGGAGTCGAGGACGCCGGAGATGCCGCGGACCTCAGGCGGGAGCACGCAGGCCGCCGCGACCACCGGCCCGGCGACCGACCCGCGTCCGACCTCGTCGACCCCTGCCACCAGGCGGTGCCCGAGGGACCGGAGCGCGCTCTCACGCTCCAGCGTCGGCTCGCTCACGGTGAGCCGCTCGCCGTCCGCGTCCGACGAAAAGGCGGTGCCGCGGCACCGCCTCCCGGAACGCTCGACGCTCATCTCATCTGCCGACTAGCGCAGCACGCTGCCCGCGGGACGGCGCCGCTCCTTGATGCGCGCGGCCCGACCGGTCAAGCCGCGCAGGTAGTAGAGCTTCGCCCGCCGGACCTTACCGTGCCGGAGAACTTCGATCCGGTCGATGCGTGGCGCATGCAGTGGGAACGTCCGCTCGACCCCGATGCCGTGAGACGCGATGCGCCGGACGGTGAAGTTCTCGTTCACCCCGCCGGCGCGGCGGCTGATCACGAGTCCCTCGAACGGCTGGACTCGCTCGCGGGTGCCCTCGACGACCTTCACGTGGACTCGCACCGTGTCGCCGGGGCCGAAATCGGGGATGTCCTGGCGGAGGTACTCCTGCTCGATACTCCTGATCACATCCATGCGCTCAACTCCAAGGCGACACTCGATCGATCGAAGGCAAGGCGAATAAGTCCCGCCGGCGGCGGGCGCGACGCAGTATAGCACCGGCCGGTCAGCGCGGCAACGCGGCGACCAGGCGCCGGTCTGTGAGTGCTGACACGACCTCGACCGCGACCTCGTAGCGTCCGAACGATGGCATGACGTAGATGCCGTGCACGCGGTCCCGGGCCTCCAGAATCAGCTCCTGCGCCAGCCGCACCCCCTCGCGCCGGCCGTCACTCCCGGCGCGGCGCATGCGCTCCCGCGCCTCCTCGCTGAGCCGGATGCCGGGCACCTCGTTATGGAGGAACTCGGCGTGGCGGTGGCTCTGCAGAGGCAGCACCCCAAGCAGCACCGGCACGGGGATTGGACCGTGCCGGCTCTCGTAGAGCGTGCGGAAACGATCCCACGTGTCGATGGCGAACACCGGCTGAGTCATCACCAGGTCTGCCCCGCCGGCCAGCTTGCGACTCAGCCGGTCGGCCTCCTCGTCGAGGTCGGCGCGGGTCGGGTCACAGGCTACCGCCACGGTGAAGCTCGCCATCTGCCCGATAGACGCGCCGGCCGCGTCGGTGCCGGCGTTGAACGACTTGATCACCCTGACGAGCCCAATCGAGTCGACGTCGTACACCGGTGTAGCGTCCGGGTAGTCGCCGAGGCTCGGCGGGTCGCCGGTCAGCGCGATGATGTTGCGGATGCCGAGCGCGTGGGCGCCGATCAGGTCGGACTGCAGTCCCATGAGGTTGCGGTCGCGAGTGGTGAAGTGCAGCAGCGTCTCGACCCCGGCCTGCTGCTGGATCAGATAGCAGAGCGACAGAGCGCTCATCCGGACGCGCGCCATTGGGCTGTCGGCGACGTTGATGAACTCGACCCCTGCCTCCCGCAGGAGCTGCGCGCCAGCGAGTGTCTTGCGCGGGTTGAGCCCCCTCGGCGGGTCGATCTCGACGCTCACGACGAACTCCTTGCCCAGCTTCTGAGCGAGGAGCGTCGGGCCCTCCGGCGCCAGCATCTCGCGCCGGCGCGGTGACGGCTCGGCTGCCACCGGCTGTGAGACCGCGCTCGGCGCGCCGTCCAGTCCGTCCATGGCCTGGCGCATGGCGTGAATGTGCACCGGCGTCGTGCCGCAGCACCCACCGACGATGGACAGCCCGAGCCGCACGGCTTCCCGGGCGTAACCCCCGAAGTACTCTGGCGACGATGGGTAGATGACGCGACCGCCGACCTGCATCGGCCAGCCGGCGTTCGGCTGTCCCGAGTAGCGTGCGCCGCTCCCGGCCAGGCGTACCATCCGCCGCAGCACGTCCATCGTGTGTCGCGGCCCCACGCTGCAGTTGGCCCCGAAAACCTCGACGTCCAGGTCGCGAAGCGCGTCTACGACCTCCTCGACCGTGCTCCCGGCGACCGTCCGGCCGTCCTCGGCGAATGTCATCTGCGCCACAATCGGCAGATCGCAGACCTCGCGGGCCGCCGCGATCGCCGACCGCATCTCGTCAAGCGCCGGGATAGTCTCGATCATCAGCAGGTCGACGCCGCCCTCGAGCAGGCCGCCGATCTGCTCCCGAAAGGCCTCCTGTACGGCATCCGCCGGGGTAGTGCCAATGGGCATCATGGTGCGTCCGGTCGGTCCGATCGAGCCGGCGATCAGCACCGGCTGGCCCGAGATCTCGCGCGCTTCACGGGCATTGCGGGCGGCGCGCCGGTTGATCTCCCGCACGCGCTCTACCAGGCCGTGCGGCTCGAGCTTGAAGCGGTTGGCGCCGAACGAGTGCGTCTCGATGATCTCGGCCCCGGCGGCGATGTACTCCCGGTGGATATCGACGATCAGGTCGGGCCGGGTCAGGTTCAGCTCGTCGAAACAGGAGTCGAGCGGGATGCCTCGTTCATAGAGCAGCGTGCCCATGCCACCGTCGCAGAGGATGGGCCCCTCGTTGAGCCGCTCGAGAAACGGGTGCGCCATCCTCCACCCCCTTTAGTACCAAAATCCTGTTGCGAAACTGACCCAGCCGGCCAGAATTGTAGCATCGGACAATCGAAAGCCGAGCGGCGCAAATACGCGCCATCGGCGCAGGCGTCGAGGGGTATTGCAGAGCGGTGAACGGATCCGGTATCTTGTACCGTACATAGAACTGAGCGTCGGAAGCGCCTCGGTGTACCCAGCGGCCGGCAGTCTTGGTGTGCATGCCACAACCACGACGGCGCGAGTTCGTTAGAGAAGGCGGAGGACCTCGTATGGATGGCTACGCGGTGGTCACAGCAGACGAGGCCAGATGGGTTGACCGCGCGAAGGAAGGCGACGCGGCGGCCTTCGAGGCGATCTTCCAGCGGTACGAGCGGCAGATCTACGGCTTCATCTACCGCATGATGGGCAATCCCGACGACGCCAACGACCTCACCCAGGAGTGCTTCATCCGCGCC
>DATKRJ010000229.1:0-2571 GCA_035532355.1 Thermomicrobiaceae bacterium | reverse complement strand
GGCGGCGCGACGGCGGGCCCAGAGCGGCCAGAGCTCCACCAGCCGTCGGCAGTGCGCCTGCACCGACCGCTGCTCCTCGATCGCCTCACCCAGGTGCCGTACCTCGTCGACACGCGCGCGTTCCTCCGCCAGGACTCCCGGGTAGCCGCCGGCCCGCCGGCGCGCGTCCGCGACGCGGCGGTCGACGTCGTCGAGCCGAGCGAGCAGGCCGTTGATCCGGGCGTTGCCGCGCGGCCGCAGCAGCTCGGACTGCCGATCCGCCAGCGCGCGGAGCGCGTCCTGGGCGGACTTGCCGGCTCCCACGATCCCGGCCGAGAAGATCCGGTCCTGGACCCCGTCGGCGTCCAGCGTGTCGAAATCCTGCAGCTCGGCGAGGCTGAAGGCGAAGACCGTCTGGAACAGCCGCCGGTCGCAGCCGCCGAGCAGCCGCTGCAGCTCCTCCTCCGAGCCACGCCGGCCGTCGGGCAGCGTGACGACCGCCCGTGCCCGAGCGCCGCCCCTGCGCTCGACGACGTACTCGCCGTCCGCCGCGGAGACGAACAGCCTGCCCCCCTGAGGACCGCCGCTGGGCGGTGGGTAGCGGCGTTCCCGGCCGCGCTCGTCGGGGAACCCGAACAGCATCTGCCGAATGAAGGCCAGCAGCGTCGTCTTGCCGGCCTCGTTCGGCCCCAGAAAGACGCTCAGGCCCGGCGGAATCCCGCGGACCGCGTAGTCCTGGAAGATGCCGAACCCGTCGATGTCCCAGCCAGAGATCCTCATGCTCGGTCCCACTCCTCCAGGAGGTCGATGGCCAGTGTCGCGGCCTCGGTCAGGAGATCCGCCAGCATGGCGGGGTCCGCCGTCGCCTCGCCTCCGGGGAGCACCCGCCGCAGCGGTGCGAAGCGCTCCGCCGCCAGGGTCCGCAGCCGCTCTGGGTCGTCCAGCAGCCCCTGGTGCAGCCGGATCAGCTCCGCCGTCAGGTCACCGCGTCGCTGCAGCTCCGTCCAGTCGCGTGACGGCCGGGTCTCGTCCTCGACCGCGTCCCACCAGAGCGGCTCCGCGGCACCGCGCACGGCGTCCCGCAGATCACGCAGCAGATCGTCGAGCGCGCCCGGGCGCATCAGCTCGACGCGCAGCGGGCCGGAGCCGGTGAGCGTGGCGCGGAGCAGCAGCGCCGGGCCGCGGTGCTGCAGGCGAAGCTCCTCGGCGCGGTCGACGAGCTCGGCGGTGAGCGCGGACAGATCGCGCGCCTGGGTCACGTCGACTGTGAGCCGGAGGCAGCGCACCGCGTCCAGCGGGACGAACTCGGGGACCTGGAGTACGCGGCCGTCGAACGACACCAACAGGGCCCCCTTGGGGCCGAGCTCCGGGTCCCGGAATCCACGTCCCTGAGGGGTGCCGGCGAACGCGATCCAGGGCGCCGCGGACAGCACCTCCCGGGCGTGCGCACCGCCGAGCGCCCAGTAGTCCATCCCGCGCGCCGCAAGGTCGTCGACGCGACACGACCGCGTGGACGGGCCGGGCACCCGGCAGTGGATCGCGCCCACGTGGAGCCCACCGGAGGGGTCACGGGTGAAACCCTGCAGCGGGTCGTCGCCCTCGCCACCGCTGCCGTGTACTGTCGCCAGCCGGATTCCGTCGCGCTCGACGTCCACCGCCTGGACGCCGGCGTCGGAGAACACGGTCACGCCGGCCGGCCGGCCGGGAACGGAGGACCAGTCACCCGGTCCAGTCGCCCGCCCGCGCACGATGAAGGTCTGGATCCCCTGTGCGCTCAGGCGCTCGAGGCCGGCGCGCAGGTGGAGCTGGGCCCGCAGGCCACGCTCGATCCCGTCGAAGGTATCTCCGACCAGGAGCACGAAGGCCACCTGGCGGGCGATGGCGAGGTCGACCAGATTGGCGAACGCGGTGAGCGAGGCATCGCGCACCACCTCGCGCAGCTCGGGCGGGACGCTGCCGATCCGATCGAACGGCGTGTCGAGGTACAGGTCGGCGGCATGGACGAACCGAAAGGACATCGCTCTCACCATCCCCTTGCGACCGACTCAGTCCACCGACCGATCGACTGGCTGGGGAGCACCGGGAAGAGGCCCGGCAGCATCGGGCGGGCGCGGGCATTGTGCGCTCCATGGCCAGGTCGCGCAAGCGTGAGACGGGCGGAGGCACGGCGCCGCGGCTGACGAGACATTGACAGCGGCGCCCGTGTCCCGTTCTCTATTGGGGGGATCGCAGCGTGAACCAGCGGCCGGATCGACGAGCACGGCAGACGCCGGAATCGGGGTGAGACATGCGCTTCGGGGTGCACATCGGCCAGCAGAACTGCACCATCGACGACCTGCGCCGGCTCTGGACCTGGGCCGACGGCAGTGGGTTGTACTGGATGTCGGTGTGGGATCATTTCTACAACAAGACCGATGATAGCGCGCCGCATTTCGAGGCCATCCCGCTCATGGCGGCGATGGCGGTCGAGACCCGGACGATCCGCATCGGCTGTCTGGTGTTCTGCGCGGCCTACCGCAACCCGGGGCTGCTCACCAAGTCGATGGTCACGATCGACCACCTCAGTGGCGGCCGTGCCACCGTCGGCCTCGG
>DATKRJ010000228.1:0-2360 GCA_035532355.1 Thermomicrobiaceae bacterium | reverse complement strand
GCCCGCCGCCGAGAGCAGGTAGAGGACGGCGATGCCGGCGTGGCCCGTGAAGGAGACCGCGGCGAGGGTTCCGGCGACCAGGGTCGCGGCCAGCTGCGCCGCGGTGATGACGGCGCGCCGGTCGCGCGTGTCGGCCAGCGCGCCGCCGAGCAGCGCGAGCAGCAGGGTCGGCAGCACCCGGACGAACCCCAGTGTGCCGAGCGCCAGTGCGTCCGCGCGCAGACCGAGGTGCTGCCCGGCCAGGGAGAGGATGACACTGCGGCTGCCCGCCAGCTGCAAGACCTGCCAGTTCACGGCGAAGAGCTGCATCTGCGAGCCGACCGTGGACAGGAGCTCACCGCCCCAGAGCAGGCGGAAGTCGCGCTGGCGCAGCACGTCCAGGCGCGCCCCCGCTCGAGCACGCAACCGGGGCGGGGCGTGGCCCGGACCGTCCAATGGCGCTGATCCCTCACTCTCCCGTGGCGTAGCGGCCGGCAGCGTGGCCTCAAGCCAACCACGGTTGGACGCGCCGGACAATCGGCTCCCGTCGTCACCGTCGTCGGGACGAGGTGTGCCCGCGCGCCGCGAAATGTTAAAGTCAGGCGGGTCCCCACCGAGCCACGGCGTCAGCTGAGGGGCGGGCTGGAGGATGCCCGCCGGCCAGGCGCGCTCCCCGGGCGAAGCCCCGCCGCCATGCGGTCGGGCGACGGTGAGCGGCTTCGGAACAGTCGAGGTTAAGGAATCGATGAGCGGACTCAACGCCGATATCGTGCGGCGCCTCTACGACTGGGCCGCCGCCCCGGGGCTGGCACACAGCCTGACCCTGCTCTTCGCCCAGCGCATGATCTTCGTCGTCCCGCTGATCCTCGTCGTGGCCTGGTTCTGGCCCGGGAACGACGTGCCGGGCCGGCGGCGCTTGCTGGTCGCCGTGGGCGTGTCGGCGGCCCTCAACGGGATCGTCCTCCTCGTCCTGGCGAAGGTGATCAACCATCCGCGCCCGTTCGTCGATCTGCACCTGACGCCGCTCTTCGCCCACGGCAACGACTCGTCGTTCCCGAGCGACCACACGATTCTGGGCATGGCGCTGGCCGCGCCGCTGGTCTGGCGCCGGCACCCGCTGGGGTACGTGCTGGCCATCTGGACGCTGCTCGTGGGGTTTGCCCGGGTCGCCGCCGGGATCCACTGGCCGACCGACATCATCGGGACGGCCCTGATCGCGCTGGCGCTCGGTGCGCTGGCCCTGCCGCTCGCACCGGTGGTACTCGGCCTGGTGCCGGCGCCGTTGAAGCGCCTGCTCCGGCTCGAGCCAGAACGGGTCTCGCCGGCCGGTGCGAGCTCGGGTCGATAGGAGCGTATTCCGGAGCGGAATTGACGGACCTCCGAGTCGGCTTGGGGCAGGCGGAGTACGCGCGCGGAGCAGGCGCGCGGGGCTCAAGCCGCCGCGCTGAAGGACGAAGCCCACTGAAGGGGCTGAGTTCCGGCCAAGAGTTGCGAGAAATGCTGTAGCGGCGTATTCCGGAGCGATGGTCCGCGTGCTCGCGTGCACGGATCGATGCGGGCGCGATACATCGCGCCCGTACCAGACGCTGTGGCTGCCCTGCCCGGTGCGTGCGCCGGAGACGCGTGCTCAGGCCGTGATCGGCGCGACCTCCTCCGGCAGCGACACCGGTCGCCCGGTGCGGCTCGACTCGACGGCCGCGACCGAGATGGCCAGCGCCTGGCGGCCGTTCCAGGGGTCGAGGGGCACCGGGGTATCCTCGCGCACGGCCCGGGCGAAGCCGGCGAGTTCCTGGACGTAGGCGTCGGCAACGCCCAGGAACGTGCGCGGATTGAGCGGGAAGGCCATCTGGCCGGCGGTCCAGACCTCCAGGGTCGACATCGGGGGATCGGTTGCCCGGATTATCCCCTCGGTGCCGAAGACCTCCATCATGTGGTAGTAGGGGTACCCCACCGGCAGCGTGTTGACGACCTCGCAGGCGCCAACGGCACCGTTGCGGAAGGTGATGGTGTAGGTGATGAAGTCGGGCACCTCGCTCTCGGGGTCGTTGATGTGCTCGGCGGCGTAGACCGAGGCGGCGTCCTGGCCGGCGAACCAGCGCGCCAGGTCCGTCTCGTGCACCGCGTTGGTCAGCGCCGCGCCCAGCGTGTAGCCGGCCTTGGCCAGCCAGGATCGGTCCCCTTCCGGGTTCCAGTGGCCGACGCTGTCGGGCCGCGGCGTCCGGGGGTAGGCGCGCCGCTCGTTCTCGCGGACGAGGCGGACCTCCCCGACCTCACCCCGCTCGATGGCCTCCCGGATCAGCTGGTAGCGCCGGGTGAAGCGCCGGCTGTGCCCGATCATCAGCTTGACCCCGGCCGCCCGCGCGGCGGCGATCATGGCGTCG
>DATKRJ010000227.1:0-13684 GCA_035532355.1 Thermomicrobiaceae bacterium | reverse complement strand
CGCCGCGCTCAACTCGTCGGTCTGGTCGGGTGGCTCGTTCGTCTACGTGCCGGAGGGCGTGCGGGTCGAGATCCCGCTGCAGGCCTACTTCCGCATCAACTCGGAGAACATGGGCCAGTTCGAGCGGACGCTGATCATCGTCGAGAAGGGCGCCTACGTCCACTACGTCGAGGGCTGTACCGCGCCGACCTACAGCTCGAACTCGCTGCACAGCGCGGTCGTGGAGATCATCGTCAAGGAAGGCGGCCGCTGCCGCTACACGACGATTCAGAACTGGTCGAAGAACGTCTACAACCTGGTGACCAAGCGCGCCGCAGCCTACCGCAACGCCACCATGGAGTGGGTCGATGGGAACCTCGGCTCGAAGGTCACGATGAAGTACCCGGCCGTCTGGCTGATGGAGCCGGGCGCCCGCGGCGAGGTCCTCTCCGTCGCCTTCGCCTCTGACGGCCAGCACCAGGATGCCGGCGGCAAGATGGTGCACGTCGCGCCCAACACCTCGTCGCAGATCATCTCCAAGTCGATCTCCAAGGGGACCGGCCGCTCCAGCTACCGCGGCCTGGTGAAGGTCCACAAGGGCGCCCACGACGTCAAGTCGAACGTCGTCTGCGACGCGCTGCTGCTCGACGAGACCAGCCGCACCGACACCTACCCGTACATGGAGATCGAGGAGGAGGCCGTCTCGGTCGGCCACGAGGCGACCGTGAGCAAGGTCGCCGAGGAGCAGCTCTTCTACCTGCAGAGCCGCGGCATCACCGAGGCCCAGGCGATGAGCATGATCGTCAGCGGCTTCATCGAGCCGATCGCCAAGGAGCTGCCGCTCGAGTACGCCGTCGAGCTGAATCGGCTGATCCAGCTCGAAATGGAGGGCTCGGTCGGTTAGCCCGCCGCGCCTCACCGGGCCCGACCGGGGCCGGCGAGCACCGGGAGGCCGAGTTTCGAGGGGCGGTGTCCCGCGGCGGTCGCCAGAGACGCCGGGCCCGCCCCTCGTTATGAGCGGGCAGGACCGGCGGCCGCCGCGTCAGCGCGACCCGGCGCCACACTTGACGTAAGGGAGAGCATGGAAGCATCAGTCAAGGAAGCGACCAAGGGATTTTCACGCCGCGCGGTGGAGGAACTCTCCGGGCTGCGCGAGGAGCCAGATTGGGTGCGCGACAGGCGGCTCGCCGCCTGGGACGCCTTCGAGGCTATCCCGATGCCGACCCGCTCCGACGAGGAGTGGCGGCGCACCGATATCCGGCGGTTACCGATCGACGCGGTCGCGCCGTTCGCGACCCTGCCCGAGCGGTTGACGAGCCCGGCCGACCTCCCAGCCGAGGTCGCGGCACTGCTCGGCGTTGACCAGCGGCGTGCCGGCCTCACCGTGCAGGTCGACGCCGCCTCGGTCTACACCGAGCTCAGCCCGGAGCTCGCCGAACAGGGTGTGATCCTCACCGACCTGGCCACTGCCGTCCAGCGGTATCCGGACCTCATCCGCCGGCACTTCATGACCGAGGCAGTCCCGGCCGACGAGAACAAGTTCGCCGCGCTGCATGGCGCCTTCTGGAGCGGCGGCACGTTCGTCTACGTGCCCAGCAACGTCCAGATCGAGGCTCCGCTTCGCGCGCAGGTCTATGCTCGGACACCCGGCGCCGCCATCTTCCCCCACACGCTGATCGTGGCCGAGGAGGGCGCGTCGGTCGTCGTGGTCGACGCCTGGGCATCGGCAGCGAGCGACGAGCCGGTCATCGCCTCTGGCGTGGTCGAGATCCTCGCCGGTGACGCGGCGCAGGTGCGCTACCTCCAGCTCCAGGACTGGGGCCGCAACGTCTGGAACTTCGTGACCCAGCGCGCCATTCTCGGCCAGGACGCCGTGGTCAACACGCTCGACGTGGCGCTCGGCTCGCGGCTGAGCAAGTCGCTCATCGCCAGCCACCTGGCCGGACCCGGCAGCCAGGCCGAGATGCTCGGCCTCTATTTCGCCGACGGGACCCAGCATCTGGACCACCAGACGCGCCAGATGCACATCTCGCCCTATGCGACCAGCGACCTCCTCTTCAAGGGCGCGATCAAGGACCGGGCGCGTACGGTCTACTCGGGCGCCATCAAGGTCTACCCCAATGCCCAGCGCACCGATGCCTATCAGGCCAACCGCAACCTGATCCTGAGCCGCACCGCCCGAGCCGACACCATGCCGAACCTCGAGATCGGCGCCAACGACGTGCGCTGCACCCACGGCGCGACCATCGGCCAGGTCGAGGAGGAGTACATCTTCTACCTGATGAGCCGCGGCATCAATCGCACCGAGGCAGTCAAGCTCATCGTCGACGGCTTCTTCGACGAGGTGATCGAGCGGGTTCCGGTGCCTGAGGTGCAGGAGACGGTGCGGGCGGCGATCGCGCGAAAGATCGGACTGTGACCATGCCGGGCACACACGCGGCGACCGGGCACGAGACGTACGACGTGGAACGGGTCCGGGCGGACTTCCCGATCTTGTTCCAGCCCGTGCACGGCAAGCCGCTGATCTACCTCGATAGCGCCGCCAGTTCCCAGAAGCCCGCCGCGGTCATCGACGCGCTGGACGCCTATTACCGGACGTCCAACGCCAACATCCACCGCGGGGTCTACTGGCTCAGCGAGCAGGCCACCGCCGCCTACGAGGGTGCCCGCGAGAAGGTTGCCCGCTTCATCAACGCGCGTGACGCGCGCGAGTGCATTTTCGTGCGCAACACCACCGAGGCGCTCAATCTGGTCGCGCAGAGCTGGGGGCGGGCCAACCTCGGTCCCGGCGACACGGTCGTGCTGACGGTGCTGGAGCATCACAGCAACATCGTCCCCTGGCAGCTGATCGCCGCCGAGCGCGGCGCGACGCTGCGCTGGATCGACATCGATGACCAGGGTAGGCTGCGCCTGGACGACCTGGACCGCCACCTGGCGACCGAGAGGGTCAAGCTCGTCGGCGTCACCCACGTCGCCAACGCGCTCGGCACGATCAACTCGATCGCGGAGATTACGGCTCGAGCCCATGCGGCAGGAGCCCTCGTCCTCCTCGACGGCGCGCAGAGCGTGCCGCATATGCCGGTGGACGTGCAGGCGTTGGATGTCGACTTCCTCGCGTTCTCCGGTCACAAGATGCTCGGGCCGATGGGGATCGGCGTCCTCTGGGGTCGGCGCGCGCTGCTGGAGGCGATGCCACCCTTCCTGGGCGGCGGCGACATGATCCGCACCGTCACGCTCGAGGGCTCGACCTGGGCGGACCTGCCGGCCAAGTTCGAGGCGGGCACCCCCAGCGTTGCCGACGCTGTCGGCCTCGGCGCGGCCATCGACTACCTCGGGGACCTCGGCATGGACGCCGTGCGCGCGCATGAGCGTGAGCTGGTCGAGTACGCGCTGGAGCGCCTGCCCGGCGTGCCCGACCTGACCCTCTACGGTCCTGAAGGCGAGGATCGCGGCGGCGTGATCAGCTTCACCCTGGCCGACGTGCATCCGCACGACATCGCTAGCATCCTCGACACCGAGGGCGTCGCGGTGCGCGCCGGGCACCACTGCGCCCAGCCGCTGATGCACCGCCTCGGAGTGGACGCGACCGCACGCGCCAGCTTCTACGTTTACAATACGACCGAGGACGTCGACCGGCTGGCCGACAGCCTGCTGGCCGTGCGCAGGATCTTTGGTCTCGGAGTGTGACGCGTGGCAGATATCTACCGTGAGAACATCCTCGACCACGCGCGGAACCCGCGCAACCAGGGCACGATCGAGGACGCCGACTTCACCTATGAGGACAACAACCCGCTGTGCGGCGATCGGGTGCGCATCGACGTGCGCGTCGAGGGCGGCAAGATCGCCGACATCAAGTTCAGCGGCCGCGGCTGCGCCATCAGCCAGGCCGCGACGTCGCTGTTGACCGAGATGGTGGTGGGCGAGGACCTGCAGCGGGTGCGAGAGATCACCGCGCAGGATATCCTGGACGAGCTCGGCGTGCCGATCAGCCCGGCGCGGGTCAAGTGCGCGCTGCTGGGGCTCAAGGTCCTCAAGTCCGGCGCCTACGGCATTACCGACTGGCCGAGTGGGGATCACCACGACGAGTAGGGCGACGCGCGCAACGCACCGAGGAGTAGACAGGCATGGCAAGCTTTACCGCCGATGACGTCCGCGAGAACCTCAAGACCGTGTACGATCCCGAGATCGGGATCGACGTGATCAATCTCGGACTCGTCTACGAGGTGGACCTCGAGGACAAGCAAGACAAGACCGACGTCGTGGTGACCATGACGCTGACCTCGATGGGCTGCCCGCTCGGCCCGATTCTCATGCAGGAGATGAACCGCGCGCTCGCCGACCTGCCGGACGTCGGGGAGGTCGGTGTCAACCTGGTCTGGAGCCCGCCCTGGACGCCGGACATGATGTCCGAAGAGGCCAGGGACGAGCTCGGCATCTGGTAGCCGTGGACCACGCGAATCGCGCTCCGGGACCCGGCCGGCCGGCCGGGTCTTGCCGTTCCCGGCGCTGAGGGCCGCCCACAGCCCGCGCCCGCCAGGGGGGGCGGGGGCCGTGCGTTACGTGACCTCCGGCGGCAGCCACCGGCAACACGACAGCAGAGCTGGGAGCAGCGGGATGCGGTTCGAGAACACGGTGACGATCGCGCGACCCATCGCGGACGTCTTCGCCTACATGACTGCAATCGAGAACCTGCCCACGTGGCAGGAGGCGATCTTGGCGGCTACGCCGACCTCGACCGGCGTGCAGGGGGTCGGCTCGACCTACACCGCCACCGCAAAAGCGTTGGGACGGCAGTTCGAGGGGGCCGGCGAGATCGTCGCCTGGGATCCGCCGCGCGCCTACACCCTGAAGTCCACCAGCGGCCCGCTCCTCCTCACCGTCACGATGACGCTGACCGAGGTCCCGGCGGGCACGCGCGTGGATGGGATCTCGGAAGGCGAGGCCCGGGGTGTCCTGCGGTTCGTGGGCGCGGGGCTCGAACCGGTGCTCCAGCGGCAAGCCCAGCAAGACCTGGAGCGGCTCAAGGCGGTGCTCGAGAGCCGCTCCGCCGGGTCGTCAACCGGCGCTTGAGTCGGACGGCGCCGGTCTCCATGCCGGCTCCCAAACCGCCCGGACGCGCTACAATGCCCGGGGCGCGCGTCCAACGGAGGGAGGGGAGCAATGGCAGACCTCGATGCGGCCTACCGCTTCGTCGACGATCACGCCGACCGCATGGTCGGTGATCTCCAGCGGTTGATTCGGCAACCATCGATCTCTTCGGCACGCATCGGCGTCCGCGAGTGTGCCGAGCTCCTGGTCGAGATGATGGGCGACGTCGGCATCACCGCGCGGGTCATGGACACCGACGGGTTGCCGGTCGTCGTCGGCGAGGTCGCGGCCGACCGGCCCGGCGCGCCGACCCTCGTCATCTACACCCACTACGACGTGCAACCGGCCGACCCCGAGTCCGCCTGGGACTCGCCGCCGTTCGAGGCGCGCCGCGTCGGCGACCGCATCGTCGGCCGCGGCGCCACCGACGCCAAGGGCAACCTGATGGCCCACCTCAAGGCCGTCGAGGCGCTGCGGGCCGGGGGTGGCCTGCCGATCAACGTCAAGTTCCTCTTCGACGGCGAGGAGGAGAGCGGCAGTCCAAGCCTGCCGGCCTTCGTCGCCGCGCACCACGACCTGCTGGCCGCCGATGCCG
Source organism: Thermomicrobiaceae bacterium (assembly GCA_035532355.1). Classification (GTDB taxonomy): domain Bacteria; phylum Chloroflexota; class Chloroflexia; order Thermomicrobiales; family Thermomicrobiaceae; genus DASSZN01. The sequence continues at coordinate 8,022 of DATKRJ010000227.1, read as the reverse complement.
CGCTGTCGTTCGACGGTGGCTTCGGCGCGGGCGACGTGCCGCGCATTAATCTCGGCTCGAGCGGGCTCCTCTTCGTCCAACTGCGCGCCCGCGGCGGGAGCAAGGACCTGCACTCGGCCCGCGCGCGGCTCGTCCCCAACCCGGCCTGGACGCTGGTCTGGGCGCTGAACTCGCTCAAGGGTCCCGACGGCCGCGTCCAGATCGACGGCTTCTACGACGCCGTGCGCCCGCCCACGCCGCTCGAGCGCCAGTTGCTGGAGCAGGCGGGCTGGGACGACGAGGCCCAGCAGCGAGACCTCGGCGTCGAGGAGTTCGTCGGCGGCGTCTCCGGCGTCGATGCGCTCCAGCAGCTCCTCTTCACGCCGACCTGCAATATCGCCGGGTTCGTCTCGGGCTATGTCGGCGAGGGCAACAAGACGCTGCTGCCCTCGACCGCGGCGGTGAACGTCGACTTCCGCCTGGTGTCCGACCAGGACCCGGCGGACCTGCTCGTCAAGCTCCGACGCCATCTCGAGACGCACGGCTTCGGGGACGTCGACGTGCGCGACCTGGGGAGCATCGAACCGTCCCGCACCGCCGCCGACTCACCCTTCGCCCAGGTCGTCGTGGAGGCCGCGCGCCGCGTCTACGACCGGGAGCCGTCGCTCCAGCCGACCGGAGACGCCTCGGGGAGGCAGGCTGTCTGGCTCGCCGGTCAGCTCGGCATCCCGGGCGCCGGCACCGCGGTCGGGCCGCCCGACTGGCGCGGCCACGCCGCCAACGAGTTCATGACGGTCGGGCACTACCTCAATGGGATCAAATACGCCGCGACGATCTGGACTCTCTTTGGTGAGACGTCGGCGCGGTGACGCCGGTGTAACGATAGCGCGGCCGCGGGCATGCGGCCGGCTTGGAAGGCAATCGAGCATGACGCGACCGATCGAGATCGAGGACCTGGCGCGCATCCGCTACGTGGGCGACCCACAGATCTCTCCCGACGGGCAGCGCGTGGCCTACGTGGTGACCGAGGTGGACCTCGACGGCAAGCTGTACCGCTCCGCGATCTGGCTGGCGACGGCCGACGGCGGCGAGCGTACGCGCTTCAGTGCCGGCGCTGCCAGGGACACCGCGCCCCGCTGGTCGCCGGACGGCCACCGGCTCGCCTTCCTGTCCGACCGCGACGGTACGGTCCAGCTCTACGCCATGCCGGCCGACGGCGGCGAGCCGGAGCGGCTGACCGACCTCAAGCACGGTGTCGCCGATCCCGTCTGGTCACCTGACGGGACCCAGCTGGCCTTCTCCAGCAAGATCGGGCCCGAGGGGATGGTGCTCCTGAGCGAGCAGACCGAGGAGGATCGCAAGCGCGAAGCGGAGAAGAGCGACGTCAAGGTCATCCGGACGATCAAGTACAAGTTCGACGGCGAGGGCTTCCTCGGCGACCTGCACCGCCACCTGTTCGTCGTCGCGATGGCCGGCGGACGCCCGCGCCAGCTGACCGAGGGCGACTGGGATGACTCCCAACCGGCGTGGTCGGCCGACGACAGCGAGATCGCCTTCGTCTCGAACCGCACCCCGGATCGTGAGCTGAACAGCCTGGCCGACATCTGGGTCGCGCCGCTCGACGGCGCGGAGCCGCGCCGGGTCACCCACAGCGACGGCGCCTACGCTACCCCGGCCTACTCCCCGGACGGACAGCAGCTCGCCTTCACCGGCTTCCCGATCGCCCCGCCCCATGGCCCGACCACCCTCGCCGGTCTGTGGGTCGTCCCGACGGCCGGCGGCGAGGCGCGTAACCTGTCCGCCACGCTCGACCGCGAGGTCGGCAACACGCTCGCCAGCGACGCGCACTACATCGTCACCGTCCAGCGACCGCTCTGGAGCGCCGACGGCGCCAGCCTTACCGTGCCGATCAGCGACCGCGGTGACGTGCGCGTCGTGCGGGTCGGGCTCGACGGCGAGATCCAGACGGTGCTCTCCGGAGAGCGCGACATCGTCTCCGTCAGCCGTGCAACCGACGGCCGCCTCGCGTTCGCCGCCTGCAACGCCACGCAGCCGATCGAGGCCTTCGTGGCCGAGGCGGACGGCAGCGGCGAGCGGGAGTTGAGTACCGCCAACACCGACTTCCTGCAGGAGGTCGAGATCCGGCCGGCCGAGCACTTCACCTACACCGGTGAGCGCGGCCAGGAGCTCGACGGCTGGCTGATCAAGCCGCCGGGGTTCCGCCAGGGTGTGCGTTACCCGCTGCTGCTCGAGATCCACGGCGGCCCGCACGGCATGTACGGCAACACCTTCTTCCACGAGATGCAGATCCTGGCCGCCGCCGGCTATGTCGTCCTCTACACCAACCCACGCGGCAGCACCGGCCAGGGGCAGCAGTTCGTGTCTGCCGCCATGGGTGACTGGGGCGGGATCGACTACCGCGACATCATGGCCGGCGTCGACCACGTGCTCGGACTCGGCTTCATCGACGAGCAGCGGCTGGGGCTTACCGGCGGCTCTTACGGCGGCTACCTGACCAACTGGATCGTCGGCCAGACCAACCGCTTCAAGGCGGCCGTCACCGACCGCTGCACCTGCAACCGCTTCTCGCAGTTCGGGGCCAGCGACTTTGCCTGGTCGTCCGGACCGTGGGAGTTCGGCGGCACCCCATACGACAACCCGAGCGGCTACATGGAGCGCTCGCCCATCACCTACGTCAAGAACGTCACTGCGCCGATGCTGATCATTCACAGCGAGCAGGATCACCGCTGCCCGATCGAAGAGGGCGAGCAGTGGTTCGTCGCGCTGCGCCTGCTCGGCAAGGAGGCGGAGTTCGTCCGCTTCCCCAACGAGAGCCACGGCCTCTCCCGCGCGGGCCGCCCGGACCACCGGGTCGAGCGGCTCGAGCGCATGGCTGGCTGGTTCGCCGAGCACCTGTAGGACGATGGGTGCCCAGGCCCGCCGGGACCGCGGGGGCGATCCCGGTGGGCCGACGGTCCGACGCCCGCGTATCCCCCTGGGAGGAGACCCCATGCTCGCGCGCCTGGGCATCCGGCTGGCCCTCGCCCTGCTGGCCGTTGCCGTGCTGGGAGGGTGCAGCCGCTCCGGCGCGACGCCCATCCCCACCGAGAGCACCGGTCCCGTCGTCACGCCCATCACGGTCGTGATGACCGAGATGCTGTTCACGCCGTCCGCCTTCACGGTTCCGGTCGGCTCCAAAGTCGTCGTCACGCTGAAGAACCAGGGTGTGGTCCCGCACGACTTCACCATCGACAACGTCGGCGGCCAGCAGGTGCAGCAGGTCGTCCCAGCCGGCCAGACGACGACCGTGACCTTCCTCGCGCCCACCCAGCCGGGCCAGCTGACGTTCTACTGCTCCCAGCCCGGACATCGGCAGGCCGGCATGCAGGGCACCATTACTGTCCAGTAGGCCCGGCCCCGAACTTGCTGTTTCCGTCTCGTCGACCCGAACGCGACGAAAGGCGCTAAGATACGCGGAAAGCGGGAGACGACAGCGCGGTGCCGACCGCACCGTGGGGAGGCAGGATTCATGACTACCAGCTATGCAACCGTCCGCGACCTGCTCGACGATCTCAAGCCAGTGGCCGAGGTGCGCGACTCCCGGCTGTCCGTCGGTGACGAGCGCGGGTTGCGCGAACACCGGCTGGACCGCCTGGTTTACTCGGCGGTCTTCGGGGACGACGACGTGCGCGCGGCCAGCCGCTGGATCGTGTGGCAAGCCGGGCAGGCGCTGGGCGTCCTCCCCGCTTCGATCCACGACCTGTACATTGCCGGCGGGCACGGGGAGTGGAGCCACCGGACGACGCCGGCCATCAACGTCCGCGGCATGTCCTACGACACGGCGCGGGCGGCCGTCCGCGCGGCACTCAAGAACGACTGCAAGCAGTTCATCTTCGAGATCGCCCGCTCCGAGATCGGCTACACCGGCCAGCGTCCCGAGGAGTACGTGACCGTCATTCTCGCCGCCGCGCTGCGTGAGGGCTACCGCGGCCCCCTCTTCATCCAGGGCGACCACTTCCAGATCAATGCCAAGCGCTACGGCGAGAGCGCCGACAAGGAAACGACGGCCGTTCAGGACCTCACACTCGAGGCTCTGCGGGCCGGCTTCTACAATATCGACATCGACTCCTCGACGGTGGTCGACCTCTCCCGGCCCAGCGTCCCCGAGCAGCAGGAGCGCAACTACACTGTCTGCGCCGATCTCACCGCCTTCATCCGCGAGCACCAGCCGCGCGGCGTCACCGTGTCGGTCGGCGGCGAGATCGGTGAGGTCGGCGGCAAGAACAGCACGGTCGACGAGCTCCGGGCCTTCATGGATGGGTACCAGCACACCCTGCACGGGCTGGGCGACGCGCTAACCGGGATCAGCAAGATCAGCGTTCAGACCGGCACCAGCCACGGCGGCGTCGTCCTGCCGGACGGCACGATCGCCGACGTCAAGGTCGACTTCGAGACGCTGGGGAAGCTCTCCGAGGTTGCGCGGCGCGACTACCACCTCGGCGGTGCGGTCCAGCACGGCGCCTCGACGCTACCGGAGGTCGCCTTCGACCGCTTCGCCCAGGCCAACGCGGTGGAGGTCCACCTGGCCACGGCGTTCCAGAACATGATCTACGACAGCCGGCTCTTCCCGACCGACCTGCGGGACCGCATCTACACCCACCTGGCCGAGCACCACGCGGACGAGCGCAAGCCCGGCATGACGGACGCGCAGTTCTACTACACTACCCGCAAGCGCGGGTTCGGGCCGTTCAAGCAGGCGATCTGGGACATGTCAGAGGACGTCCGGCAGGGCATCGGCGCCGAACTGGAGGAGCGCTTCGATCTGATCTTCAAGCGGCTGAACGTCACCGGTACCAGCGCGACCGTCGAGCGCATCGTCCACCCAACGGCGCACGACAAGCCGTCACCCGAGGCCCTGCGCTCGGTCCACGTATCGTAGCGGCGGTCTCGCGACCCGAGCGCTCTGCCTCCGCTCGACGGGCGCGGAGGCTGCTGGCGCGGTCGGCGTTGGGCTCAACGCCGCGCGGCGCCCTCACCCGGCCGGAGGTAGACCAGGTACTCGTTGAGGCCCACCTTCAGTACACGTCGCACGGTGTAGAGCTTGCCCGCCTCGCGGATCGCCTTCCCCGGCTCGATGCGACCTGCCTTGACCTCGCGAGCCGTGCGCGCGACGATCTCATAGGTGATGCGGCCGCAGTCCTCACACCGGTAGTACTGATCGGTCTCATTGGCGAGGTCGGCCAGGCTCCGGTGAACGAGCACCGTTCGATCGCTTCCACAGTCGGGGCAGGTTCGGGGTTCGTCCTGCATCACTGCGGTGTCGGCCTCCCAGCCGGCGATTCTCCCGGCGACGGGTCGGTCAGAAACGATCCGATGCCGGTGATTGTACGGCAATCCGGCCTGGCACGATACAGGACGCCGCGGCACGTTTTTCGCCATCCCCCGACGGCAGCAACCGGCAGCCTGCCGCGCTCGGAATACGGCTTGCGGGTCGGGCGGCGACACGCCGGCACGCCATGATCATCGCTCGATACGGCACGACTACTCTTGGGGGGAGCCCGTGGAGCACGACGACGGCCTGAGGACGGACGAGAGGGCCGGCACGGGCGAACGTGCCCTGCCGGCCGCCGCGCGTGAGCTCCTCAGCCACGTCCGGCTCATTACCGCCTCGAACCGCGGACCGGTCGAGTTCACCCACGAGCCCGACGGCACGTTCACCACCCGCCGCGGCACCGGCGGCGTGGTGACCGCCATCAGTGCCATCGGCCGCTACACCGACGCCATCTGGATCGCCAGCGCCATGACCGAAGGCGATCGCGCTCGGGCACTCCTCGCCGACGACCTCGGCGAGGAAGTCATCGCACCGCCGGACACCGATTTTCGCCTGCGCTTCGTCGTCTCCGATCCCGACGCCTACGACGGGTATTACAACCGCATCGCCAATCCGCTGCTGTGGTTCCTGCAGCACTATCTCTGGGACACGCCGCGCGCGCCCGACATCGATTTCGGCACCTGGGCGGCCTGGTACGATGGCTACGTGGTGGTGAACGAGGAGTTCGCCGACGAGATCCTGCGCGTGGCCGACGCCAGCGCTCACCCGCCGCTCGTCATGCTGCAGGACTATCACCTGTACCTGGTGCCGGGGCAGCTTCGAGCCGCCCGCCCGGACATGATCCTCCAACAGTTCGTGCATATTCCCTGGCCGGACCCCGACTACTGGCGCCTCATCCCGGGCGAGATGCGACGCGCCATCTGCGAGAGCCTGCTGGCCAACGACATCGTCGGGTTTCAGACGCCGGGCCACGCGCGGAGCTTTATGTACACCTGCGAGGCGAACCTGGACGGCGTCGACATCGGCTACCGCAGCGGCATGGTCACCTACCGCGGGCGAACTACCTGGGTGCGGGACTACCCGATCTCGATCGACATCGACGCCGTGCTGAAGGTTGCCGACTCCGAGGACGCCCGCCGGCACGAGGAGCATGTCAAGGGGTTCCTGAACGACTACACGCTCGTCCGGGTCGATCGGGCGGAGCCGAGCAAGAACATCGTGCGCGGCTTCCTGGCCTACGACCGCATGCTCGAGGAGCATCCAGAACTGATCGGCCACGTCAATTTTCTGGCCTTCCTGGTCCCGTCGAGGCTCGAGGTCGCGGAGTACGTCGATTACCTGGATGACATCAACACGGTGGTCGGTCGCATCTCGACCAAGTATGCCAACGTGGCCGAGACCGACGGGGTGGCCTGGCAGCCGATCCACGTCTTCATCGGCGACGACTACCCGCGGGCGCTGTCGGCCATGAAGCACTACGACGCACTGCTGGTGAATCCAATCTTCGACGGGATGAACCTGGTCGCCAAGGAAGGGGCGCTCCTGAACGAGCGCGACGGCGTGTTGGTCCTATCAGAGGGTGCCGGTGCCTTCCAGCAACTCGGAGCGCATGCACTCAGCGTCGCCCCGACGGACATCGAAGGGACCGCTCGCGCGCTCTACACGGCCCTCACGATGCCCCACGAGCAGCGCGCCGAGCACGCCCGTGCGCTGCGCCGGCTGGTCATCGAGCAGGATATCCTGACCTGGATCTACCGGCAACTGGAGGACCTCACCACCACCGCCTCCGGCCGCAGCCTCATCCGCGGCTGAGATCGCTCATTGCCCGGCCAGACGACCGAAGCGCCGCAGGATTGCCAGGGTCTCCGGGATCGGCAGCGCGTGGCGCACGTGGCCGTCACGCCCGGTCACGGTCGTCGCACGGAATAGGGCGTTGACGACCGCCTCCTCGGTCGCCTCGACTGTCGCCTGGAACAGCCCGTCGATCAGCGCGCCATGCTCGACCACGTGCTCGAACCGGAGCAGGCGCTCGGCTGGCTCATGTGGCACCCGGACGCCGGTCGAGAAAGCGATGACGTAGTCGCCGCTGCCGTGGCCGCCAATGGAGCCGGTGCGAGCCAGGCCGAGCGGGGCGCGCCGCGCCAATCGCCGCAAGGTGCGGTCGAGCATCGGCGCGTCCGTCGCCACGATCACCATGATGGAGCCGGACTCCGGCGCGGGTGGCGCTGGGTTCCAGCCGGCGAGCTCCCGCCCGACGGGGACACCCGCGATCGTCAGCTGACTCCGCCGGCCGAAGTTGCCAAGGACCAGCACGCCCACGGTCCAGCCGCCGAGGTTGTCGGGCAGCCGCCGCGAGGCCGTCCCGATACCGCCCTTGAATTCGAACAGGCTCATGCCGGTGCCGGCCCCGACTGCGCCTTCCTCGACCGGGCCGCCACGCGCCACGTCGATGGCGGTGAGCACATGTTCCTGGCGCACGTGGCGCCCTTGCTGGTCGTTGAGGTGGGCGTCCGAGCACTCGCCCACCACCGGATTGACCGTCGACGTCGAGATGCCGGCGTCCGGGTTGGTGCGGATGGCGTGGGCGATCAACCCGTCCGTCACCACGCCCACGTTCATCGTCCCGGTCAGGGCGATCGGCGTCTCGATGACGCCGAGCTCGTCGATCTGTTCCTGGCCCATGCACTTGCCGAAGCCGTTGAGCACGAAGA
>DATKRJ010000226.1:0-3152 GCA_035532355.1 Thermomicrobiaceae bacterium | reverse complement strand
GGCATGGAGGCCCGGCTGTCGGTGGGCCGGACGACGCCCGACGAATGGCGCCGGCAGGTCGAGGGCTGGCGCGGTCTGGGGGCGACGCACCTGTCGGTCAACACGATGGGCATGGGGCTGGCCGCGCCGCGCGACCACATCGCGGCCATCGAGCGCGTCGCGAAGGAGATCGGCGTCCAGCCGGGCGGGTGAGCAGGCGGCCGCCATGTTGCCGGTCGCGCGGGGCTGAACCCCCGCGCTCACGGCCGAGGCCGGCTGAGATGCGAATGTGACAGGTAGGGGCGCGATCGCATCGCGCCCTCAGAGTCACTCTGCCCTATCCCGCAAGCTCCACCGGCAGCCGGCCCTGCGGCCGGAGGCGGCCGGCCAGGACATCGAGCGTCGCCCGCACGCTTGACGGGTCTGCTCCGTAGGCGCAGCCGAGCGCCGTCGCACGCGCGAAAGCCGGCAGGACGTAGGGGCTCCCCAGGCTGACCACCGAGACGGGGAGATGCGCGGCGAGCGCCTCGACCAGCCGGACCTGTCCGGGGCTGGGGCGGCTGGCCTCGGGCTGCCCGGCGCGAGCCAGCGCTACCGTCAGCAGGGTCGCACCCCGCGCGTCGCGCCGGTCACCCTCCACCCCTTCGATCTCCGCTGGGCTGGGGTCGTCCGTGATGCCCACCAGCCGGGCGCCCGGCAGGGCGCCGTCCCGAAGGTGGCGCGCGACCTCCCGGAGCAGGCTCTCCCCGGTGTAGCGGTGGAAGTCGGGCACCAGCAGCAGCCAGGGCGCACCTTCCGGCCGCGCGAGCTCACCGGAGACGGCGGTGAAGGCCGCCTCGGCGATGCGCCGGGCGACCTCGCGGTGCTCCGGCTCCGAGCAGACGATGGCGGCGTGGCCGCGCCGGGCGCGACGCTCCTCGAAGAGCCCGGCCCGCTCCTTGGCCGCCAGCACGCGGCCGGCCGCGTCGTCGACGCGGTCGAGGCCGAGCCGCCCCTCCCGAGCCGCGGCGAGCAGCGCCGCGTGGGTCGCCGCCGGGTCGTGCGCGAGGAGCAGGTCCGCGCCCGCGGCCACGGCACGCACGGCGGCCTCGCCCACGCCGAACTGGCGGCGCACCGCGTCCATCTCCATCGCGTCGGTGACGACCAGTCCGCTGAAGCCCAGGCGCCCGCGCAGGAGCCCGTTCAGCACGGCCGAGCTCAACGTGGCCGGCAGCCCGGAGGGGTCGAGCGCCGGGAAGGCCAGGTGCGCGGTCATGATCGAGGCGACGCCCGCCGCGATCGCCGCGCGGAAGGGCGCGAGCTCGACCCGCTCGACGCGGGCCAGCTCGTGCGGCACGGTGGCGAGCTCGAGGTGGGTGTCGAGCGCGGTGTCGCCGTGCCCGGGGAAGTGCTTGGCGGCGGCCAGCACTCCCTCGTCCTGGCAGCCCACGATCCAGGCGGTCCCCAGCCGGCCAACCAGGTCCGGGTCGCCGCCGAAGGCGCGCACGTTGACGATCGGGTTGGCGGGGTTGACGTTGACGTCGAGCACCGGCCCGAAGACGTGCCGCACGCCGACCGCGGCCGCCTCCACCGCCGTAACGTGGGCGTGGGCGCGGGCCAGTTCCTCGCTCCCCGTCGCGCCGAGCGCCATCAGCGTGGGCAGGGCGGTGGCGCCGGGCAGCAGGCGGCCGACGCCGGACTCGAAGTCGGCGCCGATCAGCAGCGGGACGCGGGCGACCTTCTGGAAGCGCTCGACGAACCGGGCGGCCTGCAGCGGGCCGTCGAGGTCCTGCCAGGATACCCAGAGGGCGCCGAGGTGCCCGGCGGCGACCATGCGCTCGACCGCGTCCGGCTCGTGATAGATGGTGGTCGAGATGAACTGGCCGATCCGCTCCTCGAGAGACAGCCCGGCCAGCCGGTCGTGCGTAGGCATCACGTCGCTCCGATCTCCGCGGCCCAGCCAGGCCAGCCGGTATCGCCACCGCGGCGACGGGACGCAAAAGCGCCAGGAGCGGCCGCACGGTAGCGGCCAACTCCTGGGACTGTCAACCGCTGCCAACGGCCGTCCGATCCGGGATTGCCAACGCCCTTATCGCCACCGAAGCGATAAGGGCGTCAGGTCGCTTCCGCGTCGAACGACAGGCACCGCTACTTCGGGCTACCGCCACCCGTGGGTGTCTTGCTGGTCGCCCACGGGTTGATCACGTCTCGCGCCTCCTGGTAGCGCGTGAGCGGCCGCGCGCTGCTTCCGGCCGAGGCGCTGAACGAACCCGTGCTCGCTCCCGTGGACGCCTGCGTGTCGGCGGCACGGCCCGAGACTGGGAGTACCACTGGATTGTTCTGTGCCGCCCCGGCGCCCTGATGGATCGACGTCGCGTTCTGACTGGTAGGGGTGCCAAATTGGGTGATGCCGGTGGCGAGCCCGACGGCGAGCATGAGCACCATGCCGCCGACCAGCCCGATCGTCCCGGCGATCCACCACGACGACATGACAACCGAAAGCTTCGTCCGATGAGCCTGCATGGTCTGCTCCCTACCTCGCTCCGCACGCGGTCTTGACGACCGACGTGTCGTGCTGCTGTCCGAGACGAATTAGAGCGACGCGTCGTCGTGCCGGTCAGTGACACCCCCTCTCGAGCCCATGCTGGTCTACGTGCATTGGTCGGCCGAACGGGGCTTCCCGATTGCTGGCCCGCGAGGCCGCCATTTCGCGCATTCATGGTTGCCTCACCCTTCCCGCATGCGATGGCCGCCGGCCAGCGGTGCCCACTGCCCGTGAGCCGTTCACCCCACCGGCCGGGCCCTCACCGTCGCCACGACCGTCTACGGGCGGAATAGGCGCGAGGCGTAGCTGGGGTCGTGGTGAGCCTGCTGCGCGCCAGCCAGCGGCGCGTCATACGCGTCGGCCGGCAGGACTCCGAACCGCTCGGCACCCCGACCAGCCCCGCCGGCCGGGCGAAGATGCCCAGCATGGTCACCGTACGGGGATCGGTAAGCGGCACGAACGTCGCCTGTGCCTCGGTCCGCGCATTGGTCAGCCCCGCCGGCCGGCAGCGATCGAGCACCTTTCGTCCCGCCTGCGCTTCGGAGCCGCGCCGGTGCTATGGCCCGTCGAAATGGATCTGCCCGACGTATGTGCCCGACGGCAGGCCCGGTGGTGGTGGCACGGACCCGAGCAGGGTCAGCACGCCGTG
>DATKRJ010000225.1:0-5586 GCA_035532355.1 Thermomicrobiaceae bacterium | reverse complement strand
CTTCTTGACCTCGAGCAAGTCGCGGGCCTCCTCGGGATCACGCTTGAGCAGGTCGGCGGCGGACTCGGTGGGAGCTATACCGCGCTGGGCCATTCGGTTCCTCCTTTGAACTGCTGAAGTGCGCGGTCGGTGCCGGACGTCGCTGGCCAGCACCGACCGCGCTCGCCCACATGCCTACACGCCCACATCTCAGCATTCGTCGACGGGCGCGCACCGCGCCGCACCGCGGCGCGCCAGCGTCAAGCGCCCAGGTCGCCGAACATCAGCACCTTGCGCTCGACGTCGAAGCTCGTGTTCGCGCTGAGCTCGAACAGCTGCAGCAGTGCCTGCAGGTCGTCGGCCGCGGGCCGCAGCACGTACTCCGCGACGCCGTTGTCGAGGATGAGCTGAATGGTGAACATGCCGGGGTGGCCGCGCTCGCCCTCGGTCCACGAGGCCTGGTAGTGGGTGACCTGACGCACCTTGATCAGGCTCTCGGTCAGTTCCTCGCGCGCTCGCAGGGTCTCCATCGTCATCGTCATGTCCTTTCAGTCCAACAGCCGTCCGCGATCTCCGGGAGTTCGAGGCGGTTGGCCCTCGCTTCGCTCGACCATCGTCCGTGGCGATCCGTGCCCGGCGTGTCAGTCGCCCGACGTGGCGCGGTGTGACGACCCGCGCGCGCTGAACCGCCCGGCCGGGCCGTAGCCGATCAGGCGGCGGAAACTGAGGTTGGTCACGGCGCGGGTCAGCACGCCCGCACCGACGACGCCGAGACCCAGGCCGAGCAGCCCGCGACGGCGCGCCGCGTTGGCCAGCAGGTTCACGCCGAGGAGCCCCATGCCGAAGCGAGCGGCCGGAGACCAGCGCTCCTGCAGCAACTCGAAGCGCGCACCGGGTCGCCAGGTCTCGCCTTGGAGCCCGGAGACATGCGCGGCCTCCTCGTGGATCTCCAGGTGTGACTCGACGGCCAGCACGCCCGGCATCCGGCCGATCGTGCCGAGCAGCCGGCGCACCTCCGGCCGGAGGACCTGACCGCTCACGACGACGTGCCCGCGTGCCACGGTTACGTCGAGCGATCGGGGATGGGAGACCAGCCGGCCCATGCGGGCGCGGACGCGCTCGGCGAGGACGGTGTCGGGGATCAGCTCGGGGACCGCCAGGCTGCCTAGCGGCGGGAGCCGCATCGCGAGCCCCACCGTCCGGTTGCGCAGGTCCCGGGAGGTGGTGCAGGCGGCATCAGTGCCGCGGTGCCAGGCGTGGACCGCCTGGTTGCGGGCCATGGCCCGCCGGCGCCTGCCGTGGTCCGGGTCGAGGAAATACATCAGACCGGCGGCCAGCGCGCTGCTGCCGGCCAGTTCGAGGCTCTGTCGCATCATCCGCTCCCTTCGTCGCCGCTACGGCGCCCCGTGGGATCCGCTATCGCGCTGTGATGTTGCGGACGTCGATCCGCTGCCGGGGTCGTGCCGGTGAGGTGCCGACCGCCCTTCCGCGCACCCGGCTCGCGGGCGCACGATCTCCCTCCCATCATGCGCGGCCGGCATGACAGCGGCGTGGAAGACGGGGCGGTCGTCGTGCCAATGCCGAAACAGAGGGGAGGGCGGGCGACGCTGGCACGATCTTCGGAGGCGCCTGTGGTGGCGATGGTGGACGGCCCGGCCGGCATCGCGGCCGGCCTGCTGGATCGGGCAGCGGCGCGGCCACGATGCCCGCGTTCGTGTTCAGTCCAGCTCGTACAGCTGCCGGGCGTTGCCGGACAGGATCAAGCCGGCCGCCTCCCGCGCCTCCGTCGTCGACAGCCCGCCGTCGGCCACGATCTCGTCGAGCGCCTGGGCGATGGCCTGCTTGCCCAGCTTGGCGCTGGCGAAGTTGATCTCGGGCACGCTGAAGCCGTCCGAGCCGTAGACCACCTTGGAGAGCGGGGCCATCTCCAGCACCTCGCTGATGATGCGCTTGGCCCCGTGCCCGGCAAACGGGACTCCCTCGCTCACGTCGCAGTAGACCCGCGGCAGGACGTTCGCCAGGTAGCCGGCCTCGCGGTGGTAGGGATAGCCGGTGTGTACCAGCAGCACCTTGCAGGCGCGGTATGCCGGGAAGCGGAGCAGATCGAGCAGCAGGGCCGGTCGCGCCGCGGGGAGGTTCACCTCGAAGTCGCCCATGCCGGTATGGATCTGCATCGGCACGTCGTACTCCATGCAGAGTTCGAGCGAGCGGCAGAGGAGGTGGTCGCGGAGTTGCTTCATGCTGCCGCCGCCCAGCCCGTGGCGGATGGCGTCGAGCGCCCGGTAGCCCTGGTCCGGCGTGCGGCTCACGGGGGAGACGTCCAGCCCGGTGCGGTAGGCGATGATCGACTTGAGCCCGCGGTAGCCACGGTGCTGCAGCGCCTCGGCGATCGCCGCGTCGAAGCGCCGGCGGAACTCGTCCCAGCCGGCGTCGCTGGCCAGCAGCTCGACGATCAGCGGCTCGATGCGGAAGACGGGCACGATCTCGACCGGCAGCTCCGCCCGCGTGGCCGCCTCGTCGACCGGTGGCTGGGGGTAGCCGAAGTCGAACACCAGCGTCGTCAGCCCGGCGTCGGCGTAGAGGCGCCGCACGTACGCGGTGTAGTCCTCCTCGACCGCGTCGTTGCGTCTGGCGAGCACGGTGTCGAGCGTCGGCTCCACGCCGAAGAAGCGGGCCAGGTCCCGCACCAGGCGCCGGAAGTAAGTCGTGTCGCGCTTGATCCGCTGTAGCTCCTCGCGCACGGCGTCGGTGAACTCCACACCGCCGGCCTCCATGAAGGCCCGCGAGCCGCCGCCGAAGGAGGCCAGGTCGGTGAACTGCTCGGCGCTGAGCGGCCCGCGGTTCAGGAACGGGTGGCAGTGCACGTCCACCACCGGCAGGTCGGCCACCTCGATCGTCATCGGTCATCCTCCCTGGAGAGCCATCGGCCGGGATTCGTCGCGCCCACTCGATCTTCCGGCAACGCCGCCACGGGCGCGGCGCGGCGATTGTAGCAGCGGCCGGACGCGGGGCCGCGCCGCCACACACGCGAAACGGCATCCGGGCGCGCGATCGCTGCCGCGTGGTACGGCGAGCATGCGGCAATTCGCATACTGGAATACGATCCCGGCCCGCGCGTTATCAGCGCTGCGCGGTTTCCATCGTTCGGACGGGCGGGCGGGCACCGGGACGGGTACGCGCACCCGTGGGGATCCGAGGGGCAGGGGGCGGGAGTGATGCGCAGGCACGATGTGGGTGGTGGCGCGGCGGCGCCGCGCGCCGGTGGTGCCATCGGCGACCGCCTGGCGCTTACTCCGGTGCCGCGCTGTCGCTCGGTCGTCCTCCTGCTGGCCTTCTGGCCACGGATCTGCGGCTGTCCCGCCGCCTGAGTCGAGCGAACCGACTCAGGCGGCGACCTCAAGGACAGCGGATGCGGCGTTCCGGGATGGGCCCCCGCGACGCCACCGGTCTTCCCCGCCCCCGGACTTCGATCCGGTAGGTCACGGGAGGGCGACGGACGGAATTCTGGAGAGGGGAAACGAGCGCATGGCTGAGAGCGAGACGAGCAGGCGGCCGGTCGTGGTCGACACGCAGTGGGTGGCCGAGCACCTCGACGCCCCGCGGGTGCGCGTGGTCGAGATCGACGTCGACACCGCGGCCTACGACAGCGGCCACATCCCGGGCGCGCTCGGCTGGGACTGGCGCCGGGACCTGCAGCGCTACCCGTCACGGGATATCCCGAACCGCGGGCAGTGGGAGCAGTTCCTCGCGCGCTCCGGGATCGGCAACGACACCACGGTCATCCTCTACGGCGACAACAACAACTGGTTCGCCGCCTTCGGCTACTGGCTGTTCCGGATGTACGGGCACGGCGACGTGCGGCTGATGGACGGCTCGCGCAAGAAGTGGCTGGACGAGGGCCGGCCGACGACCGAGGAGGTGCCCAGCTATCCCGCGGCGCAGTATCAGGCGTCCGGGCCGAAGTCCGACCTGCGGGCGCTGCGGGGACTCGTGCAGGGAATGCTCGACCAGCCGAACGCGGCGCTGGTCGACGTGCGAAGCCCGGCCGAGTTCAGCGGCGAGCTGCTGGCGCCGGCGAACCTGCCGCAAGAGGGGGCGCAGCGCGGCGGCCACATCCCGGGTGCGCGCAACATCCCATGGGCGACGGCCGTGGCCGAGGACGGCACGTTCAAGCCGCGGGAGGAGTTGGTGCGGATCTACCAGGGCCAGGGCATCACGCCGGACAAGAACGTCGTGGCTTACTGCCGGATCGGCGAGCGCAGCGCCCACACCTGGTTCGTGCTGCACGAGCTGCTCGACTACCCGAACGTACGCAACTACGACGGCTCGTGGACCGAATGGGGCAGCCTGATCGGCGCGCAGATCGAGACCGGCGACGCCAAGTAGCGTTGAGACGGAGCCGGGTCGTACAAGGGGACGCATGCGTACATGGGGGCAGGTCTCACGCCTGCCCTGCGACGTGGTTATACGAGATTGCGAGGCGGGAGTGTCACGCAGCGCGATTCAGGCACGGTAGTCAGCGGTTCAGGCCGAGGTATCCCCGAACGGCAGCACGAATTTCACCTGCTTGCTGAACGGATCGTTCGACCAGCGTCGGAGGCGCGGAGAACGTTGGCTCATATCGCGCATGGTAGGCTCGAACTCCCAGCGCGTCATAGGCGACGCTGATCGTCGTCAGGTCCGCGCTGCTGTGAAGGGCCCGCGTTCGACTCTCGTGATCGCTTGGGGCGAAGTCGTAAATCTCCCAGAGATAGGCGTTCACACAATGCACCGCGCAGTAAAACGCGACGACGATGACCCACGCTGCTGGTATCGGGTCGCCGCGGTGGAGCGCATCCGAGAGATGCACCGCGAAGGCATGATCGGCGTCGGCGCGAGCCAGATGAAGGCTCGTCAACAGCTTCACTGGGTGCGAAGCGGGACACGCTCCGCGTCACGCGGAACGATCAGATCAGCAACGAATGGAGGCTCAAAGACTGCGGGGTTGACGACCTGGAAATCGATCAGCGCGTCGGGAAAGGCTGCATACAGCACGTGGCCGATGGTATAGAACCGCTCCTCGGCTTCGAAGTCCAGCGGCTCGGTTACCAGCCAGAACTGCGACACGCCACGGTGAAACCGAACACGAAGCTCACGCGCCTCGGGGTGCCCAGCGACCCTCGCAACGACGAGTCGCGCCATGTCCTGAGTTATCCGCGGCGCCGATACAGCCATGGCTCGTCGATCTCCAGAGATTAAGGCACGGGCCGTACCTCCGCCGAGGGATGCGCGGTAATCTTACTGGGATCGTCAAGCCGGGGATCCCGGCGTCTGGATGGGTTGACCGCGTCGGCGAGTGGCCTCAACCGCCTGAATTGGGCTTGACTTTCGATACCGGATTGTCTATCTTTTGCCTACAACTGAATAGCTCCTGCGCTCATCCAGAGAGGTGGAGGGAACGGCCCGAGGAAGCCCGGCAACCAGCGCGTGACGCGCCAGGTGCCAATTCCGGCGGAGAGATCCGCAAGATGAGCGAAGGTCGTGACGACCCCTCCACCCGCGTGGAGGGCTTTTGCGTCCCTCTCGGCGGGCGAGCGCAGGATCCAGAATCGGCGTCGAGGAGGAGAG
>DATKRJ010000224.1:0-6535 GCA_035532355.1 Thermomicrobiaceae bacterium | reverse complement strand
GACGCCGAGCGGCGGGCGATGCGTGGCCCGTGTGTCCTGATCACGCTGCCGACGGCCCGGATGGTGCGGATCGGGACACCCCGGCCCGCGGCCGCGGATGAGTGAGCGCCGGACGATGGGGCGGCGACGCGGAGGCCGCCCCGTCGGCCCGCGCGGCAAGGAGAAACCAACGGTGTACGTGGCAGCCAACACGCTGCGGGTCCCGGCGGATCGCGCGGCCCGGATCGAGCAGGGGTTCGCGCACGCTGGGGGCCGGATGCAGCAGATCCCCGGGTGCGTCAGCTTCACCCTCTTGAAAGAGGAGTCGACGACGGATGAGGCCGTCTACGTGGCGATGACCCACTGGCAGGACGAGGCCGCCTTCCGCGCCTGGGCCGCCAGCGACGCGTTCCGCCAGGCGCACGCCGGAGCCGGGGAGTCCGGTGCCTCGGGCGAGGTGCACCTCTACACCGTCGTCGTCTGAGCGACAACCGACGGCGGCACCGTGGACCCTTAAGAAGCGCTCATCTTTCTCTCAGACGACCCTTACATAACACCCGCATACTCGGGATCGGCAGGCAACTCGTTCGATGGGTGAGGCGGCAGGGAGCCGCGCTCCCGTACCCGGAGGGAACCGGATGAAGCTCAAACGGTGGGCGATCGGCGGCGGGCTGGCCACACTGGCGGTGGCCTCCGTGCTGACCGCGGGGACGGTGTTCGCTCAGGGGACGCCGACCACGACCAACAACGCGCAGTCGGCGGTGCAGACCTTCATCGACCGGCTGGCGCAGAATCTCGGCATCCCCAGCGCCACGCTGCAGTCGGCGCTGCGGAAGACACAGGACCAGTCGATCGCCGACGCGCAGTCGGCCGGCAAGATCACCCAGCAGCAGGCGAACGCGCTGAAGCAGAAGGTGGACTCCGGCCAGGTCGGCCCGTTCCTGTTCCGGGTCGGTCCGATGGGCGGGCCGCGCGGCGGGATGATGGGCCCTGACGCGAGCACCATCGCCTCGACGCTCGGCATCACCACGACGCAGCTGCAGACCGAGCTCAGCGGCGGCAAGACCCTGTCGGCCATCATCACCGAGCACGGCAAGACCGTGGCCGACGTGGTCAACGCGCTGGTGGCTCAGGCCAAGACCCAGATGGACGCGCAGGTCACCGCCGGCAAGCTGGCAGCGGACCAGGAGACGATCAACCTGAACAACCTGACCCAGCAGTTGACCAACGCCATCACCAACAACAGCTTCGGTCCCGGTCGCGGCCACTTCCGCGGCCCCGGTGGACCGATGGGCGGCTGGAACCATATGAACAACGGCACGAAGCCGGCGGGACCGTCCGCCTAGCCGATCCGTTACACTCGAACACTTCACCCCCCACCCCACTCCCAGCGCACCTGGCAACCCCAGGTGCGCTCGTTTGTGGCAGCGAGCACGGTAGCCCGTACCTGGCTGCGCGCGTGCTGGCCGGGCGAGGAGTTGGCCCTGGCCCTCGATGCCGCCGGCCACGGGACGCCGACCGTCGCTCCGGTGGTCCGCGTCCCCTCCCGGGACAGCGCCATCCCCGTGACACGGCCTCTGGCTGCCGCACGACCTGCGCCGGCTGCCGCTGCCCGGTACGGCGTCGTCGAGGGGTTGTTTCGGATAATCGCCTGGGGAGGCTCGCACCCGCTCGGACGACCTGCCCCGATTCGTTGTCCCACCGCGGAAATCGGTCGTCCACCCCCTCGTCCACCCCCCGCTCCCGGGTTCGGGAGCGGGGGCAAAAGGGTGAGGGCTGCCTAGCGCCAGGCGTCGTCCGCGGGGAAGAGCGTCTGGCAGCGCGTGGCCTCGGCGGGGACCTGCAGCCCACCCGAGGCGACGAAGGCGGACCAGGGTTGGTAATGCCGCGCCTGCCGGTGCGCCGCGACCGCGTCCTCGTCCCGGTAGATCTCGTAGAAGTAGTAGTGGTCGGAGTCCTGGCTGTCCTGCAGCACGTCGAAGCGCAGGCAGCCCGGCTCGTCCTCGCGCGAGCCGCGGCTGTCCTCCTCGACCACCCGCAGGAACTCCTCGCGGCGCTCAGGCTTGATCCTGACCGAGACGACCAACCCGATCATGGCCCTTCCCTTCCCGAGTCTCCCGTGTTCGTCGCGTTCGCTGATCCCGCTCGGCCCCGGGCGCGCGGCTCAGTGTGTCACGCGCCGGCCGGTCTCCCGCTCGTACTCGGCCTCCTTCTCCGCCGTGGGTGGGTAGTAGTCGTGGACCGAGCCGCCCGCCTCGACCTTGCCGCGAATCCAGCCCTCCAGGTGCTCTTTGGCCAGTCCGTGCTCGACCACGTACTCGGCCAGGTCGAGGGGCATCGCCAGCGCGCCCTCGTCGTCCACCAGGATGACATCGCCGGGGAGAACCTGAGCTCCGCCCAGGTTGACCGGCACGTCGTAGTCCACCGGGACGACGTCGCGCATGCTGGCCGCGGGGTGGATGGCCGAGGAGAAGACCGGCAGGCCGACCTCCCTGATGTAGGGGGAGTCACGCACCGCGCCGTAGACCATGGCCGCCACCACGCCCCGGACCTTGAGGCGCGCGCTCAGGATGTCGCCGATGATGCCGGCCGTCGGTACGCCCAGGGCGTCGACGCAGAAGACGTCGCCGGACTCGATCGACTCGATCAGGGCGATCACCGGTGAGACCTGGCGGTTCCCAGACGGCGCCGGCGCCTCGGCCTCGCGTCGGATCAAGTAGCGGCAGGTGCGGGCGCGGCCCACGAGTCGGCTACCGAGCCCGAGCGGCTCCAGCGACTGCAGCCCCTGCATGTACGTGTTGCGCCAGCCGAGACCGTTGAGGAGGGTGAAGGCGGTGGCCGTGCTGACCCGCGCCAGATCGTCGCGGATGGCCGCCAGCCGTTGCTCCTGCTGAACGCTCCAGTCGAATCGAGCCACGACCTCACTCCCTTCGCTGTGCGACAGATCGGGTCAACGATTGTAGCGCCAGCGAAGGGAGTTGCGCGTGCCCGGTGAGTGCTCAGAAGCTGACCGCCTCGCAGCCGCCGCGGGCGACCACGGCCGAGCACTCGGAGGCCCGCCAGATCTCGACGCTGCCCACCATGCCGAAGGGCTGCAGGTAGCGGTCGAGCACGTCCTGGCTCGCGGCCTCGGCGATCAGGTACAGCGTGTGCTGGCCGTCGAGCACCGCCTCGCTGCGCACGGTGACCCCGTGCTCGCGCGCGGACGGCTCGGCCAGATGCGACAGGAGCATGGCCCCCATGCGCGGGTCGCGGGCCGGGCATGTCTCGGCCGCGTGCTGATGGCGAACGACGAAAAGTGCCATCGATATCACCTCCCTCTGCCCGCTCCAACGTGAAGCCGGCCAACTCCATTCCCCGCGGCGGGGCCGGTGCGGGCGATCGGGACGCGACCGGATCGCGGTCGAACCATGACGAGCCGCGAGCGACCGGGCCGGCCGGTCCGGTCCCCGGTCCAGGTCAGTGGCCGTGCACGACGTCCACCAGATCCGGCACGAGGTTGGCGGCGTTGGGCGTTCCGAGGCCGGTGACCGGATCCCAGCCCACGGTGGCGGGGAAGCCGGGGAGATTCGGAACTGGCGTGTTGCTGCCGGCCGTGACGTCGAAGAAGTCGTTGGCGTAGCGCGCCGGGTCGGCGCCGATTGCGTAGAGCCCGGAGTTGATCGGGCCGAGCCCGGAGGTACCGTAGCGCTGGAGGTCGAGCTGGTCCGCCAGGGCGACCAGGCCGGCCCACTGCGGCGTGCCGACCGAGGTCCCGCCCATGCTGTACCAGCCGCTGCTGCAGGGGCTGCCGTTGCACAGGATGTTGCTGAAGCTCCCAAAGGGCGGCAGCGAGGCGTAGATCAGCGCTCCGGTCGTGAAGTCGGCCTGGAACGCGACGTCGGGGACGCCGCGCGTCCCGCCCACCGTCGTGCTGCCGGACGGCAGGGTGTCCTGGTAGCCGGGCCGGCCGAACACGTGGCTGAAGCCGCCGCCGCTCCCAGCCCAGCCGACCTCCGACGCGCCGGTGTTCGTCTGGCACGTCGCGGGCGGGGTGCTGCTGTCGATCACCCGTCCGGCCGTAGCGGTCGGGTCGGTGCACAGGTCGGTACCACCGACTCCGGTCACGAGTGGGTCGGAGGCTGGCCACCAGACGGTCGGGAAGGGGATGAGCGAGCCGCCCTGGCCGACCGGCTGCTTGTCGGCGTTGAAGGCGCCGCTGTCGCCCGTGGCGGCGAGGACGGTCACGCCGGACCGAGCCGCGGCGATGAAGGCATGCCGGAGGTTCTGCAGCGCGTGGGTGCCGCTGAACGTTTCCTCGGCCGACCCGAAGCTCTGCGAGATAACCTGTGCCAGATGATGGTCGACGACGTACTGCTCGGCGTCCATCATCTGCGGAAAGCCCTGCACGCCGGAGGTCTCGCCGGTCGGGGTGGTGACGAGCAGGATGTTGGCCATGGGCGCCATAGCGTGCGCTGTCTCGACGTCGAGTGAGACCTCGAGTGCCCAGCCGATCTTGCTCTCCTGCCCGGGGCTCTGGCTGGTGGCCGGCGGCGCCTTGGTGGCGGGCGACCCCTGCAGCGTCAGCACGCTGAAGGTCGGCATGCCGCCGGTGCAGACCACGCCTGCCTCACCGCACATCGACTGGATGCCGAAGGCCTGGTCGAACACGTGGAGGTCGTGCGCGATGCTGTCGCTGCCGTAGGAGTCGATGATCGCGATGGTGATGCCGGTGCCGTCTATCCCATCCGCGTAGAGCGGATCGACGTTGTAGGCGGCTCGGATGGCCTGGGGGCCGAAGCAGCGGCCGCCGGCCGCCTCGC
Organism: Thermomicrobiaceae bacterium; assembly: GCA_035532355.1. GTDB lineage: Bacteria > Chloroflexota > Chloroflexia > Thermomicrobiales > Thermomicrobiaceae > DASSZN01. Next base: position 1,754 of record DATKRJ010000224.1, on the reverse strand, counting down.
ACTGCGACTCGCTGGGGGGCGTCGTGGAGGCCGCGACGAACGTGGCGCTGGCGAACGCCGGGTGCACCGTCACCGGGCGGCTCGGGAGCGAGCCGAGCGCGACGGTCATCAGCGCGACCACGAGGCCGCCCACCAGCATCAATCGCAGCATGTCCGCTCATCCTCACCGGCGGTACGTCCCGCCGACTGCACTCCACCATCGGCCGGCGCTCGACGGGCTCCGAAGGCGCCCAGTCCACTCCGACGTCCCCTCCTCAAAGCCCCGGCATCCGGGCCCGGCCGAATGGGAGGCGCGGGCGACGCCGGTAGGTCGACCATAGCACGAACACCCGAGAGCGCGAATCGGTCGCGACAGTGTTCAGAGGTCGGGTGAGAGGTAGGCCCGAACACGGGCAGCAGGCAACCCGGGCAGGGACCGGGGGGTCCGACCCGGGCGTTGACGCAGCCGGTCGGGCTGTGCGATAGGACCGTGCCTCGAGAGCGGCACCGGGAGCACGCGGAGCGCGTGGCACGCAGGGCACGCAGCGCAGGGAAGGGGACACGAGTAGTGGGAGTCACCATTCGGGAGCGCCAGCAGACGATTTCGCCGGAGGTCGTCGAGGGATTCCAGTCGATCGGCGTCGGCGACATCGGCCACATCGCACAGTGGGGCTTCATGGACACGGCGATCCGCCCGGTCTGGCGCGACATTCGCCTGGTCGGCACCGCGCTCACGGTCTGGATGCCGGATGAGGGGTCGGCGGTGACGCGCAAGGCGATTCAGATCGCCGAGCCCGGCGACGTGCTGGTGATCGACCGGGGCGGCGACACCGAGATTGCCTGCTGGGGCGGCTTCGTGACCATGCTGGCCAAGGAGAAGGGGCTGGCCGGCATGATCATCGACGGTGCCGTCACCGACACCATGGAGATCAGCGACCTGCGCTGGCCGGTCTACTCACGTACCGTCTCGGGCCTGCTGACCCGCAACGGCGGGCAGAACGGCGAGATCAACACCACGGTGAACTGCGGCGGCGTGCCCGTCTCGTCGGGCGATCTGATCGTGGCGGACGACGACGGCATCGTGGTGATTCGCCCGCACGAGGCGGCGGAGCTGCTGGCGACGGTCCGGCAGCGGTACGGCGGGCACCCGAACATCCGCCAGTGGGTGCGCGATGGCAAGCCGCTGCGGGATTACCCGGGCGTGGCGGCGTTCCTGGACCAGCGCTGAGCGGACACGTCACTCATCGAGGGCGGTCCAGATGCTGGCGAGGTGCGCGCCGGGGTGGCCGATGAGGACCCGCGCGATCCACTGCTCGACCGTCCGGGCCGTCACGCCCTCGAGGTAGACGCCGGACCGGTCGAGCTGCTCGTCGGTGAGTGCGCGGACGAAGTCCGCGGCCGAGGCGGCCTGGCGGCGCAGCAGGGCAACGGTCTCCGCCCGGTCGCACTGGGCGTACTCCTGGCCCTGGTCGGCGTTGACCCGGTCGAGCCCGGCGCGGGTCCAGCCCTCGACCGGCTCACCGAGCGCAATGGCGCGGAACGCCCGGGCCTCCACCGCATAGCCCCAGGCCACGTGGTGTGCCAGGGCGGCGACGGTGCGCTCCTCGCCCGGGCACCGGGTATGCCACTCTTCGTCCGACAGGCGCTCCACGGCTGCGGCGAAAGACTCGCTTGCCTGCTCGAAGCGCTCGGCCAGCTCACGGGCGCGCGCGGACATCGCGACCTCCTCTCGGCCACTGAGTCCCGCTCAGGCTGGGACGTCAGGTCGCCGCATC
>DATKRJ010000223.1:0-4015 GCA_035532355.1 Thermomicrobiaceae bacterium | reverse complement strand
AAACGGCGTGCGAGCCGGCCGGCCACTTTCCGCGGGGCGGAGACGGAGACGAGGAGTATCCATGCCGCTCGACGAAGACACGGCGCTGCGCCTCGTGCTGGAGGCGGTCGATCGCCTGGGCGGCCCGCGCATGATCCACGGTAACCCGCGCCACCCCTTTGCCCGCAACGCGACCCGGGAGTTCGAGATCGAGGGGCACCAGATCACGGTGCGCTACTCGGAGATCAGCAGCCCGGCCGTGGCCGAGATCGACGGCTACGTCTTCGAGATCCGTGAGGACGAGGTCTTCAAGCTCTTTGGACCGTAGGTCAGCCGCGCGGGGCACGCGGCGCGATCTCACGTCGACGATGCCGGCTCCTCTCGGACGGCAGGCTGGCGCGACGCGGCGGCGGGCGAAAGGGCGACGTCGGGAGCGGGTCGAGGGGGAGGTGGGATGTCCGGCTGGACGCGGCTGGGAGCGGGCATCGCCCTCAGCGGCGCGGCGGCCGGGGCCGGCTACCGGCGCCGCGCGCTCAGCCCGAGCGGTGCAGCCGCCTCGGTGGTGGTGGGCACGACGATCCACGGCTGTGGCGGTCTGGAGTCGTCCGCGGTGGTGGTGGCCTTCTTCGGCGTCTCGAGCGCGCTCTCGGGGATGGGCCGGGCGCGCAAGACAGCGCTGACGGACGTGGCGGCGAAGGGCTCGCGACGCGACGCGGGCCAGGTGCTGGCGAACGGCGGGGTGTCCGCGGCGCTGGCGCTGCTCGGCGGCACGCTCTCCACGACCGACCGCGTGCTGCCGGCCTTCCTGGGCTCCCTGGCGGCCGTCACGGGTGACACCTGGTCGACCGAGCTGGGCGCACTCAGCGACCGCGCCCCGCGCTCGATCCTGAGCGGCCGGACGGTGTTGCCGGGAGCCTCCGGCGGCGTGACGGCGCTGGGCTTCGGGGCCGCGCTCGCTGGCGGCGTCGCCGTGGGGTTGATCGCGGCTCTCGCGCGCCGCGCCGAGCCGCGTGTCGCCGCCCGCCTGACGGGGCTCGGCGCCGGCTGCGGGCTGCTGGGCTCGGTGGTCGACAGCCTGCTGGGGGCGACCGTGCAGAGGCTGTACCGCTGTCCGCGCTGCGGGGTCGAGACGGAGCTGACGGTCCACCGCTGCGGGACGGCGACCGTGCCGGTGCGCGGCATTCCCCGGGTGGACAACGACGTGGTCAACCTGCTGGCGTCGCTGGTCGGCGCCGTGGCGGGCGAGCTGCTCGGCGCCGCGACGCGGGACAAAGCCGGGTGCGGGCCGCCGTGACCGGCGGCGCCCGGGGTTGAGACCCGGGGATGACACGACCCCGCCCGGGAATATATTCGCCGGGCTGAAAGACGAAGCCCGGGGTTGAAACCCCGGGCTCGCAGCGCGAAGCCGGCTGAAGCCGGCTGAGTTATGGAAGATCGTTGCGAGCGATGCGGTAGGCGCCGAGACTCGGTAATCGGCGGGAGCCGTGCCCACGCGGTAGGGGCGGGGCCCCGTCCCCGCCCCGGGCGGCCACAGGGGGCCGTTACGCGGGATTAGCGGTTGCCCGCGTCAGCCCCGGGCGGTCACAGGGGGCCGTTACGCGGGATTAGCGGTTGCCCGCGTCAGCCCCGGGCGGCCACAGGTGGCCGGCCCTACGCGAGGGTCGCGCCACGCCGGCGCGGCGCGGCGGTCCGCGAGGCGGAGATCGTCGGGGGAGCTCAGCCGAGGTCGGCGAGCGCCGAGGCGGGATCCTCGAGCCGGCCCAGGAAGATCGGCGTGTCGACCTTGGTGTAGAGGCGCACGTCGGCAGCGCGCAGGCGCTGGACCATGGCCACCAGCGTCGCCGGATCGTCGTCCTCCAGCGCCACGATGAACTCCTGGTCCGCGATCCCAAACGAGCTGACCGTGTTGGTCAGGATAGTGGGGAACTCGCGGCCGAGGTCGCCGTGGACCTTCATCAGGTCGCGCCGCTCCTCATAGGAGAGGAGGTACCACTCGGGCGTCTTGGTGAAGGGGTAGACGCTGAGGTACTTGCTCGGCGGCGTGCCCTTGAGGAAGGCCGGGCCGTGCTCGGGATCGTACTGCGAGGCCGCGGCCAGCCCGAAGTAGGCGTGGCGCAGCTCCAGCGCCGCGCCGAGCTCGGTGCGATTGAGCGCCGCGGCGAGCGACTGCAGCGCGTCGAGGTCGGGTGAGACGAGCCAGAGGATGAGGTCGACCCCGGCGCAGAGCCCCACGGTCGAGTAGGCGCCGCGCAGGGTCACGTCGCGCCCGCGCGCCTCCAGCAGCTCCACGAACTCCTGGCGCGCCCGGCAGCGCTCGGGCTCCGGCCGCGTGCGCCAGTCCCGGTAGGCCCGGTAGAGCCAGAAGACGGTGTAGGCGGTCCTGCCGCTCATGGGTGGTGGCGCTCCTCTCCGTGGTCGCGGCGAGCCGGCGCCCGCCGCACCCGGCATTCTACCGCACGTTCGGGGCGCGCTCCGGAGCGGCCTCGCCGGTCGGGACCTCGCCACCCGGTACCGGTCCGACCACGACCACCGCCATGCGCTCCGGCAACAGGTAGCGCTCGACTGCCGCCCGCATCGCCTCACGCGTCACCGCGTCGATGCGCTCGGGCAGGCGCTCGATGTAGTCGAGTCCCAGGTCGTAGAAGACGATGTCCAGCGCGGTCCCGGCGATGGCGTCGCTGCTCTCGAGCCCCAGCGGCAGGCTGCCAATCAGGTAGTTGCGGGCGTCGGCCAGCTCGTCCTCGTCGACCAGCCCGGAGCGCATGCGCTCGATCTCCTCGCGGATGCTGGCCAGCGCGCGGTCGACGTTCACCGGGTTGACGCCCGCGTGGGCGGTCCAGAGTCCGCGGCCCAGCCCCGCCTCGAGCGAGCTATAGACGTAGTAGGCCATGCCCTGGCGCTCACGGACGCTCGCGCCGAGACGACCCATCATGCCCAGGCGGCCCAGCACGAGGTTGGCCATGCGCAGCGCGTCGTACTCCGGGTCGTGGCGCATGAGCGTCGGGAGCCCCAGGGCCAGGTCCGCCTGAGTCTTGCCCGGGATCTGCTCGTCGCGTCGAATCAGGGCCGGCGGCGGATCGACCGATGGGATGACCACCTCCGGGGCCGGGTTGGCCGTCTGCCAGCCGCCGAAGTGCTGCTCGATCAGCTCCCAGGCCGCCTCGACCGGCAGCCCGCCGGACGTCGCCACGATGGCGCGATCGGGCTGGTAGTGGCTGGCGTGGAAGGCGACGAGGTCGTCGCGCCGGATCGCAGTCAGCGTCTGGTCGGTCCCCAGCGCCCGGTGGCGGTAGGGGTGGCCCTCCGGATAGAGCGCCAGGTGCAGCCCGTGCTCCGCCTGCGCCCGCGTGTCGTTGAGCAGCTGGCGCAGCGCGGTCAGCGACTGCTCCCGGACGCGCTCGATCTCGTCGGGCGGGAAGGTCGGCTGCAGGACCACCTCGGCCATCAGTTCGACCAGCCGGTCGGCGTCCTCGACGAGCGCCTTGCCGCTGACGTCGACCTGATCCCGGCCGACGCCCACGCCGATGGCCGCGCCCAGGCCGTCCAGCTCCTCGTTCAGCTCGGCGAACGAGCGGCGCGCCGTACCACGCGCCATGGTCTGTCCGGTGAAGCGCGCCAGCCCGGCGACGGCGCCGTCGGCGATCGCGCCGGCCTCGAGCCGCACCGCCACCACGATCGCCCGGCTGGTCGGATCGTGGTGTCCGACGAGGGTGATGCCGTTGGCGGTGCGGCGCGTCCGGAGGTCGAGACGGGGCGCGGCCGGGGCGCCGGAGGCATCGGGGTGCCCGTCGGAGAAGAGGTGGGGTCGTAGCGCCACGGGGTGGACGTCCGGCGACGCCGCGCCACCCGCCGCGGCGGTCGGCTCGAGCCAGCCGATGGTCGCCTGCTCGAGGTCGAGGTAGGCACGGGCGACGCGCAGCAGGTGGTCGGGCGTGGTGCGCGCGGCGCGCTCGATCAGGTCGTCCGGGTCGATCTCCGGCGCGACCGTCTGGAGCGAGCCGAGCCAGTAGGCCTGGCTGGCGACGCTCTCGCCGGC
>DATKRJ010000222.1:0-11488 GCA_035532355.1 Thermomicrobiaceae bacterium | reverse complement strand
CAGTTGGAAGACCTCGTCGACCCCCGGCTGCGCGACCTCGCTCAGGTCCGCGCGCTCGAGGGCGACCGCGCAGGCATGGGCCAGGCCCGGTGGAATCGCGTCGGGGTGCGCGGCGGCCACGGTCGCGAGGAGCAGCCCGGGGCCGGCCGGAGGCGGCTCCCACGGGACGAGATCCGCCACGCCCGTCGCGAACTCGTGCAACGCCTCCTCGATGCCGCTGCCGCAGTTCAGGATCTCGCGCGCCTGCCGGTTTGCCGCCGATGAGCAGGGGGCCGCGTGGCTGGGAAGGGTGGCAGTGCCCGGTGAGGGAGTCAAGGGAGTTCCTGCGGCAGCATGCCGGCGCGCAGGCCGCGGTAGGCGTCGAGCGCCCAGGCCGGCAGGAGGTCGGCCGGCTGCCGGGCGTGGAGCGGTCGTGACTGGAGGTACTCTTCGAGAGTCAGCCGGCCGTGCTGGTGCGTCCAGGTGTGGCTGCGGTCACCGGTCACGCCCTGGTGCCGGACGGCCAGGAAGATCTCGAGGTCGTCGACCGGGTTGGGCTGGGCCCCACGCAGCGCGTGGTCGTGAAAGAACCAGACATCCTCGTCGCGCGCCAGATCGCGAAACGGCCGCTCCTCCCAGTCGTCGCGATCGAACATGAGCGTCGCGCCCGGCGCGTTAAGGTCGACCGAGCGCCGGATCTCCCAGGCGGCCAGGTCGAAGAAGAGGAACGGCATGACAAAGGTGACCAGCGGCAGGCAGACGTCGTGCTGCCGGTCGAGACGCCGCCCGATCATGGTCTCCAGGAACCGGGGAGCGTACCAGTCGTCGTCGTCCATCTTCTGGCAGATACCACCGCGCGCCTCGGCGACGCCGGCGTTCAGTTTCGCCCCGATCGACCAGCCGTGCGGGACGCGGACCACGCGGCCGCCGAGTGCCGCGATGGCTGCCTCGTCGGCGGGGAAGGATGCGACGTCGTCGACGACGATGAGCTCGCGGTGCGGGTAGGTCTGCGCCGCGTAGCAGCGGAGCGCGATGGCGAGGAAGCGGGGGCGGTCCCGCGTCGTGAGCACGACCGAGATCAGCGGTTTCTCGACGGTGTCTGGGATTGCAGCCATGCCTCGCTCCACGCCGCCGGCTCGATCAGCTCACGGCTGCCGCAGCAGCGATGCCAGCGTCGCCAGCCGGCGCGGCCCCGACTGCCGGCCGCGCCCACGCGCCAGGTCCGCGACCGCCTGCTGCCCGACCGCGACGTCGGACTCGAGGTACCCGCCGGGACCGACCAGGCAGGCGGCTGGGGCGGCCAGCACGCCGAGTCGACGCGAGTACGACCGGTGCGGCTGCAGCGCGACCGGGTAGGGCATGGGCTGCTCCCTGGTGAGCAAGCGCGTCAGGGCCGGGTCGCGTCGCGTGATCAGGACGACCTGTGGCCCCGTGTCGTCGGCGTGCAGGCGGGCGAGCTCGGGCAGCAGGTCGATGCAGGGTGCGCAGCGGGGGTCGAAGACGGTCAGCAGCGTGCGCCGGCCAAGCAGGTGGGCGTCGGTCAGTTCGCCGCCGTCCAGCGACGGCAGCCGAAACGGCGGCAGACGGTCGCCGCGCCGCGCCGGAACCAGCGCCGGCCCGGCGGTGAGGTCCGCAGGCGAGGTCCGCGCCTCCGGCAACGCCTCGCCGGCCGCGATCGCGAGGGCCACGCCGAGGATCGCCTGGGCGCCCTCGACGCGGTTCGTCTCGATGACCCCGCTGGCGTCGAGCAGGTAGGCCATCGGCGTGCCGCTGACGAAGTAGAGCAGCGCGACCTCGTTGCGTTCCTGGAGGAGCACCCGGTGCCGGACGCCGTACCGCTCCACGAGCCGGCGGTTGGCCTCGGGGTCGCCCGACGACACGAGCACGATCCGCGGCCGATCGGGTGGCGGCTCCATCGGGAGCCCCGCGAGGGCCGGCAGCAGTGACTCGCTGCTCGGACACGTCGGTGAGATGAAGATCAGCAGCAGCCTGCGACCGCTCATGCCGGCGAGCGTATGGCTCGAGCCGTCGAGCGCCGGCAGTTCGAAGTTCATGCCGACGGAGGCGGGCGGGGCGCCGAACTGGAAGAGCTGGGCGCGGGGGTCGGCGGCGGCCGGCGCCGGCTGGGTGGGCGCCGCCGCCTGAGCGGTTTCGAGCTGCTGGAGGGCCCGGCCGTAGCGCTTGGTGACCTGATAGAGCAGCCCGACCTCCGCGACGGCCGCGGCCGACAGCGCGACGATGGCAGTTGGCCCCAGCACTCGACGCCCGCGGTGCAGTCCGCGCGTCATCGGCCGGTCATCGTCGCGCGATCACGCGCGGATCGGCGGCGCGAGCACGACCGGGTTGCGCGGTCTGGACGGCTGCGGGCTCCCATCGGCGTTGCGGGTCGACTCCCGACACCCGGTGCTATGGTCAGCCCGAGAACGAGCCGTTGAACGTGATGGGCGGGAACGTCCGGTTGATCGGGAACGGCAGGAACTCGGGCGGCCAGCTGACGGGCGGCTCGTTGATCGAGGGCAGGTTTGGGTAGTGCAGTTCGATCTTGCCATTGAAGCCGAAGTGGCAGGGAATGGTGCCGTTGAAACCGGGGAAGAAGTCCGACCCCACCGACTCGGACTGGCCGCTCTGGGCGGCCGCGGGGGCACCGAGGATAGCCGTGCCGATGGCGGCCGCGAGCCCACCGGCGAAGAGCTTGAACACCTTGCGCCGTGGCATGTCCGACGCGAGTTTCCTGGCCAAATCGTCGAAGCTCGACCCCATGAACCACTCTCCTCTGCGCCGCGTGCAACGGCTCCAGCGTATGACCTGCCACCGGATGTGCGCGATCCGCCTCGGTCTGCAATGTATGCGGTGGGACGATGAGCACGTTGGGGCGATGATACCCGGGACTGTCACCGGCCGCAAGATCCGAAAGGGTCGGGCGCCCTGGTCGATACCTGCCCCGCGTGCCTGCTCGTGCCGCGCTCGCCCAACGGATCCGGCGCGTTATCAGCGCCAGGGAGCCACGGTGAAGGGCACGCTGTGCAGGGTCGGGTCTCCATCCACCTGGATGACGAGTCGGTACTGCCCGGGATCAAACGGAAAGGTGTTGATCAAGATCCCGTAGCCACCGCCGCTGCCCAGCCCCGGCAGGTAGAGCATAGGCCAGCGGACCGGTACGCCCCCGCCGTCCCCCGGTTGGTCGAATGGCACGACGGCTCGAGCACGCACGGCGATCCTCGGCGCCGACAAGTCACGTCCGCTCGAATCGACCAGCGCGAGAGTGAGCCAGATCGTCTGGCCGCGAATTACCGACCGGGGAATGGCGTAGAGGGGGCGGACGCCATAGCTGACGTCGACGTTGACGAACCGGCTGCCGGTCGTGCCGAAGACGTTGGAGACCGTGACCTGATAGTTGCCGCCGTCGCCCAGCCGCGCGGCCGGCACGCTGTAGCTGCTGCCGGTGGCGCCGGCGAGCGGGACGCCGTCGTGGTACCACCGGTAGGTCTGCGGCAACGTGACGGTCTGCGAGCCAACGTCGTAGGCGGAGGTGGCGGTGACCGTCAGGGTGAAGCCGTCGCCGATCGTGCGGGCCAGGCCGACCGGCTGACTGGTAATGGTCGGCGGGCCGGGCGCCGGGGAGGCCTGGTGCTCCGCGTCATACCCCCAGCAGCGCGCCAGACCGGCGGCGGTCAGCCCGCAGGTGTGGTAACCCCCCGCGCTCACCTGCTGAAAGACCTCGCCCGCCGGGGTGTCGCTGACCTGTCCGGCTGGAGCGCCGTCGGGGCCGTCGTTCCAGCCCCAGCATACGGCGTGGCCGGCCGTGGTGAGGCCGCAGGTGTGAAATCGCCCCGCGCTCAGCTGCGTGAAGGTGTATCCGGGCGGCACGTCGAGCTGACCGTGGACCGTGTCGGTGCCCCAGCAGAACACGGCACGGCTCGTCGTCAGCCCACAGGCGTCGGTCCCACCGCTGGTGACCTGTGTGATCGGCTGCGCCATCGTGACCGTCGTGTTTCCCCAGCAGAGGACGCGAGCGTCGGCCGTCGCGGCGCAGGCGAAGCCACCGCCGGCGCTGACCTGCGTGAAGGTCGTCCCGGCCGGGGGTGGAGGGGGCGCCGACTGGCCGTAGTTGTCCAGACCCCAGCAGCGGACGATACCGGCTTCGGTGAGCGCGCACGTGAAGTCGTCCCCGGCGCCCACCTGCGTGAACCCGGACGGATCGGCGCTCGGCCCTGAAGACTCGCCGTCACGGTCCGCTCCCCAGCAGCGGACGGAATGCAGGCTCGTCAATGCACAGGTATGCCAGTATCCGGCGCTCACCATCAGAAAGGCGGAGCCCGCCGGCGCGGCGGGCACGCTCGACTGGCCCAGGCTGTCGTCCCCCCAGCAGATGATCGTATGGGCATTGGTCTCACCACAGGTGTGGTACAGACCGGCGCTCAGCTCCGTGAAGCTCAGCGTAGCCGTGGCGGCGTCCGCGTCCGGTCCGAAGCCCGTGACGAGCGCCGACACCGCCAGGAGCAGAGTCACCAGTACCGTTGCGCGTCGCATTCAGGTGCCGATCGTCAACCGTTTCGTCAGCGGCCGGCGCTCACCCGGCCCATGGCGGGCAGACGCCGACACTGAGGTCGATCCGCTCGTCCCGGCCCATCGTCAGGCCGACCATGCCGTGCACGGGCAACGGAGGTTCGTCCCGCTCGAGCCAGCCTGTCGCCAACCCGTACCCGGTGAAGTCGACGCACAACGCACGCGCGAGCGCGAGGAGACGTCGGCGCAGCTCGAACTCGTCGGGGCACAGCTGGCGGGCGTGGCCGAATAGCGTGACCGCGGCCCCTGCACCGGACGATACCCGGTAGCTCACGCCGAGGCGGACGTGTTTCAGGACGGCCGACCGCGACACGCCGGCCAGTTCGGCGAGACAGCCGATAACCAGCGGGAGTTGCCGTGTGGCGCCGGTGACGTCGAGCAGCCGGTGCAGCGCGTCCGGACGCGGCCGGGGCACACGACTATAGTATTCGAACGGGCCGCCGGGCAGCGCCCAGCCGATCAGAACCGGCTCGAGCGTAGCGGCGCAGCTCACTCGCGGCAGCGCTCGGCGCAGGTGAGCGCGTGCTAGGTCCGCGGCGGCGGGGGTCACCTCCTGGTAGATCTTGAACTCGGTCGACTCCGCGCCGTGGCGGACGCCGAGCCAGCACCCATACCGCTGACCCTCTTGCGCCGACAGCATCGCCAGCTGGCCGTCGTCCCCCTCTCGGATCGCGGGATTCCCAGTGATCTCCGCGACGGCGCGCCATTTCGCCTCGATCGGCGCGTGGGCTCCCGCCGGCTCGAGCGTGTAGGCCAGCGCACGCGAGCCGGAGCCGAAGGTGAACTCCAGCGGGCATCCGCTCGGCGTCAGCGGGCTCGTTCCGGGACGAATCCCGCCGTATCCGAAGACCCGGGCGAGCGTCTCGCGGGCGGCCTCAGCCGGGAATCCGGCGGCCGAGAGCTCGACCAGCCAGGGAAGCGGACGCGCAGATGTGCGCTGCCCCGCTGACGCCAGGGCATCCCAGCCGGCCATCATGGAAGCGGCGGGATGTTCAGCACGACCGCCGTCGCCTTGGAGCCGCTCGCGCTCTGTACCGGCTTGCCGGGCGTGACGTAGTTGACGGTCCAGTCGTAGCTGACGTCCTGACCGGCGGTGATCGGGTAGCTGACGTAGGCATTCCCGACATCGCCCTTGTTCCAGGTAATCGCTCGCTGCTGCTGCAGCGGTGCTCGCTGCCCGGTGCTGGTGCTATAGGGCGTGACCAGCACCTCGACGCTCGAGAAGGACGCCGTTGCCCAATCGATGGCGGCCGGTGAGATCTGCAGCGTGTAGTAGCGCTGGGTGGGCGTCACCATGACGCTCGCCTGGTCGTTCTCGATCAACTGGTCGTTGATGTCGGTCTGCCCGGACAACGCGTTGATCGACGCCGAGTATACCAGCGGCTGGTTCCCGTTGATGTAGCCCGTGAAGGTGCCGCTGGCCCAGCTGTAGCCGCTACTGGCAAGCGGCGCCGGGGTCAGCGTGAACACCGCCGGCGACTGCGGCGTTGGCAGGCTGCTCGGTGCTCCGTAGACGGTCGGCGGCTGCTGGTACCAGACCTGTACGGTAGCGTCGAGTATCGGCGCGTCGGTGGAGTTGTTGAAGGCGATCAGCAGCTGAGTCGAGTGGACGGCCGCGGCGGCCGGAATGAGCTGCATAAACCCGGTCTGGTTCTGCACGACGGGCGCGGCGTAGGTCACGCTGCCGGGGTACACGTAGGTGACCTGGTAGTTGTAGGTGGCGTTGATCGGCAGCGCCAGGTAACTGGTAATCGATCCCTGCTGCGGCGAGTCGGTCGCCTTGATCGACAGCGTGTGGGTGATCAGCTCGCCGGTGCCGTCGTTGTTGACGTAGCTGAAGCGCACGTCGACTTCCGTGGGCTTGGTCGCCTCGGTAGCGAAGGCCTGCGTGGCATCGAAGGTGACGGTCAGGATGCCGGCTGCCTCCAGCGCCAGCGCATAGGTTGCCTGATCGATGCCGTCGATCGTGCCCTGCACCGGCTCGCTCGGTCCCGCGTAGGTCACGCTATAGGTAAGGTCCCAACTCGGCCCACGCGCCGTGTCGTAAGGCGCGCTAAAGCTGTGGCTGCCGTTGGTGTTGAAGGTGTAGCTCGCGCCGGCCTCCGGCAGCGTCGGGTACTGCACGGTCACCGTGACCGACTCGACGAGCATCGGCTGGTCGTTGGCGGCCGGGACGTTCGGCGCGCCGGAGCTGTCCGACGTGAAGGGGAGCAGCGCGGAGACGGACATTACCTGCTGCTGCTCGTTGACCGTCGTGGTGAAGTTCTGGATCTTGAGCCCCAGCTGCGACAGCGAGGGAAGCGCCGTCATTGGCTGGATGAGCCAGTTGATCACCTGGTTCTGGCTGTAGGTGTTAGTGAAGCTGCCGACGCTGCTGATGTTGAAGCTATCGGCGCTCTGCAGTCCCTGGATCGCGATCGCCTGCTTGACCTCGGCCGCGACGAGGTCGGCCAGCGTGGCGTTGGCCCAGTTGGCCACGTCCTGCTGGAGCTGGGTCGAGGGGCTGGCGGTCCCCCAGGTGATGGTCACCTTGGACGCGCCGGACTCGGTGAGCAGCCCTTGGGCCGAACGCGGCGACACCTCGTCGCCCCAGCTGTTGTACCGTGGCTGGGTGACCTGGTACTGGTAGGCGATCGACGAGTCGAACGACAGGACCGCGTTCACCGACGGCAGGCGGGCCGGAACCGACAGCTGGTAGCTCACGTCGAACGCGCCGCCCGACTGGCTGAACGCGGCCACCACGGTGTCGAGTTGGGCTTTGGTCATCTCGAGCAGAAAGCCGGCCACATTGCTGCCGAAGCTCGAGGCGGCCGCTGAGAAGGTGATGGTCTGACCGGCGGCGGCAAAGGCAAGGTAGGCGGCCGCGCCCGGGTTGTAGTTGAGCGAGGTGAACACCGGCGCGGTCGCGTGCGGGAACGTCTGCGGAATCTGCGCCTTGATGGCGGCCAGGACGTTCGCCGGCACGGACAGCTCGACGTCGAAGCGCCAGTAGCCGGAGCCGTTCGTCTGGTCGTTCGTGGCGTAGCGCACGATCTGGAACGATGGGTTGCCCTGGTTGTCGAGCACGAATTGCGGGCGCGGGATGACGTAGAAGGCGTTCGCGTCGACGTCGTCCCCGTAGTACTCCCACTGGTAGCCGGTCGGATCCTGGTAGGTCCCCTTGAGCGTGATGTTCAGCATGGCGCTTCCTATCCGTTACTCGTCAGTTGAGCCGCGAACTGCGCGAGCTGTGACCAATCCACGGCCGCCGTCTGGATGTCCAGCTGCTGCACGACGCTGCCGAGCTGGCTCTCTTCCGCCTGAGTGAGCTGCTGGATAACGGCCTGGTACTTCGCGATCAGCGCCTGCCACGTTTCCAGGATCGCCGAGAGCGCCGCGATGGCCTGCTCGTTCTGCTGCTGCAGCGCGGTGAGGAGCGCCTGGGCGAGCACCACCGGCACGACCTCCGGGGCGGACTGCGACACCTCGACGATCTTCAGCGACACGTCGGAGTCGATCTGCACGATCGCCACGCAGGGCGAGAGCTGCTGTGCTGAGAAGAAGCTGAGCCCGAGGCTCGACTGCACGGCCTCGACGATCGTGCCGCCGTTGGGGAGGGAGGCGGCGAGCTGGCTCTGCGCGTCGACGATCGCGGTGTGGTCGTGCTGGACCGTCTCGTCGAAGGCGACGAGCTGGGACTGTAGACCGGTGGCCGTCTGCCCGAGCCCCTGCAGCGACGTCAGGAGCGACTGGAGCCGCTGGAGGAGGTCGCCGCGAGCGCCCGGCTCCGCCGGGTTGGCCAGCAGCGTCTGCGCGTCCTCGGACAGGGCCGCGGCGGCGGCGGCGAAGGTGCCGCCGAAGGTCACGAAAAGACTGGGGACCTGCTGCGTGTAGGCGGAGCAGAGACTCGACGGCCACGTCTGCGCGTCGGTTTCCACGGTCGTGAGCGTCTGGGTCAGTGTCGGGTCGGTGATGGCGGCGGCGTAGGCCGGAACGAGCGTGACCACCGCCTGGCAATACTGGCTAACGACCTGGGCGGCTGCCACCTGCTGCTGGAGCTGCCCCTCGGTAGCGGCGACGTCGGGTGCTAACACGTGCTCTCCAACTCGCTCGAACAGGCGGGCCGGCTCACTCGTGGCCGGCCCGCGCTCGGCATTCCCCTCTGCTAGGCAGCTACCTTCTGCCCCGGCTGGTTGGCGACCTGCACCGTGATCGACTCGGCGCTCGTCTGCATGCTGGTGGCGAAGGTCACGAGTTGGTTCCAGGCCGTCTGCGCGGTCTGGATGTCGAGCGACTCGATGATCGCCGGGATATTGGGCGCCTCGGCATTCTGCAGGTCGGTGACGACCGCCTTGAGCTTCTGCTCCAGCACCTGCCAGGTGTCGAGCACGTCGGAGAGCGCCTGGGTGGCCGCCTCGTTGGCGGTCACCAGCGAGTTGATCGCGTTGGTGATCCCGATCAGGCCCGACACCTGCGCCTGCTCATCGGAGAGCGCCTTCTGCTGGGCGTAGAGGTCGTCGAAGTCCTGGCTCACATCCTGGTTGAAGATCACCGTGCCGGCGATCGCGGCCCCGATCCCGAGCACTCCGACCCCGATGGCGATCGGCGCGGCGATGCCGCCGGTCGCCACCGTCAGCGCGATGGCGGCGACCGTGACGAAGATGGCCACGCCGAGACCGATCTCGGACATCAGCGCCTTCTGGCTGTCACTCTGGATCTGCTGCTGGATCGAGTTGATCTTCGCCTGGATCTTGGCAAGCTGCGTCTCGTCGATCTGCACCTGGGCCTGGGCCGAATTCTGGCCGGTGGCCAGCGCGGTATGGTCGGCCTGCACAGTCTGCATGAAGGTCTGCAGCTGCTGGTAGACGTCCGACAGTGTGGTCTGTTGAGCCTGGAGCTCGACGAGCACGGCGTTGATCAGGTTATTGATGTCGTCTTGCTGCTGCTGCGTCGGCACTCCCTGGATCTGCTGGAGGATCCCCAGGATGTCCTGGGTCGCCGCGGTAAAGGTG
Organism: Thermomicrobiaceae bacterium; assembly: GCA_035532355.1. Classification (GTDB taxonomy): domain Bacteria; phylum Chloroflexota; class Chloroflexia; order Thermomicrobiales; family Thermomicrobiaceae; genus DASSZN01. The sequence goes on along the minus strand of DATKRJ010000222.1, from coordinate 1,952 downwards.
TTGCCGTAGTTGATGATCGCCTGCGGGATCGTGGCGAACACCTCCGGGCCCAGCGTCTCGACCCAGACCTGGGCGTGCTGCTGCGCCAGCTTGAGGTTGGCGTTGAAGGTGTCGAACCAGGATCCCTGGTTCGGCAGCTGCTGGATCACGACGTACTGCAGCGCGTGCGAGTAAGCAGTGATCACCGCGTTCGCGTTGACGGTGGTCGTCAGCTGCTGCTGGGTACCGGTGGTATCGGGGGCGAGCTGATTCGCGGGCGCGCTCATGGTACTCCCTCCTTACTTCACGAGGCGGAGCTGTGGGCTGGTGGTCTTGAGCATCGGGAATGCGATCGGCGCCTGCTGCTGCAGCGTCGCGTTCTGCACCTTCTGGGCGAAGTCCGCCAGCTGCTGCCAGGCCGCGGCGGCGGCGGCCAGATCGTTGAGGTCCGGGATCTTGCTGACGTCGATCTGGGGTTGGGCCAGCACGACGAGCAGGTACTGGAGGCCGTAGACAGTCCAATCCCAGATGTCGGTGAAGCTGGAGAAGCTCTGCAGCGCGTCGTCGTTGCTGTCGAGCAGGCTCTGCAGGCTCGAGAGAACGCCCTGCACCATGGCGAGCTGCTGCTTGTCGTCGGCGAGCTCGCTCATCAGTGTCGTAAGCTGCTGCAGGTCCTGCGACACGTCGTTGCTGTAGAGCTGGGTGAAGGTGATGCCGGTGCCGACGCTCAGCACGGCGGCGGCGAACCCGCCCAGCGCCAGCACGCCGCCGGCAATGGCCAGGCCAAAGGTAAACCCGACGATCACGCTGATGATCGCCGTGTTGTAGTTCATGTCGGAGTCGTTGGCCTTGGTCGAGTCGGCGCTCAGCTTCTGCAGGATGGCCGTGATCTGCTGCTGGACCTGCTCGATGGCGACCCGATCCTGATCCTCCTGCGCCACGGCGGCGGCCACGGCGCTGGTGAGTGCGCCGTGATCGGTGCCCATCTGCGTGCGGTAGGCGGTCATCGTTGCCAGTAGCCCCTGGATCGCCTGCTGGCTCGACGTGGCCTGCTTGAGGAGCTGGTTGACGTAGGTCGCGAGGTCCTGCTGCTGCTGGGCGTTGGGAATGTTCCCCTGGCCGGCGATCTGCGCTACCAGCCGGCCGAGGTTCGGCGCCATAACCTGGAACAGGTTGTTGTAGTCGATGAACGACTGGCTTACCTGCGCGTGCACCTGCGGACCGGTGGTGGTCAGCCAGCTCATCGAGTGATCCTGGCTGGTCTGCAGGGCGCCGTTGATCTGGTCGTACCACGCTGGTTGCGGATCGAGCACGGGGAGAACGGCGTTCTCCAGAGCGTGTACCCAGCTGGTGATCCCATTGTTGGCGTTGAAGATCGCCGTTAGCTGGCCTATGGTGGTCGTGGGGTCCGACGCTAACATCCCTCCATCCTCTCTGCTGCGCGCGTCCGGCGAGCCGACTCCCTCTCCTGACCTCCTCTCTCGCTGCCGCGATCGGTTCGCGCCGGATGGCCAGTCGCACACGCCGTGGCCGCGGAGACGCGGTCGAGCGGCACGCACCAGCGTCGCGGCGCAGTCATGGCAGCGTCACCTCATGCCGATGTGGCAGGCCACGATTTTGACGCGGGACACTACATACTGCGGCCCAGCGATTCGTGAGCAGTAGGTATCTTAATCCTACGTCACGCCGCGGTGGCAGCAATAGCCCGTTCGGGTCAGGTCTTAGGGACTAGGGCCGACGGACGCCGGGGAACCCGTGGGTGGGGTGGGACGGGATGCAGGGGTCCGGGCTTGCCGAGGGCCGACAACTGGAGCGGGTCGGCCCGTCACCAAGTTGACCGATCGATCGGGACGACAGATCATGGGACGGTAAACGATAGCCGTGGGCGCGGTGTGCCGCGTTTTAAGCTTCGGTTCATCCGGGCTGTACGGCAGGGTGCTAGTGTGAGCGACGGGGAGCGCCTATCCGATTCC
>DATKRJ010000221.1:0-7195 GCA_035532355.1 Thermomicrobiaceae bacterium | reverse complement strand
GCAATCGCGCGGGTGAATCCATAGACCGGGGAGAGGACATGAGCGACTCGACCTACGTCGCGCTGCTGCGCGGGATCAACGTCGGCGGGCACAGTGTGACCATGGAGCACCTGCGGGGGCTGTTCGAGCAGCTGGGGCTCGCGCGCGTCCGCTCCTACATCCAGACCGGTAACGTCTTCTTCGACGCCGACGGTCGGGAGACGGGCGTCCTGCGCGCGGAGATCGAGCGTCACCTCGAGCAAGCACTGGGCTACGCCGTGCCGACCTGCCTGCGCACGGTGGCCCAGCTCGCGGAGGTGCTGGCGCTCGATCCCTTCCAGGGGATCGCGGTGACGCCGGACGTGCGCCTGGCGGTGAACTTCCTGGCCGAGCCGGCGGGTGTGCCGCTGACGTTGCCGTACCGCACGCCGGACGGGGCGTTCGAGGTGATCGGGGCGACGCGGTCCGAGGCGTTCGTCGTCTGGCACCTGCAGGAGGGCCGTCCCGGCAAGTCCTGGGGTCTGCTCGAGCGGCAGTTCCCGGTTCCGACCACCTCCAGGTTCTGGCACACCACGGCGAAGATCCTGGCAGCCGCCAAGGAACCGCCGCGCGAGGCCCGCCGGACTCGGCGCGCGTCATCCTGACGGACCGGCGAGCGTCCAGCACGATGCCCGCCCGACCGGATCTCCTGGTCGAGCGGGCGCGTGTCTACGGCCGACTCAGTGGACGACGGCCATCAGGACGCCGGTGGCCTGATGGCCCGGGTCCGGCGCGTAGCGGTCCGGATCGTCCACCCGCAGCACCACCACCTCCGCCACGTTCCCGCTCACCGTGCTCCCACTCTTCGTGATCGTCGTGGCCACGATCACGCTGATGTAGCGCGCCACCGACGTCGGCGGGTTGCCCCCATGCCCCGGCCGTGCCGTCCAACTGCTGCCCGTCACCGACGTCGCGAACCCCTTGAAGGCCGGCGTCCCCTGGTAGTGCCCACCCGTGATCTGATCGGCCCACGCCGGCCCCCAGAAGGTGTAGTCGTTCCCCACCGTCACGTTCGGGTTGGTCGCCGTCCCGGGTGGGTTACCCCCCCAGATGACGAACTGGCTCGGCTGGTAGACGTAGAGGTGCGCCTGGGTCGTTGCGTCGGCCGGCTGCTCGTACGCGTCGCCGGCGAAGCGCGCCGCCAGCGTGTAGTCCCCGCTCGACAGGTTCAGCGTCGTGCTCGCGTGGCCGCTGGCGTCGGTCGTGCCGCTGGCGATCACGGGGGTCCCGCCGCCGTTGGGGGTGGCGGTGAAGCTCACCGTCCGCCCGGCGAGCGGCGTGCTCGCGCTGCCGTCCTCCAGCAGCTGCGCCGCGACCGTCACCTTACCGGTCGGCAGCGTGGTCGACGAGGTGATGCTCAGCGCCGTCTGCTCCAGCGTGACCGTGACGGGCGCGCTGGTGCTCGCCGCCTGATAGTCGGTGTCCCCGGCGAAGCCGACCGCCAGCGTGTAGCTGCCGGCGGCCTCGGCGGGGGTGAAGCTACAGGAGGCGACGCCGCTCAGGTCGGTGGTGGCCGTGCAGCCCTCACCGGCCACGGCGCCGGTACCGGTCATTGTGAAGGTGACGGGCTTGCCGGCGATGGGGGTGCTGTCGGTCGGGTCGATGAGGGTCGCCGACACCGTCAGCGGGTCGTGGTAGTCCTGGGTATACGACGCCGCGGTCGTCAGCTTCGTGTCCTCGACGGTGACCTGGACGCTGGCCGTCGTGCTGCTGGAGAGGTAGGCGTTGTCGCCGGCGAAGCTGACCGCAACGCTGACGCCGGCCGGGTGCTGGCTTGGCGTCACCGAGCAGCTCGCCTTGCCGCTGGCGTCGGTCGTGCCGGTACATGTAGGCGCGCCCGCGCCGCTGCCCAGCGTGAAGCTCACCGTCTTGCCGGCGACCGGTGACGGCGGACTGGTCGTCACGTCGGTCAGGGTGGCGGACAGCGTCAGCGCGTCGTTGAAGTCGCCGGTGGTGGCGCCGTTGTAGGTCAGCTGCGTCTGGTGCTGGCCCGCGACGGTGAGCGGCCCGCTGTCACCGGCCGCCGCGTAGAAGCCGTCGCTGGTGAAGGTGGCGACCAGGGTGTAGGTACCCGTGCCGAGCGCCAGCTTGGCCGCCGCCACCCCGTCGCTCAGGACCGTGCCGCTGCCGGTGATGGGACTGCCCCCACCGGTCGGCGTGGCGATGAACTGCACCGTCTTGCCGACCAGCGGCATGGTGCTGTCGCCATCCTCCAGCAGCTTCGCCATGACGATGGCGTGGTCGACGGTGAGAGCGCTCGCCGAGACGATGCCCAGTGTCGTCTGCTCGAGCTGCACGGTGACGCTCGGGCTGATGCTCGCCGGCTTGTAGGCCGCGTTCCCGCCGTAGCTGATCGCGAGCGGGTAGCCCGCGGCCGCCTCGGCGGGTGTCAGGCCGCAGCTCACGCTGCCGTCGGCAGCGGTCGTTCCAGTGCAGGTCTCGGCGCCGTTGAGGGTGAAGGTGACGGACTGGTTGCCGAGCTGCACGTTGTCGTCGCTGGTGAGCGTCGCGCTGACCGTGGCCGCGTCGTGGTAGTCGAGCGCGCTCGGCCCGGTATAGGTCAGGACCGTTTCCTCGGTGGTGATACTGAAGCCGGTCGACGCCGTGGCGTACCAGCCGCTCAGCTGGGTGTAGGTCGCACGCACAGTGATCGGGCCCACCGGCTGGTTCACGGTGATGGCGCACGACGCGTTGCCGGAGCCGTCGGTCGTGCCGGTGCAGCTCTGGGTGCCGAGGTCGAAGGCGATTGCATCACCGGACAGCGGATTCCCGCTGCCGTCGACCAGGTGGGCGGAGAGGGTCACGCTGTCGCCGTAGTCGCCGCTGGTGGGGCCGGTATAGGTCAGAACGGCCGGCGGCGTGCCGGTCCACTGGACGTCGCAGGGGTTGGAGGTGAGCGTCTGGCCGCCAACGGTGGCCGTGGCGACGATGGTGTCGCTGCCCGCGGCCGACCCGGCCAGGTTGACCGTGGCGATGCCGCTGGCGTCGGCCGCGACCGTAGCCGACTGTGGGTTAGCGCCGCTGTCGATGAAGCTGACCGACACGCCGCCTGAAGTGGCGACGTTGACGAGCTGGCTGGAGAGCTTGACCAGACTCCCGAGCGGGGCGGTGGAGGTGGAGGCGATGCAGCTGAGCCCGCTGGTGCCGGCCACGCCCGGCAGCGCGGCCCCGGCGAAGGCCGTCCCCTCCCACTGGGAGGCATTCGTCTTCAGAATGTCGTGCGACACGAAGCTGGACGTCGTGGCGTTCCATGTAATGTCCACCAGGCGGCCGGGGAACTCGGTGAAGAGCAGCACGTCCCCAACCATGCCGGTGAAGTCCGACGCCGGCAGGCCCTTCAGCTTGCCGCTACCGTAGTCGACGCCGAAGAAGTTCTCGTTGGGCGGCACGATGTGGACACCCTCGGCCGATCCCCAGTCGCCGCCACCGGTCCACTTGGCCGTCGCGCCCGTGGTCGGGTCGATGCTCCAGACCGCGCCGTTGCTCTCGTCGGACGCGATGATCTTGCCCGCCCACGGTCCGTAGCGCGTCGGGTCGTTCGGGACGGTCGTCGGCCCCTCCAGCCACGATGCGCCGAAGCCTCCCGCCACCTTGGTCGCCACGCCGGCCGACGTGACGCGCCAGACGTCGCCACCTTCGGTGGTCGCAATGAGGTCGCCGCCGGCCACGCAGTAGACGTCCTGGAAGACGCCGCCGCGCAGCGTGCTCCTCTCACCGGGCAGCGTGACCCACGGGTTCTGGAATACGGTGCCGTTGTTGGTCAGTCGCGCGATCACGCCGCCCGTGCCGGTCCCGAAGTAGACGTCGCCGGGGGTGAAGCCGCCCGCGCACGAGCTGGTGCGGATCGCCGCGATGTAGACCTCGTCGCCAAGCCCCTTGACCGTGCTGAACGGGCTGAAGTTCCCGTTCGCGTCGACCAGGTCGAAGTTGTTCGGCTGTCCACCGCCGTAGTTGACCGACATGATGACCTCGTTGGCCGGCTCATACCAGTCGATCCCGATCGGGCTCGGGAAGCCGGACGCGATCGTGGTGAGCGTCAGCAGTCCGGGCGGCGGGGGCGGCGCGCCCGTCGGGGTGACCGTGGGCGACGGATTCGACGGCTGCCCGGCGCCGATCGCGTTGAGCGCCGCCACGGTGAAGCTGACGGGCGTCCCGTTGGGCAAGCCGAGGAAGTTCACGCCCGTCGCCGTGCCGGGGAGCGTCGCCGACTGGCCGGTCGAGGCGACCACGACGTAGCCGGTGACGGCGTTGCCGCAGCTCTCGGCCGGCGGGCTCCAGGTGACGGTCGCCTGGGCGTTCCCCGGGGTGGCGCCGACGTTGAGCGGCTGACCGGGCGGGGCAGGCACCGGGCAGACGGCCACCAGCCAGGCCTGGGCCGTCGCGGGGCTGCCCAGCAGGTTGGCGTCGCTCGCCTGGGCGACCAGCAGATGCGAGCCCTCGTCCGCGGCGCCGGGGCTGTAGCTGAAGCTCCCTCCCTGGCCGGCCGCGTTGCCGTCGACGGTCCACTGCACCAGGGTCGGGTCGTTCTCGACGTCATGGGTCGTCACGCTGAAGGCCTGGGACGACCCGACCGAGACGTTGGTCACCAGATCGGCATTGGGGCTGAAGGCGGTGATGCTCGGCGGCTGGTTGGTGGCGCCGATGCCGATCGGAGCGTAGGCCACGCTCGAGACGCCGTCGGCGTTGGTCACCTTGACGCCGACCATGCCGGTGAAGGCGAACGGGTAGGTGACGGAGACGGTCTTGCCCGAGGTGGCGAAGGTGCCGGTTCCCTGGGTGTCCCACTGGTAGGAGACGATCGGGCTGCCGAGCGCGCCGCTGGTCGAGGCGCTGGCGTCGAGCGTGATCGGCGTGCCCTGCGCGCCGGAGTAGGGCCCGCCAGCGCTGGCGATCGGCGCGTCGTCGATGACCGAGGAGTCGTTCTGCAGCGTGGTGATGTTCGACTGCATGCCGCTGGCGAACGCCGTCAGGTCGCTGGCCTCGGTCGTATCCTCGGTGGCGATGGCCTGCAGCTCGCCGGCCACCTGGGCCTGGGTGACGGTGAAGTTCTCGTTGATGAAGCTGTTGCCGAGCGCGGTGATCTGGCTGGGGGTGTAGCCGGCGGCGACCAGCGCCTGCTGCTCGGCGGGCGAGAAGCCGTTGGCGGCGACGTCACTGCGGATCGCCTCCAGGAACTGGAGGGTGTTGTTCAGCGGCGCCGGGTCGGTGGTGACCGCGTGCGCGGTCTGCGTCAGTGCCTGGCTGGTAGTGCTCAGCGAGCCGGCCAGGAGCGTGGCGTACTGCTGCACCTCGCGGGCGTGGATGAGCGCCCAGGCGCCATCCCCAGCGTTCGCCGCCCCCTCGTAGCGCTGCAGCGCGTCGAGCAGGGCCTGCTCGAGGGCCTGCTCGGTGTTCGCCGCCGTGCCCAGCGTCGCCGACGCCTGAACGACCGGGTCGGCGCTCTGCGGCTGCACCACCGTCTGCGGCCCGACGACCGTCACCTGCTTGTAGTTGGGGTCGGGCGGGTCGGCCTGGATCTCCTGGTAGTTACGGGCCATGTTGGCCATGGCGAAGACCGCCGCCTGCTGGGCGTTGGCCTTGAGTTTGTTGGCCAGCGCGTTCTCGGAGGCGCTGATGGAGTAGTCGAGCACCATGCTCGCCCCCACGCCCGCCGCTTCCGCGACGTCACCGGCGGCGATCAGGCTGATGACCTCCACGCCGGAGCTCAACGTCGACAACTGAGAGTAGAGGTTGAGGGCCTGCATGAGGGCATTGAAGCCCTTGCTGGCGGAGCTCGCGTTGGCCGCCTGGATTCCGGCGTCGGCCTTGACCTGAGCGATGGCCGGGCTGGGCGGCGGCACGACCGTCGGGATCGAGACGACGAACGACTGCGGGAACTGCTCGTCGAAGGCGGCGTGGTAGATGCCGTCTTGACACTCGTCCAGCACGATCGAGTAGGTGCCGGCCTTGAGCGTGCCGCCGGGCGCGGTGAAGCCGATCGTCCAGCTGATGAACTCACCGCTGACGTCGCTGACGATGGTGGCGGTCGGCGCCCCGCCGAAGGCCAGCCCCTTGATGCTCTGGCCGTCGTTGAACGTCACGTTGTGCTGCACGACGTAGACGTCGGCCGCGCTGGCGAAGAGCGAGTCGTTGATACCACCGGCCGGGCAGCCGGTGATGTCATCGATCGCGCCGGTGGCCGTGATCGTGGCGTTGGCACCGTAGCCGACCTGGTCGGTGGCGATGAAGCCCGTCCCGGCCGGCGTGGCCCTGGCGGCCGGCGGGGCCGGCACCAGCGGCGCGATCAGCCCGACCAGCACCGCGACGACCGTCGCGACACGCAGCAGTCCTCGGCGTCCCATTCCGCTCCCTCTCTCGTGCTGACCACACCCGCGTACACGCACCCGTACCGCCGGCTCGCGCCGGTTCGACGGGACCGCGACCGGGCACGTATCGAGTGTGACGGGGGCGGCGGTGGCGTCCCAGACGCAACCCACGCGAGCGCCCACGCGATGGGGCACGCACTCCGATGCCCGGACGCCGGGCCGGCATGCGACGTGGCGATGCACTGGGGCTCCCGGCTTCGAGCCACGAGGCCGGGTTACCCGGGCGGCTCTGGCGACCTTGGCCGGTGTCCCTCCGACCCACCCTGACCGACCCGGGGACTACCGCCGCGCCCTGCCCCTCGCGGCGCCCATCCGGCGGCGACATCGCCGTCCCGCGTGTCGCCGCCACCCGTGTCCCGAGAATCGAAACGATTATGGCATGTAATTGCGCGGCTGGGAATACGCCATTCGGCGTACTTCACGCATGCGACGGCGCGTCCGACGCGCCACGGCGGCGGCCGGTGCGACGCGCGCTTCCTGTCGCCGGGTTCGGCATCCCGACGGCCGATTGCGTGCCCCGACGCGTGGGCGCTCGCGTGGGTTGCGTCTGGGACTCAGCCGGTGACGCCGCCACACTGGGGCCACACCCGACGCAGCGACGCGCCGGTCCGGAGCCGGAGTGACGAGACCGCCGCGAGCGCCGCCGCCGGAATCGAGCCGGTTTTAGCGATGGAAGGAGCCGAGATGTCATCACCCACCGAGACCGCGGCCAACCCGCTGGTCACGCGCCCGGGCCTGGACAACAGCCTGTGGTACGGCAGCGCGCTGATCAGCCGGATGGCAACCGCCGCGCAGACCGGGGGACGCTACGG
>DATKRJ010000220.1:0-3577 GCA_035532355.1 Thermomicrobiaceae bacterium | reverse complement strand
GGACGTCCGGAAGGTCCTCGAGCTCAACGACCGCCAGCAGGTTCGCGGCCTGGCGTACAAGTACCACGCGGGCATCGTCGGCTCCGACCCGCGCCCGATCTTCCGCTACGACAACGCCCACACCTACGCCCGCGAAGGTCACCCCGACGCCTTCCACCGCCACCGATACGACCACCGCTCGTGGCAGGAGATCGCCCCGCCCGAGTGGATCGGCGACGAGCAGTGGCCGTCTCGGGTGCCGCCCATCGCGCGGGACTAAAGTCGCCGCGCTGACAGGACGAAGCCCACTGAAGGGGCTGAGAGGAGGGCGCTCACCCCTCGTGGGTCGGGTGCGCTGCTGGCTCCGGGATCTCCTCGATCGACGGCCACAGCGTCTGCTCGGCATGGTGCCGGTGCTGCTGCTCGATGTAATCCACGACCCGTGTTAGCTGGCGCTCGCTGAACGTGTCGACGCCGTAGTCCACCTGCCAGCCGAAGCCGTCGCCGAATTCCGCGTTGAGCACCCGGGCACTGCCGCCCTTGATCCGCTGGATCGCGGTCGCGACCGCCAGCGACGGCGGGATCGACACCGCCAGGTGGACGTGGTCCGCCACCCCGCCGACCGCGTGGACGATCACCCCGTGGTGCCGCGCCGTCTCGCGCAGCACGCGATGCACGCCCGCCTCCCGCGCCGGCGAGATCAGCGGCTCCCGTCCCCGCGTCGCCCACACCAGGTGGTAGAACAGCCGCCACCGCGGCATACCCGTCCCTCACCGCACCGCGTCAGTTCGCGCGCATAGTAGCTCTTCCGGAACGATCCGGCACCCGTCACCCAGCCCCCACACCGGGCTTCGTCTTTCAGCCCGGCGAATATCGTCCCGGGCGGGGGTCGGCGCCCGCTTCCCGTCGGCAGCGACGCCCGTCCGCCGACGCCCCCGCCCTCCCAGCCCCTTCAGCATGCCCGGGGGCTTCGTTCAGTCAGCCCGGTGGCTTGAGCCCCGGGCGGGGGTCGGTGAACGCTTCCCGCTCGCCACACCAGATTGGAGCCATCACCATGACCATCCATCCAGGGCAGGCCCGCGACCGCGTCATCGGCCTCGACGACGAGGAGCTCGCCCTCTGGCGCGCCGACGCCGAGCGCGTCGCCATCGTCGACCCCGAGGTCGCGGCCGTCTGGCTCGAGGAGATCGACCACGAGTTCGCCATCCGCCGGCGCGCCCGCTACCACCGCGCGCCACTGCCGACCCGCGGCGGCATCCCCCGCGAGCGCATCGACGAGATCAAGCGCCGCATCGACCTGCCGGCGCTGCTCGAGCAGTACCACCAGCACCTCGCTCCGGTGCGGCGCGCCGGCGACCACTGGGTCGGCCTGTGCCCCTTCCACCTGGAGCGCACGCCGAGCTTCCACGTCTGGCGCGACCACGCCAAGTGCTTCGGCTGCGGCATCTACGTCGACGCCATCGCCGTCGTCGCCGCGTTCGAGGGCGTCGGCTTCCTCGCGGCCGTCGACGCGCTGGCCGTCGTCGCCGGCATGGACCCCCCTCCGAGGCGCTCGCGCGGCAGCAGCGCGGCGGCCGGGGCACCGGACGGCCCTCACCCCCTTCCCCCTCTCCGGACGGAGCCAAACTTGGGAGAGGGGTGGCGCCGCGCGCCGGGGTGAGGGCCCGCACCCGCATCGTCGACGGAAAGGTGGTCAGCCAGTGAGCACGCCGGGCACGCCGGGCACGCGCGGCACGGTCCTCGACGCCGATATCGAGATCGTCGACGCACCCTTCCGCATCGGCCGCCTGCTCGGCCTGCTGCCCGACGGGCGCCCCTACTGCGGCACCTGGCTCACCCTGCGCGTCACCGCGCGCCAGACCGTCGACGCCGCCGGCCGCGTCGTCCCCCTGGCCACGCCCACGGTCGAGTACCGCACCGAGCTGGCCGTCCTCACGTGCGAGCCGGACGGCACCGTCCGGACCTGGGGGCCGCTCGGGGCGAGCATCCCGCCCGAGTGGGACGTCCGGCTGCGCTACCAGCCGCCCGCCGAGGCCCTCCTCTCGTCGGCCGGCTTCCGCCGCGCGGCGTCCGGCGCCTGCCCCCACATCCCGACCCTCTACGCCCAGCTGGTCGACGTCTTCGACCGCTTCCTGGACCTGTCCTTCGGCATCGCCGGCCAGCGCGAGCTCGCCGAGCTGCTGGCCGTCTTCGTGCTCGCCACCTGGCTGGCGGACGCCTTCGCCACCTTCCCCTACCTCTGGCCGAACGGGGACAAGGGCAGCGGCAAGACCAAGCTCCTCACCCTGGTGGCCCGCCTCAGCTACCTCGGCCAGGTCATCCTCGCCGGCGGCACCTACGCCGCGCTGCGCGACCTCGCCGAGTACGGCGCCACCCTGTGCTTCGACGACGCCGAGAACCTGGCCGACCCCCGCACCAGCGACCCCGACAAGCGCGCCCTCCTGCTGGCGGGCAACCGCAAGGGCGTCACCGTCCCGGTCAAGGAGCCCGAGGGAAAGCACGGCTGGCGCATCCGCAACGTCTCGGCCTACACGCCCAAGGTCTTCAGCGCCATCCGCCTGCCCGACCCCGTCCTCAGCCGGCGCACGCTCGTCGTCCCGCTCGTGCGCAGCGCCGACGCCGACCGCGCCAACCACGACGCCGACGAGGACGGCGCCTGGCCCCACCCCCGGCGCCGCCTGGTCGACGACCTGTGGGCCTTCGGCCTGCACCACCTGCCGGCCGCCCGCGCCGCCTACGCCGCCACGACCGGCGCCACCGGCGCGGAGGGCGGTACGCGGAGCACGCCGAGCACGCGGAGCATGCGGAGCACGCTCACGGGACCCGGCTTCGAGCCCTGGCGGCCGCTGCTGGCCACCGCGCGCGTCGTCGAGGACGCCGGCGTCGCCGGGCTCGTCGAGAGCGTCCGGGCGCTGGCCCACGCCTACCAGGCCGAGCGCGCCGACCTGGAATACCCCGACGTCACCCGCCTGGCCGTCCTCGCCGTCGCCGAGATCGCCGGCGTGGGGGACGTTGGGACACTAAGGGACACTAGGGACACTAACGCTGAGTCCCCGGACGGAGCCGGATGGTGGGAGACGCCCGTGCGGTTCACCGCGCAGGACGTGGTGACGCGCGTGAACGCTGAAGCTCGTACCGTCGGCCTGACCGACCCCGACGCCGACTTCACCAATCCGACGAAGATCGGCCGCACCCTGAACCGGCTGCGCATCAAGGCGGTGCGGGTAGCGGGGGGGAAGCGAACGCGCGAGCGGGAGATCACCCGGCGGGACGCCTACAAGCTGCTGTCTGCCTACGCCCCCGCGGCGCTCGCGGCGGCCCGGACCGGTGATGCGCCGCCGGAGGCACGTTCACCGGTAGTGTCCCAAACGTCCCAAAGCGTCCCAACGTCCCACCCCCCAGACCCGTGGGACGACCCGCCGCCGGCTGCCCTCACCCCCGTCCCCTCTCCCAAACTTGACTCTGTTGGGTAACCCGTGTGAGGCACGTCACGCGCCGACGGCAGCCGCCGACGCCGCAGGGGCCAGCCGTGCAAACCGTCCGGCGGGCCGTGACTTCTCCGCCCCCGCCGGTCCGCCGAACCAGGCGAACAGCCGCA
>DATKRJ010000219.1:0-30724 GCA_035532355.1 Thermomicrobiaceae bacterium | reverse complement strand
GGGGAGCCGCGACGGGCGCACCGTCGACGAGCGCGACCTGGTCGACGCCATGACCGACGAGGTGGCGCTGGTGCTGCTGCCCTCGGTGTTCTACCGCTCGGGGCAGCTGTTCGACATCGCGGCGCTGAGCGCGGCGGCGCGAGAGCGTGGCATCCCGCTCGGGTTCGACTGCTGCCACTCGGTCGGGGTGGTGCCGCACCGCTTCGACGACTGGGGCGTCGATTTCGCCTTCTGGTGTAACTACAAATATCTCAACGCCGGTCCGGGGAGCATCGCCGGCCTCTACGTCAACCGCCGCCACTTCGGGCGCGAGCCGGGTCTGGCCGGCTGGTGGGGCTACCAGAAGGACCGCCAGTTCGACATGCGGCATGACTGGGAGGGGGCGACCGGTGCCCGCGCCTGGCAGATCAGCACCCCACCGGTGCTCTCGACCGCGCCGCTGCTGGGCTCGCTGCGCATCTTCGCCGAGGCCGGCATCGAGCGGGTGCGCGAGAAGTCGATCGCCCAGACCGGCTACCTGATGGAGCTGCTCGAGGCAAGCGGGCTGACCGGCCCCGCCTACGGCTACCGCGTCGGCACCCCACGCGACCCCGAGCGGCGCGGCTCCCACGTCGCGGTGGAGCACGACCAGGGTCCACAGATCGTGCGGGCCCTCAAGGCCCGCGGCGTGGTGCCCGACTTCCGGCCGCCCGACGTCGTGCGCCTGGCGCCGATCCCGCTCTACACCTCGTACCACGACCTCTGGCAGGTGACGCAGCACCTGCGCGCCATCATCGACACCGGCGAGTATCGCCGGCTCGCCGCGGGGCGCGACATCGTCGCCTGAGCCGGGCACACCGGTTCGTCCAATCGGCGGGGCCGGACGCGACTCATCGCGCTGCCGCGGGTCGGACTCGTAGCGCAGCCCGCCTCGGCGGGCTTTTCGCGATGTGCGCGGCGGCTCAGCGCCGGGCATGCGCGCGAGGCCGATCGGAGCGACCGGCAAACCCCGATGCGGCCCGAACGACGACGCACCTGCTCGGCAGGACCCGGGCAGGTGCGCGTGTTGCTGTCATGCCGTGTGCCGCGTCTAGATCACGCCCAGCAGCCAGAGGATGACCACGATCAGGAGGATCAGCCCGAGCCCGCCGCCGGGATAGTAGCCCCAGCCGCGGCTGTACGGCCAGGCCGGGATCGCGGCGAGCAGCAGGATCACCAGGATGATGACCAGGATAAGTGGCATCGAACGCTCCTTTCCACCAGACGCGTGGCGTTACGGCCGCGCGCCCGGACCCTTACGCAACCGGCGGGCCACGAGGGTACGGAGCGGAGGTTCGCGGGTGTCGCCGGCGGTCGGGAACCCGGGTCAGACCGGCAGGCGCTCGTCGCTGCGTGGGCGTGACCGGCTTGGCAGGGTCGGGATCATCACGGTGGCGGTCGCGGCCAGCATGAAGAGCGCGAGGGACCAGAAGATGACGTTGGGCTCGCCGTGGTCCAGCAGCGCCCCGAGCAGCGGGAGCGACACGACCCCGCCGAGGTTCATCGCGACCGAGACGAACCCGAAGCTCTTGCCGGCCGCGCCCTCGGGCGTCGACTCGCGCACCATCTTGTCGCGGCTCGGCATGATCACGCCCTGCAGCGCGCCGGCCAGCGCGAAGAGCGGGAAGAGCAGCCAGGCGGGGACGTGCACCACCGCGATCACGAACATCAGCGCCATGCCGGCCGTGAAGGTGATGGCGATGACGCGGGCGTAGTTGTGCACGCGGTCGGCGATGAAGCCGCCGGCCAGCACGCTGACGGCGAGCACGGTGAGGTAGACGGTCAGCACCACATTCGCGCGGCTGACCGTGAGTGGGTAGAGCCTGGTCAGGGTCGACGGCAGGAACGACTGCAGGCCGGAGCTGAACATCGAGGTGAAGATGAAGAACCCGAAGAGGAGCAGGAGCGCCTCGCTAAAGAAGAGGCGGTAGCCGGCGCCGCGCTGCTCTGCCGCGGGCGCGGTGGTCGTCGGAGCCGGAGCCGGCTGCAGCGCCGGCGGGCTCAGTGTGAGCGCGACGACCACGGCGATGACGACGCCGACCAGTCCGGCGACGGCGAGGGCGACCTGCCAGCCGAAGGCGTGGTTGAGCCCGGCGATCGCCACCGGGGCGATCGCGCTGCCGGCAAAGCCGGTGAAGGTGTGGACGCTGTAGGGCTTGCCGGCCCGCTCGCGCGGGAAGAGCGCCGAGAGGATCGCGTAGTCGGCCGGATGGAAGACCGCCTGGCCGACGCCGGCCAGCAGCACCAGGACGATCAGCACGCCGTAGCTGGGCGCCAGCGCGCAGAGGGCAAAGGCCAGCCCATCGAGCAGCAGCCCGCCGATCAGGATCGGCTTGGGGCCGTAGCGGTCGGCCAGGTAGCCGAAGGGGATCTGGAAGGCGGCGTTGGTGACCGTATACCCGGTCACCAGCAGGCCGAGCTGGAAAAAGTCGACGTGGAAGACCAGCGCGAGCACCGGGAAGAGCGGCGGCAGCGTCAGCGTCCAGAAGTGGCTCATCAGGTGCCCGGCACCGATCAGCCCGAGGGTGGCCCCCGGCCGGGTCGTGCTGGATTCCGATGCCATCGCTGCGCCCCTCCGCGCCGTCGTCACGGCCGCCCCGGCATTGACGACAGAGTGTAGGGCATCGGCTACCGCGGCGCGACCGATCGGGTGATCCCGTGGCCCTGGGCGCGTGGCGAGCCCGGACGGCTGCCGGGCGAGATCAGCGTGTCAGTGCGTACTCGTGGTGCGACTGGCAGCGGACACAGCGCAGGGCGGACGGCAACGCCTTCATCCGTGCCGGATCGATCGGCTCGCCGCAGTCGACGCAGAGTCCGTAGACCCCGCGCTCGATCCGCTCCAGCGCCAGATCGATCTCGGCGAACTCGGCCTCCAGGCTGCGCAGGTCACTCAGACTGCCCTCGGCGACGACCATGTCCGAGGCCGCGTCCGCGAGGTGCGTGGCGACGGCGCCTTCGGCCCCCTGGCTCGCCGTTGAGTCGCTGAGGTCGCTCGCCAGCATCTGGCGCAGGTGGAGGAGATCATCCTGCCGGCGCAG
This sequence comes from Thermomicrobiaceae bacterium, assembly GCA_035532355.1. Classification (GTDB taxonomy): domain Bacteria; phylum Chloroflexota; class Chloroflexia; order Thermomicrobiales; family Thermomicrobiaceae; genus DASSZN01. Next base: position 27,668 of record DATKRJ010000219.1, on the reverse strand, counting down.
GAGTCTTCCCCGAGCGGTGGTCATCACCTCGATGTAGGCGGCAGTCGGCGCTCTCATGGTGATCCCGCTTTCTCCCGGCCGGATGCCCACGGCGGGCGCCCCGGGTGCCTGTATTGTCGGGGAGATCGTGAGGCAGACGCGTCACACGGCGCCGGTCAGACGTGTCAAATTCGTTCCAAAACCGCGCCGTATCCCTCGTCTGTCTTGAGGGGAACCAGGGATGGCAGGTATTCATCGAGGCGCACAGGCCCTTCAACCCGGCGGCGAGGTGCGGCAGCGGAGAGAGTCGCGGCCGGTGCAGGGCGGCCCGGACGGCCCCGCTCTCCCGACGCCGGCTGTCGGCCAGCACGACGCTCGCGTGGGAGCCCGCCGCGTGCAGGTCCGAAATGAGGTCGACGGCCAACCGAGGGATACCACGTGCTACGACGAACCCGATCGAACGCGGGAGTCGGGTGGCGAGAATCGCCGTGCGGGACGTGCCATAGCGCTCGACTGACGGGTCTTACGCCAAAACCGGGTGACATACGAATTCGACCTGTAGGGCGGGTTTGAAACCCGCCCTCGTATTCAGTTGGGGGAGACGCTACGTCCCGCGCGGCGTGCTCAGCGGCAGGAAGGCGCGCCCGGCCGAACTGCCGCCGTTGACCGCCAGCACCTCGCCGGTAATGAAGTCGGCGTCCGGCGAGGCGAGGAAGAGCGCCGCGCGGGCGATGTCCTCCGGCTGGCCGATCCGACCCCAGGGGATGCTCTTGGTCAGCGTCGCCGTGTACTCGTCCGAGATCGGCGACACCTCGCTGTGCACCTCGATCAGCCCCGGCGCGATGCAGTTGACGTTGACGTGGTGCGGCGCCAGCTCGAGCGCCAGCACCTTGGTGAACATGACCACGCCGGCTTTCGAGGCGCAGTAGTGCGACGCGCCGACCCGGCCGCTCTGCCAGGCGCCCGAGGAGATGGTGATGAGCTTGCCTCCCCGCCCGCGCTCGACCATGCGCCGCCCGACCGCCTGGCAGGTCAGGAAGGTGCCGCGCACGTTGGTCTCCATCACCCGGTCCCACTCGTCCTGGCTCATCTCGAGCACCGGCGTGTTCGGGTAGATGCCGGCGTTGGAGACGGCGACCGTGAGCGGGCCAAGGGTGCGCTCCGCGGTGTCGACGAAGTCGCGCACCTGGGCGCCTTCGCGCACGTCCACCATCTGGGTGAAGACGCGCGATGAGTCCGGCAGGCTCGCGGCGGCACGCGCGAGCGCCTCGGGCCGGAAGTCGGCCAGGGCAACTCTCGCGCCCGCCTCGTAGAAGCCCCGCGCGATGCCAAGCCCGATGCCGGCGCCGGCCCCGGTCACCAGCACCACGTCCCTGCTGTAGTCGTGCATTCGACCCTCCTGTCCGATCGGATGATCTCGCCGCGCGACCGCGGCTGACCCATGGTACCTGCCGTGGCGGGATCTCGGGGTGATGTCACCGGCGAGTGCCGCGGTCAAATAGACGCGGACGCAAGGGAACGATCCACCGCAGACGGCTTCGACCTCGAGCACGGACTCGTCTGAGCTGCCGCGTCTCGCTCTTTCCCCGCCGCGTTTCCGAGCCGTCTCGCGAGCCATCGACGCCGGGAAGCCTGGTGCTCACTCGCGGCGCGTCCGTATGCTGCTTCCACGGTGGATACTGGGTGGGACGGTCGCACCGTCGTATGGCCGGCAAGACCAGAGGAGGAGATCGATGGCCGAGATCGCCCCGCGAGATGACACCGGCGGCACCGTCGTCCTGGTCGGGGCGGGCGAGTACCTGCCGGCCATGGAGCCGGTCGACCGGCGGCTGCTCGATCGACTCGCCGGTCCGGCGCGGGTGGTCGTCCTCCCCACCGCCTCCGCGCCCGACGGCCCCGGCGTGCCCGAGCGCTGGGCGCGGATGGGCGTCGAGCACTTCACGCGGCTGGGGGTCGCCGTCGAGCCGGTGATGCTGCTCACGCGCGACGATGCGCACCTGCCGGCCCTGGTCGCGCGGATCAGCGAGTCCAACTTCGTTTACCTGTCCGGTGGGTCGCCGCGCCACCTGCGTGAGACCCTGCAAGACAGCTCGGCCTGGCAGGCGATCCAGGCGGTCCACGCGGCCGGCGGGATCGTCGCGGGCTGTTCGGCGGGGGCGATGGTGCTGGCGGGCACGATGGTCGACGGCCGGGCGTGGGATGCGACACGGCCGGGGCTGGGCCTGGTGCCCGGCATCCTGGTGATCCCGCACTTCGACGAAATGGCGGGGAGGGTGACCGCGCTGGTCGATCGGCTGCCGCCGGGGGTGACGCTGGTTGGAATCGACGGGCTCACGGCGCTGGTGGGCCGGCGGGGCGAGTACCGCGTCTGGGGGCAGCGTAGCGTGACGGTGATCACTCCGGCGGGCGAGACGCGCTACACCGAGGGGAAGTCCGTCCCGCTGCCGTGAGCGCGGGGGTCGGGTCCCGATCCGACCTTGACGTCTCCCCGCCACGGCCGATGATGGTGCGGGGCTCGCGGCCCGACCTGGGGCCGGGTCCCGCACCCGCGGACGAGTGGAGGGAGGGGCGAGATGCCGCTCGAACGACCAACCTGGCCCAACGGGGCCCGCTGCGCCGTCATGCTGACCTTCGACAACTTCGGCGAGTCGTTCGACCTGCTGCGCTACGGCCACGCCGGGGGCGCCAACGCGGACGGCGTCTACGCGCCGCGCCGCGGCGTCGAGCGCGTGCTCGACCTGCTCGACCGCCATTCCGTCCCGGCCACCTTCTTCGTCGAGGGCTGGAACGCGCGCAGATACGCCGCGCTCGCCAAAGAGATCATCGACCGCGGCCACGAGGTCGGCGTCCACGGCTGGATGCACGAGCAGTGGAGCCAGCTCAGCCACGAGCGCGAGGCCGAGCTGGTCGCCCGCGCGACCGACGCCGTGGCCGAGGCGACCGGCCGGCGGCCCCTGGGCTGGCGCGCTCCGGCCGGGTTGACCACCACGCGCACGCTCCAGACGCTCCACGAGGCGGGCTACGGCTACGACAGCTCGTTCGGCGACGACGACCTGCCCTATCTGATGCGCATCGGCGCCGACCGGACCGAGGAGCTCACCGAGCTGCCCTGGTCCTGGCCGCTCGACGACGCCGTCTTCTACGCCCACCCCGGCACCATCCGGCGGCCGGAGGAGGTGATCGATCTCTGGATCGACGAGTTCGACGCCGCCTGGGAGATGACCGGCTACTTCATGCTCATCTGCCACCCGCGCTACTCGGGCCGGCCCGCCCGCGTCCGGGCGCTCGAGCGGCTGATCGAGCACATCGAGGCGCACGAGGGGGTCTGGTTCGCGCGCTGCGCCGACGTGGCCGAGGCGGCCCGTGCCTGGGGCGGCGTGCCCCACCACCCGGCGCCGGCCCAGATGACGGAGGCGGAGGGATGAGCGCGACCGAGCTGCGCCCGACCCGGGCGGAGATCCGCGGCCGGCTCGAGGCCGTCGCCGGGAAGGCCCGCGAGCGGGGCATCGACGCGCTGGCCGTACTCGACCCGGCCAACGTCTACTACCTGTCGGGCTTCCGCACGACGCTGCACACCCGCTTGACCGCGGTGGCGCTGCGCACCGACGCGCCGGCCGAGGCGCTGCTGATCGCGCCGAGCGTTGACCGCCGTCTCGCGCTGGAGCCGGTCTGGTACCCCTCACTCCTCGAGCGGACCGAGATCTACTACGAGGGGGCGCCCGCGGGGGGCGTCCTCGCCAGCGAGCCGGGCCCGCTCCTCGACCGGGTCGTCCAGAACGGCGACACGCTGGGTGTGGACCTCGCCACCGCCGGTTACGGCCAGGTCGGCATGCTCGCCGGCCGCTACCAAGGGGCACGCATCGCCGACGCGAGCGAGCTCCTGCACGATGCGCGGCGGGTCAAGTCGGCCTTCGAGCTGGCGGCGCTGCGGCGCGCCAACGCGGTCGCCATCACCGCGCTCAGTCAAGTGCCGCAGCTGCTACACGCGGCGCTGAGCGAGGTGGAGCTGGCGACCGCGCTGGACGGAATCGCGCTGGCCGAGGGCGCCGACGGCTTCGCTTACCCGACCCTGATCGGCTTCGGACCGAAGTCGCTCGCGCCGCACGCCCCGCCGACCATCCGTCAGCTCGAGCGGAACCAACTCGTCACCATCGCCTTCGGGCCGACCGTCGCCGGCTACTGCGCCGACATCGTACGCACGTTCTGCTACGGCTCGCCGCCGGAGCGCGCCGTCGACAGCGGCCGCCAGGTCGTCGAGGTGCAGGCCGCGGCGCTCGGCGTGGTCCGGGCCGGGGCGTCGGCCGGAGAGCTGATGCAGGCGGCGAATCGGACCATCGCCCGGCTCTTCCCCGGCGCGCCGGTGGCAGGACGCGCCGGGCACAGCCTGGGGCTGACGATCCACGAGACTCCGTCGCTGACGCCGGACAGCGCCGTGCGCCTGGAGCCGGACATGGTGCTGGCAATCGAGCCGGGCACGCCCGCCTCGCCGATGGAGGGGATCGGCCTCTACCGCCACTGCGACGTCGTCCGCGTCACCGCGGACGGCTACGAGCTGCTGACGCCGTTCGAGCGCGGCCTGCTCGTCGTGCCGATGCAGGCGACGCCAGAAGGGATGGCTTGATGCGCTTTGGGATTGCGCTGCCGACCTACCCAGCCGGAGCCACCGTCGAGGGCGTGGTGGACGTCGCCCGTGCCGCGGAACGACTGGGCTTCGTCTCGGCATGGACGACCGACCACGTCATCATGCCGCCGGATCAGGCCGGGCCGTACCGCGAGATCCTCGAGCCGCTGATGATGCTGGCCTATCTGGCCCCGCTGGTCGAGCGGCTCACGCTGGGTATCTCAGTCGTGGTCGTGCCGCAGCGCAACGGGATCGTGCTGGCCAAGGAACTGGCGACGCTCGACATTCTCTGCCGAGGCCGGCTGGTCGTCGGCGTAGGCGCGGGCTGGAACCAGCAGGAGTTCGCGATGCTGGGCTACGGCCGGCGCTTCCACCACCGGGGCGCCCAGCTCGACGAGACGGTCGCCGTCTGGCAGCACCTCTGGACGCAACCCGACCGGCCCTTCGAGGGGCGCTTCTACCAGCTGCCGCCGGTGGCGTTCGGCCCGCTGCCGACCCGGCCGGGCGGGCCGCCGATCTGGGTGGGCGGCTCGTCGGAGGCAGCGCGACGCCGCGCGGGGCGCTACGGCGCGGCCTGGCACCCAGTGGGGATCACCGCCGAGCAACTGGTGGAGCAGGCGCCGCTGGTGCGGCAGGCGGCCGAGCGGGCCGGTCGAGCCATGCCGGAGGTCACGCCGCGCCTGCCTATGCGCATCGGCGGCGAGGACGCGGGTCAGATGCTGGCGAGCGGGCGCGGTACCCTGCTGCAGGGGGAGCCGGCGGAGCTGGTGGAGCGGCTGCGCGCCTACGCGCGGGCCGGGGCCGACGAGGTCATATGCGGCTTCGGCCTGCCGGATGGGGCGGCGACGGTGGCGCAGATGGAGCGGTTCCAGGCCGAGGTCATGCCGCATTTTCGTGAGTCCTGATGAGGCGGGCGTTCGCCGGGCCGCCGCGCGTTGCCAGCGAGCCGCCGGGTCGAGCATGAGTGGCGGGCGTTTGCCCGACTTTGCAGAAACGCGCGGAATGTGGGACCATTATGGTCTGACCGGAGCCCGGCGGCGATCGGGGTCTTTTCCCTGCTCCACGCGTTGCGTAGCGATTCAGTGACCGGCTATCGCCGCGCCGCGGGCCGGTGATACCAACCTGACCAGCGATCCGGTGACTCGGGCAGGGGACGGAGAGTGCGACGATGTCAGGACATTCCAAATGGTCTCAGATCAAGCGACAGAAGGCGGCCGCCGATTCCAAGCGGGGCGCCGTCTTCAGCAAGCTGTCGCGGGAGATCCACGTCTCGATCCGTGAGGGCGGGGCGAACCCGGACGGCAACGTGCGCCTGAGGCTGGCGATCGAGCGCGCCAAGCGCGAGGGGATGCCGAGCGATACGATCGACCGCGCCGTCACCAAGGCAAGCGGGGCCGGAGCCGACGCCGAGAACTGGGAGACGATCGTCTACGAGGGCTATGGCCCGGGCGGCGTCGCGGTGCTGGCGATCGCGCTGACCGACAACCGCAACCGCACCGCCTCGGAGGTGCGGCACGCCTTCACCAAGCACGGCGGCACCCTCGGCGAGACCGGCTGCGTGGCCTGGCAGTTCGACACCGTCGGACAGATCGTCGTGCCGGCGAACGGCGTGGACCCGGACGAGGTGGGCCTGGCGGCGATCGACGCCGGGGCGACGGACGTCGAGCCGGGCGACGAGGACATCGTGATCACGACCGACCCGTCCGACCTGAGCCAGGTGGCCGAGCGGCTGCGCACGGGCGGGCTCGACGTCCAGCAGGCCGACATCCAGCGCGTGCCCCAGGCGTCCATCGACGTCGAGGGCAACCAGGCGCAGACCACGCTGAAGCTGCTCGAGACGCTGGAGGACCTGGACGACGTCCAGGAGGTCTACACCAATGCGAGCTTCCCGGCCGAGGTGGACGGCGCGGTGGCCTGAGCCGCGGCCGGGCCGCGACCTCCGGACAATGCAACAGGCGGGCGAAACGCCCGCCTGTCGTCGTGTCTGTCATGACCTTGCGGTGTCCGGCACGGTTACCGTCGACCCGCTCCCCGTGGAGTCTACGATGTCTGCGTCGTGGCGCGCTTTGCCGCGGCCAGATGCCAGCACTCGCTGGGACCCTCGACGGCCAAGCAGCGTCGCTTGTCCTCTTCGGTCCGGACCGAATAGCCGAGCGAGCAGCGCATGGCCGGCCGGTCGCGACCTTTCAGGTAGAGACGTGTGCGGCGCAACATCGAACACCCAAAGTGGAGTTCGCTCTCGTCGTCCGTAACCGGTGCCGGCTCGGCCGCAGGCATTGACTCCTGCGTTCGAACCATCCCACCCGTCACTTCCGTACTGCGTCGTTGCTCGCCGGGTCGCGCAGTTCGCGGACCCCGGCTCGGCCGCAACAGTGTCAATGACATCATAGACACGATTGGACTGCGGCCGGCAATCTTCGTCCAATTATACACGTTTCCACCGCGACATCGCCGTCGTGCGCGGTCGCGACCGCGCGGCCTGGGGCGGCCGTTGGGCCCCACGCGTTAGCGCAAGTGGTCGGTCCGTGGCATCCTTTCCCGGCGGCACCGCGGTGCCGTGCAGCCTTCGAGGAGGAAAAGAGCCGGCAATGACCCTCACCCAGCCTCAACGTGCGCGGTCGACCGGGCGGCGGCGGACGCTGGACGTGGAGCGCCCCCGCGCCGTGCTGGTCGCGCTGGGCCGCGATCTGCGGCTCCCGCTCATCGCCTCTGGCGTACACCTCGCACTCGTGCTCGCGCTCACCGGTATCGCGACCGAGTACACCGACAAGCTGGCGGCGGTACCCGCGGTCGGCTACTACCTGCGCCCCATGACCGGGCTGGCACACATCTTTCTCGAGCCGCTGCGCAACTGGGATGGCTTCTGGTACACCCTGATCGCCGAGCGCGGCTACGAGGTCCACCCCGCAACCGCGGCCTTCTGGCCGCTCTATCCCGAGATGCTGGCGTTCCTGCACACCTTCACCAACTGGAGCGTCCCGACCATCGGGATCATCATCTCCAACGTCACCTTCGTGGCCGCGCTACTGCTCCTCTACCGGCTCATCGTGCTCGACCACGGCGAGACGATCGCGCGGCGTGCGATCTGGCTGCTGGTCCTGTTCCCGACGGCGTTCTACTTCTCGGCCGTCTACACGGAGTCGCTCTTCCTGCTGCTGACCGTCGGGGCCATCTACTTCGCCCGTACGGAGCACTGGGGCTGGGGCACGCTGTTCGGGGCGCTGGCCGCCCTGACCCGCAACACCGGCGTGCTCGTGCTGCTGCCGATGGGCATCCTGCTCGTGCGCAGCCACGGTTGGGACCCGCGCCGCTGGTGGCGCATCGCGGCCCAGCTGGCGCTCGTCGCGCTCGCGCCGCTCCTCTTCCTGTGGCACCTCGATCAGGTCTGGGGCGACCCGCTGCTGACCATCCACGTGCAGGACCAGTGGGCGCGCTACAGGGCGATGCCCTGGAGCACGATCGCGGCGGCCTTCCACCAGCTGGACCTGACCTGGCTCGATCAGCTGTTTACGCACCCCACCTGGCAGATGCTCACCTCGGCCTACCTGCGCTGGCGCTTCGCCGAGAGCCAGACCTACGACCTGGTCGTCACCCTGATCTTCATCCCGATCATGATCTACACCCTGATCAAGGTGCGCCCGGCCTACAGCCTCTACGCGGCGCTCGTCTTCGTCCTGCCGATGCTCAGCCCGTCGCACGTCCACCCGCTGATGTCGATCCCGCGCTTCGTGATCGTCCTCTTCCCGTTCTTCATCGCCCTCGCCACGCTGCTGCGGAACCGGGTCCTCTACGGCGTGGTGCTGGCGCTGTTCCTCATCCAATTCGCGGCGCTGCTCATCCAGTTCAGTACCTGGTTCTGGGTGGCCTGACCGCCGACGCCGGACGCGACGACGGGGTCGTTCATCGCGACCCCGTCGACTATGGTGCCGGGCTCACCGCAGCGCCCGGCGCGGACGAGCCGGCCGAACGAGGCTACCGTGCGACGTCCCGACGGCCGAGGCCCCAGGCGGAGAGCCCCAGCCCGCCGAGGGCCAGCGCCAGGCAGAGCGCGATGCCGACCCAGTTCCACTGCCCGACCATGGGCTGGCCCAGGTGCGACGTCAGGGCCAGCTCGCGCACCCAGCCGGGCAGCCCCAGCCCGGTCGCGAACACGTCGCTGAGGAAGGTCAGCGCCACCAGCGCGCCCACGGTGGCGGTGGCGATCGAGGCGCGGACGAGCCCGCCCAGGGCCAGGCCGAGCCCAGCCATCCCCGCGGCGAACAGCCCGAGCGCGCCGGCCCCCAGCATCGGCGTCAGCGCGTCACTGCCGGTCAGCGCCGCGCCGAGGCCGATCCCCGCCGCGACGATGACGGTCATGAGCACGATGGCCGCCAGCACGCCGAGCCCGGACGACAGCGCCCAGCGAGTCCGCGCCAGCGGCGTCGTCAGGAGCTCGTCGAGCCTCCCTTCGGACTCGTCCGACGCCCATCCCGCGAGCAGCGTCACCGCCGCGTAGCCCGCGAAGATGTAGCCGAACTCCAGGAAGACGAGCTCGAGGAAGCCTCCGGCCGTGGTGAGATCGATCGCCGGGAAGAGCGTGTGGAACAGGTTGAGCGAGCTCTGGGTGCTCGCCGAGTCAATGGCGAGCGAGTGGCTGAACGACCCGGCCGAGGCGCCGATGGCCAGGCCGAAGAGGCCCAGACCGGCGCCCCAGGCCAGCGCGGCCGGCAGGCGCTCGCTCAAGGACCGGCTCGTCGGCCCGCGCAGCCCGAGCCAGGTCGCCGGCAGGTGGAACCCGGGCACCGTGGTGGTCGCGCCGAGGTCGCGGCGCGCGAAGGCTTCCACGCCCAGCCCGAGGAAGACCACGGCGAAGAGCGCCACCGGGATCAGTGACGGCCAGTCGAACTGACCGGCCAGCGGCTGGTTCCGGGCGGTCCAGCCGAACCAGGTGAGGTTCGCCCAGCCGGTCAGCGCCGGCACCGTGCCCTCGTAGCCGTAGAGGAGAAAGCCGACCATGGTCACGGCGCCCGAGACGCCCGCGGCGGCGGCCCGTCCGAGCAGGGGCGCGAGCGCGAAGGCCAGCGACCCCGAGGCCAGACCCAGGAGGCCGGCCCAGACGGCGAAGCCGATCGCGGCCTTGGCGGTGATGGCGTCTCCCGGCAGCGTGCCGTACGCCCGGCCGGCGTACCAGGACAGCGCGGCGAGGACTACCAGCACGACCGCGAGGCCGGTCAGGTGTGCCGCAACCTTCTCCACCGCAATGCGGCGACGCCCGACCGGCGTCACGGCCACGTCGTCGAGGCTCCCGCGCCGCGCCTCGCCAGCGAGGGTCGAGGACAGCGTCAGCAGCGACCAGAAGGCAAAGACCATGGCGACGGCGGCGGCGTCCTTGAAGGAGATCATGCCGCCGAGCGTGCGCAGGTGGGCCGGCGCGGGGCTGCCGTAGATGCCGCGCATGGCGTTCGGGAGTTGCCCGATCAGATCGACGAAGCCCTGGCGCGACGCCGGCGTCGCGTAGGTCTTGCCGTAGTCGGCTCCCGCGCCGAGGATCGAGAGCGCCATTATCACGGACCCGACGGCGATCCAGATCCGCGAGTCGCGCAGCGTCTTTCCGTAGACGCTCCCCAGCCCGAACAGACGGCTCCACGCCGAGGGTGTCGCGAGGGTCGCCGCGGGGGTGCGGCTGAGCTCGGCGGTCATCGCGTGACCTCCTCCCTGGCCGACGGACCTTCGTGCCGGTACTGCGCCAGGAACGCCTCCTCGATGCTCGGCTCGCGGCTGACGAAGTCGAGCAGCTCGTGGCGGGCGGCCGCCTGCACGACCGGCGTGATCGGCCCGGAGACGCGCAGGCGCAGGGTGTGGTCGTCGGCCACGACGTCGGACACGCCCGGCAAGCGCTGGAACTCGCTCGTCGGCACCGGCCCGGTGAAGCGCAGCTCAACCTCGTGGTGTGCCAGGTCGCGCAGCCCCTCGACCCGATCGACGGTGACGAGCCGCCCGTCCCGGATGATCGCCACGCGATCGCAGACCCGCTCGACCTCACTCAGGATGTGGCTGGAGAGGAAGACCGTGCGGCCGGCGGCTTTCGCCTCGCGGACCAGGGCGTAGAACGTCTGCTGGACGAGCGGGTCGAGCCCCGAGGTGGGCTCGTCGAGGATCAGCAGCTCCGGCTGGTGCTGAAAGGCGATGACGAGCGCGACCTTCTGCTTGTTGCCGCGCGAGTACTCGGAGAACCGCCGCGACGGGTCCACCTCGAGGCGCTCGATGAGCGCGGCCTGGTAGACGGGGTCGACGCCGCCGCGCAGGTTGGCGAAGTAGCGGATCGTCTGGCCGCCGGTGAGGCGGTTGTACAGCGTGAACTCGCCCGGGACGTAGCCGACGCGGCGGTGGATCGCCACCGGATCGACAGTCGACTCGATGCCGAAGACGAGCGCGCGCCCGCGCGTCGGCCGGATGAGGTCCAGGACGGTGCGGATGGACGTCGTCTTGCCGGCGCCATTGGGGCCGAGGAAGCCGAAGACCTCGCCGGCCTCGACCGCGAGGTCCAGGTCGAGGATCCCGCGGTGCGAGCCGTAGACCTTGGTAAGCTTGTCCGTCTCGATGACCGCGGACATGGAGTGCTCCTTTACGTGCGGAACGGCGCTCAGCCGAACCAGAGGCGCAGCGTGGCCTCGTCGACGAGCGGCAGCGACCCGGCCCGGACGCCGAGGATGCGCTCGATCGCCTCCTGGTAGGCGGCGAAGCTGCCGGCAACGGTCTCGAAGGGAATCGTGCCGGCCTGGCGGGCAAGGTAGAGCTCGCCGGCCAGGTCCTGCGCGCTCAGCAGCAGGCCGACCATGACGCGGCCGGTGTCGGGGGCGCCCGGCGCGAAAACGCCCTCGGCGCGCCCCTGCGCGATGATCGCGTCCAGCATCGGCGCCAGGTAGGTCGGTACTCCCTGACGGAGCTTGTCGCGCACGAGCGCGTTGTCGTCCGAGTACCAGACGCGCAGCAGCTCGAGCACCAAGTCGCGGCGCTCCGCCTTCCACTGCTGGAGGCCGGCGAAGAGGTGGGTGAGCTTCTCGCAGGCGGAGAGGTCGGGGGCAGACACGACCGGCGCGACGGCCGCCATCCCGGCGTCGACCATGCGCTGGAGGACTCCGTCGAGCAGGGCCGCCTTCGAGTCGAAGTAGTGGTACAGCGCGCCGCGCGAGACCTCCAGCTCGTCCAGCACGTCCTGGACGCTCATCTGCTCGTACCCCTTGGCCAGGATCAACTGCTGCGCCACGTCGAGGAACGCCTCACGGCGGGTCGTGTGGGCTGCCGCGTTTACCGTACGGGGAATGGCTCCACCTCCGCAATAACCGACCGACTGTCGGTATGATAATACACTCGTTCCGCTCGCCGGCAAACCACCGCGACCCTGGCCGGGTAGACAGGAGGATCGAGTCGAAGCGGACCATGCCGAGGAGTACCACCGAGGTGTCGCTGACCCCGGCGCCGGCCGGCGCGCGAGCGGTGCTGCGTGCCCGGAAGGCAGCGCGGTACACTGGCAGCTACCGGCTCAGGGGTCAAGGACGCGGCGTGCCGCGCGGCGGGGTGACGGGAGCGTGTCCGCATGACGACAGCGAGTGAACGAGCCCGACCGATGAAGATCGGCCTGTTCCTGCCCTTCGCCGAGCGGCAGTTCGGGTTCGGCGACAGCGCACGCTGGGCCGACCTGCTCGCGATGACGCGACGGGCCGAAGAGGTCGGCTTCGACTCGGTCTGGGTGGCGGATCACCTCTTGATCCGCCTCGGCAGCCACGAGCAGCAGGGGGTCTGGGAGTGCTGGTCGATCGTCTCGGCGCTGGCCGCCGCGACCCGGCGCATCGAGATCGGCACGCTGGTCCTCTGCACCTCCTTTCGCAACCCGGCGCTAACCGCCAAGATGGCGGATACGGTGGACGAGATCAGCGGCGGCCGGCTGGTGCTGGGCCTGGGCGCCGGGTACCAGGAGAACGAGTTCCGCGCGTTCGGCTACCCGTTCGACCACCGCGTCAGCCGATTCGCCGAGGCCATCGAGGTCATCCACTCACTGCTGCGCAAGGGGAAGATCGACCACGTGGGGCACTACTACCAGGCGCGTGACTGCGAGCTGCGCCCGCGTGGGCCAAGGCCGGAGGGGCCGCCGATCCTGGTCGGCGGCCGGGGCGAGCGGGTGCTGGGGCTGACGGCGCGCTACGCCGACTCCTGGAACGCCTGGCTGGCCTTCGGTCGCAGCCAGCCGGAGATGATCCCGCCGCTGCGCGCGGCGGTCGACGCCGCCTGTGCGAAGGTGGGACGCGACCCCGCGAGCCTCGCGCGCACGGCCGCGGTCATGGTCGAGCTGCCCAGCCGGGTGGCGCGCGGCGGCTCACGGCCGGAGCGCATCTCCGGCTCGTCCGAGGCGATCGCGGAGAGGCTGCGCGCCTTCCAGCGCGAGGGGATCTCCGAGCTCCAGATCTGGCCGAACCCGAACTCCCTGCAGGGAATCGAGGAGTTCGCCCCGGTGCTGGAGATCCTCGACCGCGGCTAGCTCGCGGCGGCCTGACGCAGCTCGTCGATCGTCTGCTGGTAGGGCAGCTCGTAGATCGCGCGCACGTCCCAGCTCATCAGGTCCATGTAGGGCTGGAGCATCTGGGTCAGCTCACGCGGGTCGGGGGCCTCGACCAGCATGAAGCCGGCGCCGCCTCCCGCGAGCTGATACCAACCCGTGATCTGCTCCGGGTGGGTGGCTCCGGCGTCGTGCATCGCCACGATGCGCTTGGCCACCTCCTGGCGCGTGGTGCCGGAGAACCAGGTGTACTCGCAGTACCAGAGCATCGCTGCGCCTCCCTTGCTCGCGTGCCCGTGCCGCCCGAGCCCCGGGTGGTTCGGGCAGCCGACGCCGCACGGGCCGTGCCCGGGGTGACCACCCAGCAGGGCGTCAGGCGGCTAGGCGGCGGGTCACGGTGAGCACATGCTCGACGTCGGCCGGCGCGATGGCGTAGTGGGTGACGAAGCGCAGGGTGCGCGGGCCGAATTCGGTCAGGCGGATTCCCTCCGCGCGCAGCCCCGCCGCCAGCTCCGGCCCCGTGAGCGGCGGCTCGACCTCAAAGAAGACGATGTTCGTCTGCACCGTCTCCAGGTCGACGCGCAGTCGCGGCAGCTCCGCCAGCCCCTGGGCCAGCCGCCGGGCGGTGGCGTGGTCCTCCGGCAGCCGCGCGACCATCTGCTCCAGCCCGACGAGGCCGGCCGCCGCCAGCACCCCGGCCTGTCGCATGCCGCCGCCGAGGAGCTTGCGCTTCTGTCGCGCCCGCGCGATCGCGTCGCGCGCGCCGACCACGACCGAGCCGACGGGCGCCGCCAGCCCCTTGGAGAGGCAGAAGGTGGCTGTGTCAACGGGTGCGGCGAGACGAGACGGCGGCAGCCCCAACGCGGCCGCGGCGTTAAAGATGCGCGAACCGTCGAGGTGCACCGGGACGCCGTGCCGGTGGGCGACGTCGGCCAGGCTGGCGGTCTGCGCCGAGGTCAGCACGGTCCCGCCGCAGAGGTTGTGGGTATTCTCCACCAGGAGGAGCCCGGTCGTCGGGAAATGAATGTTGGCCGGGCGGATCGCCGCCTCGACGGCTGCCGGGTCGAGCATGCCGAAGCGGTCGTTGGGTAGCGTGCGGAAGGGATGGCCGCCGACCGCGGCCGCGCCGCCGACCTCATAGACGAACGTGTGCGCCCGGTCCCCGACGATGACCTCGCTGCCGTGCTCGGCCAGTGCCAGCACGCTGATCAGGTTGCCCATCGTGCCGCTGGGGACGAAGAGGCCGGCCTCCTTGCCGAGCAACTCGGCCGACAGATCCTCCAGCCGGTTGACCGTTGGGTCCTCGCGCGAGTTGTCGTCGCCCACCTCGGCCGCGGCCATGGCTCGCCGCATCGCCGCGGTCGGCGGCGCGGCCCAGTCACCGCGCAGATCGATCACCGTGCTCACCGCGTTCCACCTTCCCAGCTGGTATTGGAAACCCTGGGGTTCTCCTACCGGTGACCGGATCCGGGTCGAGTTGCACCGTCGCGGCCGCCGATATATCGTGCCGGGTCGTGTCTTCCGGCTTGACGGGAGGCAACCTAACCGGTATCTTCAAAGCACGCAATCTCTGCCAGGAGGGCCGACAACGCGGTGTGTGTCGTCTGCCCTTACACCATGCGGGTGAGATGGTTCCGTCGGGCTCGTGGCCACTCATGACACCGCGATCCACCGGTGAGCGGCGGTGCCCATGACGTCGGGGAACGTTGAGCGGCACTGCCAGATCACGCGATTCCGATGCCTCGGCTGGACGACGGTGTCCAGGTCACGCCACCGCTGCCGTCGCGTGTCTGGAGGCGACCAGGGGCCCCGAACCGTACGGTGAGGCTGGGGCCAGGCTCTGGGCCGCCCAATCCGTTCGTCTCCGCGAGACGTTAGCACGGTTAGCGGACGTCTCGAACGGTTCGGAGCCCGCGCGGGGCTGAACCCCGCGCTCACGGCGAAGAGCCGGCTGAGATCCGGTGAATCGTTTCGAGAACTGCTGCAGCACGGGAGGAGGGCAGTCTGGTCGGTTACCGGATCCTCGAGGAGGACCGATCCCACGTGGCCCACTCCAACACCGCTGGCCCGAGGAGGGGAGTCGTTCCCGCCGCGGCATCGACCCGCGACCCAAGACCGTTCCCGTCGACCGCCGGCGGCGCGGCGACCGGAAGCGCGTCTGGCCGCCCGTCGATGGGCGCGGTCCAGCCCGGAGTAGCAGGTGTCGCAGGCGCTCTCCCGTACGGTCGCGACCGTCGCCAGCGCCTCGACTGACGAGCGGCCGGCCACGCCCGGCGCTCGATGGCAATCGGAGGCAGGAGATGAGCAGTTCCGACGACCAGCCCTTGCGTGAGGTGGATCTCCTCATCGACCGGTATCGCGCCGGCAGATTGACGCGCCGGCAGCTGCTGTACGGCGCCGTGCTCACGGCCGGCACCGCCGGGTTCTCCCTGGTACTGGCGGCCTGCGGCGGCAGCACCGCGACCAGCACGGCCACCACCGCCAGCAGCAGCGGTGCGTCGTCGACGCAGACCAGCTCTACCACTACGACGCCCACCAGTGGGGGCGCGACCACGGCCGCGACGCCGACGGCGGCGCCGACCACGGCCCCGGCCGCCAGCGCCGTCAAGATGGGCGGCACCCTCAACGCCGCGCAGACCAACGAGAACGCCACCCTCGACCCGCTGACCTCCGGCTTCGTCTCGGAGCGCCAGGCCTACTACAACATGTACGACTCGCTGGTCGCCATCGACACAAGCCTCAAGATCATCCCGGACCTGGCCGACTCGTGGGAGATCTCGAGCGACGGCATCACCTACACCTTCCACCTGCACCAGGGCGTGAAGTTCCACGACGGCACCGACTTCAACGCCGACGCCGTCAAGTTCAACCTCAACCGCTACGTCACCGACCCCAAGAGCGCCCGCGTCGGCGAGGTCAACTTCGTCACGGCGGTGGACGCCGTGGACGCGAACACGGCCAAGGTCACCATGAAGGCGCCCTTCGCCCCCTTCCTGGCCAACCTGGTCGACCGCGCCGGCATGATGCTCTCGCCGACCGCCATCCAGAAGGGCGGCGCCGACTTCTCGCGCAAGCCGGTCGGCGGGGGGACGGGCGCCTTCATGTTCGTCGAGTGGGTCAACAACGACCACCTGACCCTGAAGAAGAACCCGAACTACTGGAAGAAGGACGCCAGCGGCAACCAGCTGCCGTACCTGGACCAGATCATCTTCAAGCCGATCACCGACACCACGGTACTGCTGACCAACCTCGAGACCGGCCAGATCGACGCGACCTATAACATCGCGCCCAAGGACGTGGCCGGGGTCAAGTCGAATAACCAGGTGGTCCTCCGCACCGCGCCGGGCCTGAGCTTCGATGCCTTCGAGTTCAACACGGTGGCGCCGCCCTTTAACAAGAAGGAGTTGCGCCAGGCTGTCGCCGAGGTGCTCGACCGCTCCCAGATCAGCAAGACGGTCTACTACGGGATCGAGCAGGTCGGCTATGGGCCGATCCCGCCGTCGAGCTGGGCCTTCGACCCGACGCTTCAGCCCTGGACCGGCAGCGTGGACAAGGCCAAGCAGTACCTGACGACGGGTGGCCAGCCCAACGGCTTCACCTGCGAGTACAAGCTCGCCGCCGGCAACCCGGTCACGTTGCAGCTGCTGCAACTGGTCAAGGACCAGTTGGCCAAGGCCGGCATCACGTTGAACATCACCCAGCTCGACGCGCCCACGATCTCCGCCCAGGTGAAGGCGGGCAATTTCCAGATGACGGGCTACGGCTGGAGCGGCCGCATCGACCCGGACGGCAACATCTACAACCAGCTGCACACCGGCGGCGGCCTCGCCGACACCAAGTACTCCAACCCCGACGTCGACAAGGTGCTCGATCAGACGCGCGAGACCTCGGACCAGGCGCAACGCAAGACCCTCTTCCAGCAGGCGCAGAAGCTCTTCGTCGACGACGCGCCGATGGCCTGGTGGGGGTTCGCGCCCGCGTATCTGCTGACGCGGCCGACCGTGCAGGGGATGGACATCTACGCCGACTACATCATGCGCTTCCACGCCGCGTGGCTGAAGTAGGCGCATCGGGCATCGCCGGACGGCCGGGGCGTGGGCAGCACGCCGGCCGTCCGGCGCTCCCCTGACCCGCGCCACCGGTCGGCGGCACACGGCTCCTGAGGGCGACCAGGGACAGGAATGACCGCATACATCATCCGACGGCTGCTCCTGATGATCCCGGTGGCGTTCCTGGTGAGCGTCATCATCTTCGTGGTGCTGCACCTCACGCCGGGCGACCCGATCCTCGTCCTGTTCGGCGAGGAGCCGGACCCGACCGTGATCGCCAACCTGCGACACGCCTACGGGCTCGATCGCCCCCTTCCGGTCCAGTACCTGACCTGGATCACCCGCATGCTGCACGGCGACATGGGGCGCTCGATCCGTACGCAGCAGCCGGTGACCCACGCGATCTTCGAGCGGCTGCCGAACACGCTCGAGCTGGGGCTGGCGGCCCTCGTCTTCGGCCTCGTCGTCTCCATCCCGGTGGGCATCCTGAGCGCCACCCGGCGGAACTCCGTCTGGGACTTGCTCGGCACGAGCGTGCCCCTGCTCGGCATCTCCATCCCCAACTTCTTCACCGGCATCATCCTCATCCTGCTGTTCGCCCTGGTCTTCCGCATCTTCACGCCGGGCGGCTTCGTGCCGTTCTCGCAGGCCCCCCGGCAGAACATCCGCGACCTCGTCCTGCCGATGATCACGCTGGGGCTGCCGAGCCTTGCCGTCAATATGCGCTTCATGCGCTCCGGACTGATCGACGCCCTCGGCCACGAGTACACGCGGGTGGCGCGCGCCAAAGGGCTCACCGAGCGCCGCGTCGTCGTCGGCCACGCGCTCAAGAACGCCTTCATCCCCTTCGTGACCATCGTCGGCCTGCAGATCGGCGGGCTGCTCGAGGGGGCCTTCATCACCGAGACGATCTTCCTCTGGCCGGGGGTCGGACGGCTCGCCGTGGACAGCATCAACGGGCGCGACTACCCGGTGGTGCAAGGGATCGTGCTCCTGAGCGCGCTGAGCTACATGACGGTGAACCTGATCGTGGACCTGCTCTATGGCTTCCTCGACCCGCGGATCAAGTTCCGCTAGGCGCCGACGGGGACCTGGACGCGGCGGGCAGGCGATCCGGTTGGCACCCAGAGCGTATGCGGCCCGCAGCGCATCGGTGACGAGCGGAGTGTGATGGCCGGTGACTAATCCCTCAACCTCGTACCGAGCACGACCGGCGACCGGTTCGGCCGCCACGCTGGCGGCGCTGCCGAAACAGCGGCGGGTCTTCAGCTGGCGGAACATCCGCGGCCAGCCGCGCTTCCTGATCGGCGGAACGATCATCGGGCTGATGATCCTCTTCGCGGTCTTCGCGCCATTCCTGACGCCGTCCAACCCGATGGTGTCGCACCCGGAGATTACCAACCAGGCGCCGAGCCTGCAGCACCTGCTGGGCACGGACGACCTGGGCCGCGACGTGCTCGGGCGCACCTTCTACGGCGCGCGCGTCTCCCTCTCGGTCGGGATCATCGCGGTCGGCATCGGGCTGGTGCTCGGCGTGGCGCTGGGCCTGACGGCCGGCTACCGGGGATCCTGGGCGGACCTCATCATCTCGCGCTTCATCGACGCCCTGCTGGCGTTCCCCGCGCTGCTCCTCGCCATCTCGATCACCGCCGCGCTCGGCCCCAGCCTGCGCAATACGATGATCGCCATCGGCATCGTGGCCATCCCCGCGTATGCCCGGCTGACGCGCGGACAGGTGCTGCAGGCCAAGGAGCGCGAGTACGTCGAGGCGGCCCGCACGGCCGGCGCGAGCGAGGCGCGTATCGTCGTGCGCCACATCCTGCCCAACGTCCTCAACCCGCTGGTCGTGCAGGCGTCGCTCAGCGTTGCCTTCGCCATCCTGGCCGAGGCGAGCCTCTCGTTCCTGGGCCTGGGCGCGCAGCCGCCCACGCCGACCTGGGGCGCGGACATCGATCACGCCCGCGGTTACCTCAACAACGGCTACTGGTGGATGAGCTTCGGCCCCGGCATGGCCATCCTGCTGACGGTGTTCGCCTTCAACCTGCTGGGCGACAGCATCCGCGACCTGCTCGATCCCCAGCTGCGGGGGCGGTAGGGGCCGTCAGGACGCGGCGGGCGCCTCGATCGCCGGGTCGAACCCGACGTAGCGCACGCCGTCCCAGCCGGCGAAGCGCCGGGCGATCACCTTCAGCGCCGCGGGGTTGCTATCGACCAGCAGGAAGCGGCGCCCGGACTCGCGCGCGGCCGCTCCGGTCGTGCCGCTCCCGGCGAAGAAGTCGAGCACCAGATCCCCGGGCCGCGACGACGCCGCGATAATCCGCCGCAGGATCGCGAGCGGCTTCTGCGTGGGGTAGCCGGTCCGCTCCCGGCTGTTGGTCGGCACGATCGTCTGCCACCAGCAGTCGGTCGGCAACTTGCCCCGGGCCGCCTTCTCGGCCCCCACCAGCCCCGGCGCCAGGTAGGGGATGCGGTCGACGGCCTTGACGTCGAAGACGTGGTCGTCCGGAGACGCGACGTAGACCAGGATGTTGTCGTGCTTGGCCGGCCATCGGCGCGACGAGCGGCCGCCGAAGTCGTAGGCCCAGATGATCTCGTTGAGGAAGCACTCCCGGCCGAAGATCCCGTCGAGCATCACTTTGACGTAGTGCACCTCGCGGTAGTCGAGGTGCACGTAGAGCGTGCCGGTGGCGCTTAGCACCCGCCGCGCCTCGGCGAGGCGCGGCGCGAGGAACGCCAGGTAGTCGTCGAAGACGTCGTCGAACGCCTGCCGGGCGAGACGGGTCGTGCGGTAGGTCCGCCCGTTGAAGCCGATCCGGTCGCCGTCGGGGTGCTGGACGGTGCGCAGCCGCGTGCGCGCCTGGACCTTACCGGTGTTGAAGGGCGGGTCGATGTAGATCAGCGGGATGCTGCCGTCCGGCACGCATCGCAGGACGTCGAGGTTGTCGCCGAGGACCACGGTGTCGACGGTGGGGTCGAAGTCCACGATGGCGAGCTCCTCCCGGCATGCCGGCGTGACGCAATTTTCCCGCGTCGTCGTCCGGCCCGATGCTACAATTGTCGGAGCAGACGGCCAAGGAGTTCTTCAGGTGTTCACCCTCGATATCTTCACCGTTGTCAGCATCCTGATGGCGTTCGTCTCACTGCGGGTGCTGGTGACGACGGTCCGCGTCCGCAGCCAGCTGTTCGACGCCGACTTCACCCGCACGGATCGCCAGCGGCTGCTGGAGATCGCGATCTTCTTGCTGCTGCCGATCAGTGTGCTTTTCCACGAGGGAGGGCACGCCGTCTTCGTCAAGGCCTTCGGCGGGCAGATCACCGGCTTCGGCTACTTCCTGTTCCTCGGCTACGTGGAGCACGTCGGGAACTACACCGCGGCGCAGATCTTCTGGATCGCGCTGGCCGGTAACCTGGTCAGCCTGCTGCTGGGGTTGATCGCGCTGGTGGTGCCGCTGGTCCGCCCGATGCGACCCTCGATCAATTACCTCCTGCTGGCCTTCGCCGGCATCGATCTGGCCAACACGCTCGTGTTCTACCCGCTACTCGACTTCGCCGGACACATCGAGGGGGACTGGTCCCAGATCTACAACGGCCGCACGCCGGTGCTGAGCGGCGTCACCGCGGCCATCCACGCCACGGTCCTCCTGGCCGGAGTCATCGCCTGGCGCAGCGACTGGGGCCGGGCGCTCTACGCGCGCCGCACCGGTCTCCCGGTCAGCGCGATCCGCCGCGTGACCCGCGTCCAGGCCGCGGGCGAGCTGCTGGCGGTCGCCGAGCGGCTCTCCGCCGGCTGGCAGCATCCGCTGCGGGTGGTGGCCGATGCGCAGAGTGGCGCCACCGGCGTCACGCTGCACTGGATCAGCCGGGGCTACCGGCGCGTCGTCGGCGCGTACGCGGTGACCGACGGCTGGCGCCACATCGAGCTGCACGGCGGCATCCACGGCCTCGACGGGCAGCCCGAGGGACGGCAGGAGCCGATCGGGGTCATCGAGGGAATCCCCGCTCCCGAGCAAATGGCCCAGGCGCTGACCCGAGCGCTCGACCTGGTCGAGACCTGGGAGGCGCCGGCGACCCGGGTGTCCTGACCCGCGGCGATGGCGCACGTCCTGCGGCGACTTCCCGGCAACGACGCGGAGGAGCGTGACCATGCCCTGGTGGAAGCTTCACCGGACCGAGCAACCGACACCGACCGACGACCGTCCAGCGGAGCCCGGGCCGCGCGAGAGCGGCGGCCCGACGGCACCGATCATCCGCGATGCCGAGCGGCGCAGCCTGCGCCGGCTGCTGCAGCGCCGTGCCGATCTGGCATACGACCTGGCCCGCGCCGAGAGCACGCTGCACGCCGAGAACGAGTGGACCGAGCGGATCGGCCAGCTCGACGCCGCTATCGCCCAAGCCCAGGAGGAGCTGGCAGCCATCCGGCCCCGCGCGCGCGCCGGCCCGGCGATCGCGCTGCCCGCGACGTCGATCGAGGTCGTCGAGGTCCAGCCGGCCGAGCCGGCCACGGTCGTGTTGCGCGCCGGCGGCGTCACCCTGCGCTACCGCGAGGAGCTCGACTGGGCGGAGCGCGGCCACCAACTGGCGCTGCCCCGCCTCGGCCGGGAGGAGGGGGACGTCGATGCGCTGGTGCTCCCCGATCTGCCGGCGGAGGACCGCGAGCGCTTCGCCGAGCACCTGCGCCACAGCTTCGCGATCATTGCCGACGAGGTGCTGGAGCGGACGGTCGATGGGGAGACGCTGCCGCGCTGGACGTTGGCCGACGTGAGCCGGCCTTGTGCCGCGTGCGGCGGCTGGCTGGACCCGAAGGGGCGCTGCCCGGCCTGCGTCGAGCTCGACTGGCAGCGCCAGCAGATCCGCGACGACGCGGAGCGCCTGCGCAAGGAGCGCGACGACGTCCGTCGGGACCTCGAGCAGACCCGCGAGCGGCTACCGATCATCCGGCGTCAGCGCGCCGAGACCGAGGTCGACATCCGCGAACTGCAGGACAAGGGTGTTACCCCCGAGTAGTCCGGCGGCGTGAGGGCGAGCCCCGCGGGCTCTGCAGGCTGGCGTCAGCGGCGGGTGACGGCGATGATGTTGCTCGGGGAGATGGCCTCCCCAGGCGTTGTCGTAGACGTCAGGGGCGACGACGCCGGCATCATCCCACCAGAGGCGGAAGCGGAAGGTGTCGTAGCTGCCGTCGGTCGCCTGCAGCATGCACCAGTTGCGGGCGGTCGCTGGGGGCCGGCCCACCGTTGACCGTGGCGGTGCCGGAGAACACTGCGGCGTGGCTGAGATCGACCACTAGCCAGCCGTAGCTGGTCGAGCGGAAGCGGCGGCGTAGTGATGGCTGCTCTCGTTGTCGCTGTGGTTCCCAGTCACGGTCGCGTCGGGGCGGCCTGGGCGACGCTGGGGAGCGCCACGTCCCGGATGCTCGACCAGGGTCCGGCGCGCGTGGCGGCTGAGGTGCGTTGATGCTCGTGCCGGATTGGGTGCCGGGCTTCCTGACGGACTACGTGCGGCTGGTTCGCGTCAGGCGCCGGTTTCCCCACCGGACGATCATGTCGCCGTCGGTCAGCCGGCAGGTCACACTTGGCGTCGGCTGCACCGTTGGGCGGGACGTGGAGCTGGGCACCGGCGTCTGCCTCGGTGACTACTCCTACGTGAATCGCGGCACGGTCATCGCCTCCGGTCGCGTCGGTAAGTTCACGTCCATCGGTTATTATTGCCAGATCGGGATGCCCAACCATCCGGTGGCCTTCCTGTCTACCTCGCCGCGTACCTACGGCCGGAACAATATCCTCGGTCTACCGCCCCACTGGGACGAACTGGCGTCACCGCCGGTCATCGGCAGCGACGTTTGGATCGGCAGCCACGTGACCGTGGTGCAGGGAGTGACCATCGCGGACGGAGCGGTGGTCGCTGCCGGCGCCGTCGTGACTCGCGACGTTCCGGCATACACAATCGTGGCGGGTGTCCCGGCGCGGCCCCTCCGAAAGCGGTTTGACGACGACACCATTGGCCGGCTGCTGGAACTGCGGTGGTGGGACCTCCCCACCGATGAGTTGCTGGCCATGGCGCCGGCATTCGCCGCCGGAGCAGACGGGGTAGGCCCCGTGGCGCAGCGACCTCAGACGCGGGCACCGGCCGAGCGAGGCGGGCCATCCGGCGGCTGACGGGTCCGGCCTGGCCCGGGCGCGTGGCGCGCTCCCACTCCGATGCCTCGAGGCACGACCGTCGGCGCTACCCGCGGAGACCGTGAAGCCGTCGAGCATCGCGGAGGCGTCGGCCGGCGCCGGCGCGGCCCGGCGGCGCCCCTGTGATACACTCTGCGGGCCGGTGCCACGGTCGTCTAGCGGCTGAGGCGCCGGTTCGGTCTGGTCTGAGCACCGCAGACGGAGCATTCAACTTGGCAAAGCAGCTCGGCATCGACCTTGGCACGGCCAACGTGCTCGTGTTCCTCCGTGGCCGCGGCATCGTTATCAACGAGCCATCGGTGGTCGCCATCTCTACCCGCGACAACAAAGTCAAGGCGGTGGGAATCGAGGCCCGCAACATGCTGGGCCGCGAGCCGCGCGAGACGATCGAGGTCGTGCGTCCGATGCGCGACGGCGTGATCGCGGACTACGTGGTCACCCAGGAGATGCTCCGCTACTTCATCAACAAGGCGGTCGGTCGCTTCTCCCTGGTGCGACCCGAGGTGATGATCTGCGTTCCGGCCGGCGTGACCGGCGTGGAGCGGCGCGCGGTGCGCGACGCCGCGCTCAATGCCGGCGCCCGCCGCGCCTACTTGATCAGCGAGCCGCTGGCCGCGGCCATCGGTGCCAAGGTGCCGGTCGCCGACCCCAGCGGGAACATGGTCATCGACATCGGCGGCGGCACCACCGAGGTCGCCGTGATCTCCCTCAACGGCATCGTCGTGGCCCGCTCGATCCGGGTGGGTGGCAACCGCTTCGACGACTCCATCGCCAACTACGTCAAGCGCAAGTACAACCTGCGCATTGGCGAGCGGACCGCCGAGGAGGTCAAGATCGCGATCGGCTCCGCCATGCCGGTCGACGACGACGTCACCATGGAGGTACGCGGGCGCGACGAGGTCGCCGGCCTGCCGCGCACGATTCAGATCCATGCCAACGAGGTGGTCGAGGCCATGACCGAGCCGCTGGAGGCGATCATCGGCGCGGTGCGGGCGGTGCTCGAGGAGACCCCACCCGAGCTGTCCTCCGACATCATCGACAAGGGCATGATCCTGACCGGCGGTGGGGCGCTGCTGCGCCACCTGCCGGACCTGCTCACCGAGGTAACCGGCGTGCCCTGCTACGTGGCAGACGACCCCCTCAGCTGCGTCGCCATCGGCACCGGCCTCGCGCTCGAGTACTTCGACGTCATCCGCGACAGCCTCGAAGAGGCCTGACCCCGCCCCGCGCATTCCCCGCCACCCATGTCGCCTGCCACGCTGCTGATACGAAATGATGTGCCGTTCGCGACCGCGTCCGCCGGGAAATCCGCGTGCCGCCGCGGTTTCGGCTCGGGCCGTCGCGCGGGATCACGGGAACCCTTCCGGTACGCCTCGGATTGATACGTGATTGTCACGCCGGGGCGCGAGACGTGACCGGGCTGTAACGGGGGAAGGCCTATGCTGCGGCCGGTTGGAGAGTGGAGAGCGGGGGAACGAATCCCCCCACCGAACCCAAAGGAGAGGACTCCCATGAGCGCGCTCGGATACGTCGTCGCCCTGATCCTGGCGGCGGCTCTGGCCGGCGGCGCCACTTATCTGATCGATGGGGTGCCGCGACGCGGTCGCACGGTCTACCTGTTCGCCCTGGGCTTCCTGGGGGTCTACGCCGGCAGCCAGCTGTTCGGGGCCTTCGGGGAACTGAGCTCCCTCAGCCACCAGGGGCCGGCCCTGGGCGGCTGCTACCTCGTGACCGGGCTGCTCGGCGGGCTGGTGCTGGTCGGCGTAGCCAGCCTGACCCTGCGCCGCCAGGCGGCCGGGGCCTCCACCGCCGTCGCCAGCCACGGCGTCCGCGATCCCCAGTTGGCGCACCTCCTGTTCGGCGATGCCCGCAGTGCCCCCGTCTGGCTGGGGGTGCGGCTCTACCTCGGCTACGCCTGGATCGCCGCCGGCTACGAGAAGGTGACCGGCAAGGGCTGGATGGACGGGGGTACGGCGCTCAAGGGCTACTGGACCAGCGCCACCGCCATCCCGGCCAGCGGCAAGCCGGCCATTACCTACGGCTGGTTCCGGGATCTGTTGGCCTTCATGCTGCAGCACCAGCTGTACGTCTGGTTCGCCAAGCTGATCGCGGTGGGCGAGGTGCTGGTGGGGCTGGGGCTGATCGTCGGCTGCCTGGTGGGATTCGCGGCCTTCTTCGGGGCACTGATGAACTTCAACTACATGCTGGCGGGCTCGGCCTCGACCAACCCGGTGCTGTTCGCGCTGGCGATCGCGCTGATCCTGGCCTGGAAGGTGGCGGGGTACTGGGGGATCGACCGGGTGCTGCTGCCGGCGCTGGGGGCGCCGTGGAGCCCGGGCAAGGTCTTCCTGCACGGGAGCCGGCCGGCCGAAGCCGCCGTGCGCGCCTGACCCGCCTGACGTCGCTATCACCTCCCCCTCTCCACGCGGCTCCGACCACTTCGGTCGGAGCCGCACTCTTGCCTTCCCGTGCAAAGGCCGCCCGCTGACGCGTAGCCGTCGTCCGGCGACGCTGTCTCCCACTCCGCGACGCGCGCGTCGCCGCCTGCCAGACCGGTATCGTCGTGCGCGGGTCACCCGACGGGCAGGCGATGCGCGCCGCCGTGCCGTCATATCCATGACGGCGCACATGGCTCGAGCCCGGCCGGTTGGGGCACCGTCCGGGCTCGAGCCACGCGGGAGGGAAGGCAGAGGGTGTCGTGCGTCGAGGGGGCCGGGCGCGACGCGCCGGGCCCGCGAGGTGGTTACGGGGTGGGGGTGGCGCTGGTCGACGGCTGGCTGCTCGTGCCGAGCGTGTTGTTGTTGATCGCGTTGGTCAGCCGGGTCTGAAGGTTGGCGAGCAGCTGGTTCTCGCGCGTCTGCGTCAGGTTGCCGTTGGCGACCGACGCGTCCAGGCGGGTTCTGGCCTTGGCGACCACGTCGTTGACTACCTGGTCGGTCGTCTTGCCGTGCGCGGTGATGACCTGACTCAGCGTCTGGCCGGACTGCAGCTCCGCCTTCAGGTCCTTCGGCGTCATGCCAAGGTCATTGGCGATCTCGGTCCCGATCTGGACCTTCAGGTACCGGGCCAGCGAGATCCGGTCGCGCACCCGGTCGACGAAGCGGAAGAAGCCGATCCCGTTGCTGGCGTTGATCTTCTGCGTGAGCGTGGCTCCTTGCTGCGCGTTGATCTTGCCGGCGGCGACCGCGTCGGCGACGGACTGGACCTCGGTCGTCTTCAGCCCGGTCTGCAGCTGGCTGGTGCTGATGCCGAGGTTCTGCGCGAGCCGGTTGACGAAGAGCTGCGCCGCGCTCAGCTGGCCGGTCCCCTGCGTGGTCGGGGAGCTGCCGGAACTGATCGTGCTCGGGGTGGCCGGCGAGTCGGCAAAGACGGTCCCGGCGACGAGCGCGCCGGCCAGGACTACACCTACCAGCGCCCCACCGATCTGCATCCAACGCTTGCGGTTCATGGCTCCCGAATCCTCCTAGAGTCTCCTTGCCCAACCCCCGTGGGTTGTCCATCTCCCAGGCTAGGCGACCAATGTAAACGGGCTGTGACATCGCGGCGGAGGCGAGCGCGCCGGCTTGGATGCCGGCGCCGGATCTGCTATTGTTAACCGAGAAGCTGAGAATAAGTCTCATTCGCTACATAACCCGGCGGACGAGGGTCCGTCTCCAACGGAGGAAGGAAGTCGCTCGTGCGATACGCTGGAGACCCATCCGAATCGGCTGAGGAGCCGTCCTCTCCCTGGTGGTCCGGGATTCTGCCCGGCCTCCACTCGGACACGAATACGGACGAGCAGAACGCCAATCGCGTCCTGCTGCAGATCATCCAGCCGGCGCTGGTCGGCCTGATGGACGGCTCCGTCTCGACGCTGGCCCCGATCTTCGCCACCGCCTACGCCACCCACACGCCCCACACGGCGTTCCTCGTCGGTGTGGCCGCGGCGGTCGGCGCGGGCATCAGCATGGGCTTCGCCGAGGCCCTGTCGGACTCTGGCGAGATGACGGGTCGGGGCCATCCGATCCAGCGGGGGGCGATCACTGGAGGTGCCACCTTCTTCGGCGGCATCCTGCATACGCTTCCGTTCCTGCTCCCCAGCCTGCAGATCGCCCTCTACGTCGCCTACCTGGTGGTCGGCGTCGAGTTGATGCTGATCGCGCTGATCCGGCACCGGTTCTTCGACATGTCGATGGTGAAGTCGGCGATCCAGGTCGTCCTCGGCGGGGCACTGGTCTTCGTCGCCGGAGTGCTCATCGGGAGCGCGTAGTCGGCTCGGCCCGACGCACGCGCCGCCCAGCCGCGCGGATTTCACGCCGCGGCTGGGCGTTCTC
>DATKRJ010000218.1:0-9573 GCA_035532355.1 Thermomicrobiaceae bacterium | reverse complement strand
TCCGGGTCGGGATTCGGGCGCCGGGAACGTCGTCCGTTCCGGAGAGGGCGAGCTATGCCGACTCGCCACGAGCGTCTGCTTCTCGACGTCGCGCTCGTCGCCGTGAGCCTGGCCGCGGCTACCGCCGTCGATGTGCTGCTGCCCGGCGGATATCTGGTCGCGGCGCTCTACGCCATCCCGGTCCTGATCGCGGCCCGCCGCGGCAGCGAGCGCGTGGTCCTGGGCACCGTGGTCGCCGCGCTGCTGCTCTTCGTTGCCGACGCCCTGTTCGAGCACACGCCGCTGGTGGTGCTGGCGGCCGACCTGCTCGGGCTGGCCTTCGTCGGCGTGCTGGCCATTCAGTCTGTCCGGCAGCGTCGGCATGGGATCGAGCGGCGCCTCGAGGCCGAGCGCGCCGAGCGGCGGGCAACCGACATCCTCGAGAGCATCACCGACGGCTTCCTGGCGTTCGACCAGGAGTGGCGCTTCACCTACGTCAACGGCCGGGCCGAGCAGTTCCTCGGGCGGGCGCGCGGCGACCTGCTCGGCCATTCGGTGGCCGAGTCGCTGCCGTACCTACGGCAACTCCCCTCCGTCGAGCGAGTCCGCGAGGCCATGCAACTGCGGACCGCGGCGCACTTCGAGCTGTCAGACCCCGCGGCCGAGCGCTGGTTCGACGTCCACGCCTACCCTACGGCCGATGGGCTCTCGGTCTACTTTCGGGACGTCACTGAGCGCCGCGCGGCCGACGACGCGCGACGCGCCGCCGAGGCCCGCTACCGGAACCTGGTCGAGCAGATCCCGGCCGTCACCTACATGACGCCGCTGGCCGGACCCGACGAGGTGGCCGGCACCGGGGTCCCCGCCTACATCAGCCCGCAGATCGAGTCGGTGCTCGGCTACGCGCCGGGCGAGTGGATCGGCGACCCGGCGGCCTGGTCCAACCACATCCACCCGGCCGACAGCGAGCGCGTGCTGACGGCGAACAGCCGGGCGAATCAGACGGGCGAGTCGCTGGTCCACGAGTACCGCCTGCTGACCCGTGACGGCCACGTCGTCTGGGTGCGCGACCAGTCGGTGCTGGTGCGCGACGATCTGGGTCAGCCGCGCTGGTGGCAGGGTGTGGCCTTCGACATCACCGAGCGGCGGGCGATCGAGGCCGAGCGCGCGGCCGCGGCGCGGCGGGTGGCCTTCCTGGCCGAGGCCGGGCGCCGGCTCGCCGACGTGACACCGGATTACCAGGCCACGCTGCAGCAACTCGCCGAGCTGACCGTGCCGGTGCTGTCCGACTGGTGCATGGTCTTTCTCATCGAGGCCGGGCGCCGGCTGCGGCGCGCCGGGGTCGCCTACGCGCGGCCCGAGGACGCGGCGGTGGCCAGCCAGGTGCGCGGCATCCCGGTCTCGGCGATCGCGCCCTTCCTCTGGTCCACCCTGCGGCGCGGCCAGACCGTCTACCTGGCGGGTCCGACCGACGTGGCAGAGGCGCTCGACAGCTTCCCGGCGCCGCACGGCGAGATCCTGCGCGGACTCGCCGCCGGCTCCGTGGTCGCCGTGCCGCTGATGGCGCGCGGGCACAACCTCGGTGTGCTCCTCTGCATCCGGCGCGACGACAACCCCGGCTACGCGCCGGCGGACGTCGCCTTCGTCGAGGAACTGGCTCGCCGCTGCGCCCTGGTGGTCGACAACGCCCGGCTCTACGAGGAGGCGCTGCAGGCGGCGCGGGCGCGCGAGGAGTTCCTGGCCACCGCCGCCCATGAGCTGCGGACGCCGCTCACGGCGATCAAGGGCTACGCTCAGCTGCTGGAGCGCCGGCTGGGGCAGAGCGCGCTCGATCCGGTTCAGCTCCGCGCGACCATCGCCAACCTCGGCTCCCGGGTCGACCGCTTCGAGGCGATCCTGCAGGACCTGCTCGACTTCTCGCGGATCGAGGACGGGCGCCTCTCCCCGCGGCGCGAGCGCTGCGACCTGGTCGCGATCGCCCGGGACGTCTGCGACACCCTGAGGCGCGGCCCGTTCGGCGCGGGGCACTCGATCCGCCTGGAACTGCCGGAGGGCGCGTTCGGGCGCTGGGACCCGGCACAGATCGGACAGGTGGTCGGCAACCTCGTCTCAAACGCCCTGAAGTACGGCGGGGAGGGCGGCGAGGTCACGGTGGCGCTGCGGGTGGAGCGGCACGACGCGCTGCTGACGGTGCGCGACCGCGGGCCGGGCATGACGGCGGAGGAGCAGGCGCGAATCTTCGACGCCTTCTACCGGGCGCCGTCGATGGCCGACCGCGTGCCGGGGACCGGCCTCGGGCTGCACATCACGCGCCGAATCGTCCAGCAGCACGGCGGGACGATCAGTGTGGCGAGCACGCCCGGCCAGGGGAGCACCTTCACCGTGCGCCTGCCGCTGGCACCCGACGACGCCGTCGATCCGGAACCCGCCGCCGTCAGCAGCACGACCGCCGAGTAGCAGCGATTCACGTCGGTTTCGAGTTGTGGGCATAGATACCGATATACCGGTATGGTCATTCAGATATTTCAGCGTTATTTCCCCAAAGGGCGTGATGATGATGTTTGACGCCGTAGGGGTTCGCCTTCGCCGCTGGATCGAGAACCGAGCGGCATCAGGACGGACGTGCTCGGCTACACGGCTGGGACGAGCGTCGGCCAACGCGGGGAATGACACAGGGACCAAGGCCCGCTGGGACGCAGGAAGAACTCGACCGACGACCTGCAGTCTGCCTTGAGCCGCATCAGTACAGCCGGACACGTTCACGCGCGTTGCGGACGAGCCCCGGTCACGTGAGCCGGTCGAGGACACCGGTCTGATCGTTCTGATCAGACCGGTGTCCCGTTATCGAGCGAAGTCGGCTCGAACACGCGCGCTCTGGCCTGTTTCAGTCCCTCCGTCACGTCTGCCCGATCGACGACGGCTCGGCTCGCGTCGCTCGACGATGAGGTCTACGGTGCACTCAGTTGCTCGACGGTGAAGCCCGCACCAACACCTGGAGCTAAGTTGAGCGTGGCAGGAATGGCCGAGTTGTTGCGAAGCGTCAGCACATCGCCAGCGACGAGGGTTAGAATCGCGTTTCCGCTGACTTCTCCGGTGGCAACCAGCGAGTTGACGTTGGTCGACGGATCCACTGCTCCGTTGACGACCACCGCGAATGAGGATCCCACGCCTGCCGTGATGTTGACGTACCACGACACGTGGTATTGACCCGCAGTCGTCACGGTGATGGTCGTTGTCCCTGCAGTGTGTGACACGTTCGACAACGGGCCATTGTTACTGAGCACAACGTCCGCTCCACCCACAACGGTTGCGTCAGCTATGGTGGCCAATTCGTAGACGTAACCGTACGCATTCAGCCCGGTGCCTGCCGGCCCTGGCGGGCCTTGAGGTCCCGGGGGTCCTGGCAGTCCATCTAGGCCTGGAGGTCCTGGAGGTCCTGGCAGTCCATCTAGGCCTGGAGGTCCCGGAGGTCCCGGAGGTCCTGGCAGTCCATCCAGTCCCGCCGGTCCGCTCGGCCCCGAGGCGCCTGCTGGTCCCGCCGGCCCGCTCGGCCCGGACGCGCCCGCCGGTCCGGTCTGCGACCAACTGACCGGCGTCAGCCAGGGGGAGCAGTTGACGGGCGTGCCCAGCCCCACGTTGTCGATCGTGCGGGTGTAGGGGTTGTAGCAGCCGTTGAAGACGGTGTTGCCGGTCGCGAAGGCGGTGATGCCCACGCTGGCCAGCACCACCACCGCGATGACGGCAGCTACGATCAGCCGCCGCCCGTGAAACCAGCGGACCATGGACCCTTCCCCTCTCTACCCGGCGAGCCGTGGTTACCGCCGAGCCACACGTGTTGCGTAGCACGTTGCGGCACGGTAGCAGGCGCCGTGGACGTCACACAAGGCCCAAACGTCCGTTGGTCGCAGCCGGTCTCGCCTGGGCTGAACCCAGGCAAGCGTGCGCCGCCACGCACGACGAGCACGGCGTCGCGCTTGCGTTGTGCTCGTTGCGGATGCACGGTCGCATGTCGGTGGGCGATCGACAGCAACGTGAGACGGCACGGAAGACGGCCGTGACCCTCGATGCTGGCCAGAACGCGACACGGACCACGCGACGATGTCCCGTTCACCTGGTCACGGTGCTGCTTCGCGGCGTGTCTCGTGCCCGGGTAGCCACCGGTTGGCGGCTGGGTTGCACCGGTGGCCACCGCGCTGCTATCACCGGGTAGTCGAAGGAGGTGGCCTGTGTCCGACACCCCAAGCGTGACCGCGATCGTCGGCGACATCACGAGCATGACCACCGACGCTATTGTCAACGCGGCCAACACCGACCTCTGGATGGGCGGCGGTGTCGCTGGGGCCATCAAGCGCGCCGCCGGCGAGGAGGTCGAGCGCGAGGCGGTCGCTCAGGGTCCGATAGCGCTCGGTGAGGCCGTCGGTACCTCGGCCGGCCGCCTGCCCAATCGCGCCATCATCCACACCGCCGCCATGGGCTACGACGGGACCGGTCGCATGCTCGTGCCGACGCGCGAGAGCATCGCCGGTGCGACCCGCGCCGCGCTCGTGGTCGCCGACGAGCTCGGCCTCGAGTCGATCGCCTTCCCGGCCCTCGGCACCGGGGTGGGCGGCTTCGACCTGGCCGAGGCGGCCGAGGTGATGGTCGAGACGGTCACCCGCTACCTTTCGGAGCCCGACCACCACGTCCACCTCGTCGTCTTCGTGCTGCGCAACGAGAACGCGCGGCAGAGCTTCGCCGAGGCCATCGACCAGGGCGGCTTCGTGGCGTAGGCCGCGATACCGGGCATCTCCCGCGCGGCTTACCCCTCTGCGCGCATGGGGTGCCCGGCCGCGCCGACCGGCATCCTGAGTCCCGCGTCCCGCCCGCGACGGCGGTTCCCCACCCCGTTCGTCACGCGGTGGAGTGCAGTCTGTCCTCCGCCACGCCCCGCCGACGCCGCGGACCCATCACCCGAGTCCGCTATAGCCTTTCTGGATAGCCCCGATGGGCTAGCCCAAATTCGCCATAAAGTCCGCGATTCTGTCGCGAATTTGTTATGCCTTTGCCTTCACCCATTCTGATAATGGAAGTTGTTGGTCGCCTGGGTGATTCATGTCGACGCCTCGAGTGAGGCAAGCAGCCGCGAAGCGACCGGGGATCTCGCCACCCACGTGCGCGACGGGCGATGGCGGATCCGGCATTCGCACGAACGCTGCGGTGTGGACCACCGTTCTCGGCTCACTCGAGGGTCGGATCCGCGAGCCGGCATCAGATCGCCACGAAAGCCCGGGCCGGGAGAGGCCCGGAGTCGATCTCGACCGGTTGCGCCGCGGCCGGCGGCCGTGCGATCCCCAGAAACGGGGCGACGAACAATAGCTGGACAGACGTCGCAGGGAAGGGAGGCCATGCGGGTGAAGTTGCCCAAGAAGGCGTCGAAGAAGAAGCACGAGGAAACGCCGCCGGGCGGAAAGGCCCTGGAGCGGCTGCACCAGTTCGAAGAGGAACGCGGTCTGGAGAAGACCGACGTCGAGCACCCGCAACCCGAGAAACCGGCCGCGTCCGAGGAGGCGGCAGCTGAGGGGTCGGCGGAGAAGCCGCCCCGGAAACCCTGATCCAGGCTGCCTTCCCGGACCCCGATACGATGGATCCGTATCAACCTGAGGGGTGTCGTCATGAGAGCTCCAACCAAACAGGCCGCGCGGCCGGCTGCACCGGCGGTACCCGGCGGGAAAGCGCTGGCTCGCCTGCACCAGTTCGAGCAGGAGCGCGGGCTGGACAGCACCGACGTCGAGCACGTCCGGGCAGCGGAGCCGCTGAGCGTGTCACCGGCGGATCGCCGGCGCCCGGCCGCCGCCGGGGCGGCCCAGGAATCGCCGTACCTCGCCGCCTTCCAGCAACTGGAGGAGATGAAGCACCGGGAGATGGCGGTCCCGATCCCCCAGGGCTGGCGCCCACTCGGGCCGTACGCCATCCCGCACGGGCAGACCTATGGCTCGGGCCCGGGCAGCCGTCCGGCGGTCGCCGGGCGAGTCTCCGCCGTCGCCGTCGATCCCGGCAACGCCAACCACGTGCTGATCGGCGCGGCCAGCGGCGGCGTCTGGGAGACGAAGGACGCCGGGGCCCGCTGGGCCGCGCGCACCGACGGCCAGGGGTCGCTGGCGATCGGCGCCATCGCCTTCACCCCGAGCAACCCGGCGATCGTCTATGCCGGTACCGGCGAGGGCGACTTCTTCAGCCGCCTCGGCGTGGGCCTGCTCCGCTCGACCGACGGTGGGACCAACTGGAGTATGCTCACCACCGCTCCCTTCTCCGGGATCGGGTTCTACGACCTCGCGGTCGATCCGCTCAACGCCAACCACCTGCTGGCCGCGACGACGGGCGGGCTCTACGAGTCCACCAACGGCGGCACCGTGTGGACGATCCGGCACAATCAGCGGACCTGGGACCTCTCGATGCACCCGGCCGTGATCGGCGACCCGAGCTCCACCAAGGAGGTCTTCGCCGGCTGCGGCGACGGGGTGTTTCGCTCCGCCGACGGTGGGACGACCTGGAGCGCCGTCACGCTGCCCAGCGCGCCGGCCGCCTGGGAGCGGATCGAGGTGTGCCACGCGCCCGCCAACGGCAACGTGGTCTACGTCTTCGCGGCGGACGCCTCCGGCAATGGCTACATCTGGCGCCGGGGCGCGTTCGGCGGGGCCTTCAGCGCCGAGACGCTGCCGCCCGGGCTCAACACCGGGCAGGCCTGGTACGACTGGTTCGCCACCACCGCGCCGAACAACCCGGACGTGCTGTACGTCGGCGCGATCGACGTCCACAAGGGCAGCCGGTCGATCACCGGTGCCTGGACCTGGGCGAACGTGTCGGCCAAGATCGGCGCGGGCGACTCGATCCACCCGGACCAGCACGCGATCGCCTTCAGCCCGACCGATCCGAACGTCGTCTACGTCGGCAACGACGGCGGCGTCTACCGCTCGCCGGACGGCGGGACGAGCTGGTCCGCACTCAACGAGGGGCTGTGCATCACCGAGTTCGAGTACCTCGTCGGCCACCCGCAGTTCGACGCCTGGCTGATCGGAGGAACGCAGGACAACGGCACTCTGCGCTATGAGGGCGAGGAGGCCTGGTACCACATCCAGGACGGCGACGGCGGCGGCGTCGGCGAGAACGCGACTGCCCCCTACACCTGCTACCATACCTTCTACGGGATGGGCATGGAGCGCTCGACGAGCGGTGGCGGCTGGGGTACCTGGGCGTGGATCGGCCCCAACCCGCCGGCCGGCCACAGCGCGCTCTTCTACCCGCCCCTGGAGGTCAACGGCAACGTCGTGGTTCAGGCCGGCTCGACCGTATTCATCTCCACCGACACCGGAACGACCTGGGCGTCGGTCGCCTTGCCGGCCGGGCAGGTCGCCTCGGCGCTGACCATCCCGACGGCGAGCCGGGTGTACGCCGGCACCACGCAGGGCAACGTCTACCGGATCGATCTGGTCGGCGGCGCCTGGCAGCCTCCAGTCGCGCTGACCCAGCCGCGGGTCGGCTACGTCAGCCACCTCCAGGTGGACCCGACGAACCCGAACCGGATCTGGGCGACCTACTCGTCCCTGGGCGGCGCGCACGTGTTCCGCTCGGACAACGCGGGCACGTCGTGGGCCAACGTCAGCGCCGGGTTACCGAACATCCCGGTCAACGCGCTGGTCATCGACCCCGCGCACCCGAACGTGGTGTTCGTCGCAGCCGACGTGGGCGTGTACCGGACGAACGATGCCGGCGTGAGCTGGACGTCGTTCAGCAACCTGCTGCCGAACGCGCTGGCCAAAGACCTGGTCTTCCACCAGCCGTCGCGCATGCTGCGGGTCGCGCTGCAGAGCCGGGGTGCCTGGGAAATCGCGGTCGATTCCGGGTCGATGCCCGACGTGGCGATCTACCTGCGCGACAGCGTGGTGGATACCGGCCGGAGTAGCCCGTCGCCCTCGGGCGTCATCGACCCCTTCGCGCCCGGTGCCGTGACCTACTGGTGGCAGTGCACGGACGTCAAGGTCGACGGCCCGACCTACCAGGAGCCGGCGCTGGCGGACGTCGACTTCCAGGAGTTCGACGACGACCACGGCGTGTTCGCCGCGGGGCTGATCCACGAGAACACGCAGCGCAGCCGTGTCAACCGCGTCTACGTGCAGGTCCACAACCGGGGGCTGAACCCGGCGCTGAACGTGAAGGTCAGGGTCTTCTTCGCGGACGCGTCGCTGGGCCTGCCGCCGCTGCCGGCGGGGTTCTGGACCAACTTCCCGAACAACGTGCTGCCGGCCGCCTCGCCGTGGCAGGCGATCGGCCCGCACAAGGTCGTACCGCTGCTGGAGTCAGGACGTCCCGAGGTCGTCGGCTTCGAGTGGCCGGTGCCGGCGACCGCCGCCGGCCATACCTGTCTGCTTGCGATCATGACCGCCGACAACGACCCGATCGCGACCACGGAGACGAACATCGGCACGCTGGTAACCACCGAGCGCCGGGCGAGCCTGAAGAATCTGGTCGTGATCAACCCGCTGCCGGTCATCGGCCCGGCGGTGAAGCTGCTCAAGCTGAACGTCTGGAAGCCGGGGCGCTGGGAACGCTACGCCATCGGCACCGATCGCACCGGTGCCGCGATGGTCTCCGGTCTGGTGCTGAGCAAGCGCCTGTCGGAGCAGGCCGGCCAGTCGCGCCTGAAGCGGATCGACCTGAACGAGGAGACCCGGGCCGAGCTCGAGCGGCTGGTCAAGGAGAGCCCGGACCTCAAGGAGGCGCTGGACCTCAGCGCCGTGTACCAGGTGCCGTCGCGTGGCGGCGCCATGCTCAAGGGGCTGAAGCTCCAGGCCGAGCGACCAGAGCCGATCGTGGTGGTGATCAATCCGCGCTCGCGCACGGCCGAGGGGTCGATCATCCAGTGGGCCGACGACGGCACGGTCGTCGGCGGCTTTGCCCTCGAGCGGATCAAGGCCCAGTAGCACCTGGGCGACCCGCGACGCGGGAGGGGGTGTCGTCGACCGACCGGCCGGCGGCATCCCACCTCCGGGTCGCGTCCACTGCGTACACCGGCGGCCGTATCGGCGCTCAACGTCCCCTCCACGAGCGGCCCGGCCGCCGGCTCCCAATGCCATGGTTCAGCGCGTCGACGGGGCGGTCACGACTGACCCGCCCGGCGTCCACCCCGGTCAGGCGACGCCCGTATTCGGGAGCACGCGCGGCTGCCCGCGGCGGGGCCATCCATGGTACTGTCCAACGGGTCGACTCGGGGCGCAACGTGAGACTCCCGTCCTACCAGAGGGCTCGATGGGCACGCCTGAGCCGCTCCTCATCGTCGACGGCCACGAGGACCTCTCACTGGGTGCGCTCGCCGACGGGCGGGACTACCTGACCTCGGCCCGGGAGATCCGTGCCGCCGAGGCCGACGCGGGCTGCGACAATCCCAACAGGACGTGCATTCTCGGTCTAGCGGAGTGGCTGTCCGCGCGTGTCGGCGTGATCGTCGCCACCGTTCAGACCATCCCGCGCCCGCTAGCCAACCTCGGTGAGCTGAACGACGCGACGGTGGAGGGCGCGTATCAGCAGGGACTCGCTCATCTCGACCTCTACCGCCGCTGG
>DATKRJ010000217.1:0-3296 GCA_035532355.1 Thermomicrobiaceae bacterium | reverse complement strand
CCCCGTACCGGGGCGGGCGTGGCCTATGTCCGACTGGAGGCCGCGCCCGATCCCGTGCGGGTCCGGGCCGCGTTCGTCTCCGACGACGACATCCGCGACATGACCGCCGCCTGCACGGCCGGGCTGCTGGCCGAGGTTCCCGCGCTGACCGCGGGCGAGGCCGCATGATCACCGGCTGGCTCTCGCCTGAGGACTGCCCCGACTGCGGCGGCCCGCTGCTGGACACCAGCACCGGCCCGCGCCTGCTGACCCTGGCCTGCCCCGGCTGCGGCCACGCGGTCACCTGGCACGCCACCGACCCCGACACCGCACAGACCACCGGCGACCCGGACGGCACTGACCCCCTGGAGGCTGCATGACCCTGCGCACGACCAGGGCACAGCGACTGTCCATGCCCCTGGCCCGCGATGTCGTCCGCGACCTGGCCGCCGAGCACGGCGGCTGCGTCCGGCCCGTCCAGCTCCGCCGCACCGACCTGCACACCGGCCACGTCGAGCAGGTGCTCATCCCCTGCGGCCCCACCCTCGCCACCATCTGCCCGTCCTGCGCCGAGCGGGCCAGGACACTCCGGGCCGCGCAATGCCGCGAGGGCTGGCACCAGGACACCGAGCCCGTCATCACCCCCGACCCGCCCGACGGCGAGCAGCGCATGTGGGTCGAGCACCGCGCCGAGACCGTGCAGCACCGCGACCAAGCCGACGCCACCGGGAACGACACGGCCGACCTGGATGAGCTGTCCGCCGAACTGGACGAGGAAATCACCCGATCGGGGATACGCGGCAACGTCCTGCCCCACCGGATGGCACGCCGTCACCGGTCCACCAGACGGCGTCAGGACGCCCCGGACCTCCCCCGCCGGACGGTTGCCCCGACGACGATCGGCAAGACCTACACCGCACCGGAAGGGACGACATTCCGGCCGTCGATGTTCCTCACGCTCACCTGCGACAGCTACGGCAAGGCGAGCGCGGACGGCACCCCGGCCGGTCTGGACGCCTACGACTACCAGCGGGCGGCCCGCGATGCGCTGCACTTCGCCGCGCTGTTCGACCGGCTGATCCAGAACCTGCGCCGGTTCACCGGCTCTGACCTCCAGTATTTCGCCGCTGTCGAGCCACAGAAGCGCCTTGCCCCGCACGTGCACGTGACGATCCGCGGCACCGTGTCCCGCGCCGAGCTGCGCCAGGTACTCGCCGCGACCTACCACCAGGTGTGGTGGCCCCCCGCCGATCAGACCAAGCACGACGACGCGCACCTGCCCGTCTGGCACGAGGCATCCGGCCAGTACCTCGACCCGGCAACCGGCGAGTTCCTGCCTGCCTGGGACGACGCACTCGACGCCATCGGCGACGACGACGAGCCGCTACACGTCGCCCGGTTCGGACCCCGGTTCGACGCCCAGGGCGTACTCGCGGGCTCGAAAGACTCGGCCCGCTGCATCGGGTACCTGACCAAGTACCTGACCAAGCAGATAGCCGACTGCCACCAGGCGCAGACCGACGCCCAGGCCGCGCACGCCGGGCGCCTGGCCGACGCGCTCAGATACGAGCCGTGCTCGCCGACGTGCGCGAACTGGCTTCGCTACGGCGTCCAGCCCAAGAACGCCCGCGAGGGCATGCGGCCCGGACGGTGCACCGGCAAGGTGCACCGCCGTGAGTACCTCGGCTATGCCGGGCGCCGCGTCCTGGTCTCCCGCAAGTGGTCCGGCAAGACCCTCGCCGATCACCGCGCAGACCGTAAAGCCTGGCTCCTGGAAACCCTCGGCATCGCCGACACCGACCCGGCCCGCTACACCTGGCAGCCCGTCACCCCCGGCGACCCTGACCACATGCCTCCCGGACAGCGACTCCTGCATGTCGTCGCTGACCGCCAGAAGTGGCACGCCGCACTCACCAACGCTCGGGCAAGAGCCAGCGGCCAGTCCGCCGCCAATCTTTCGGCAACCGGGAGCGCCGCGTGATGGCCAGCCAACCCGAGCACGCATGTCGACCGCCGACCGGCCTGGCAGACCAGCACCGCCAAGCCCACAGAGGAGGGAAATGAAGGACGGAATGACCCTGGCTGAACTGCTGGCGATGCCGGTGATGGTGGACATCGGTACCGCTGCACGCGCACTCGGACTCGGCCGTTCGACCGGCTACGAACTGGCTAGGCGGGCCGAGTTCCCATGCCGCGTGCTGCACGTCGGCAACTCCTACCGCGTTCCGACCGCCGAACTGCTGCGCATCCTGGGCATAGACCTCGACCAGCTACGCCCAGACCTTCCGGCCGCATAGAGCACGGCAACGACCGGCCTGCCGTGCGATCAGTCGATCGAATGACCGATAGCGAAGCCGACCTGTTCGGCCCAGTCCCGCAGGTCTTCAAGGTGCGCGAGCAGATCGCGCCCCTCATCCGTGAGTCGGTATCCCAACCCTCGTTCATGGCCGACCAGCCGTGCCATCCGCAGGTCGCGCAAGCGTTGGGTGAGCACGCTGGTCGACATGTCCGGAATCCGACCGGCCAAGTCCCGATAGGTCAACCCGTCTGTTCGCAGCTCCCACACCACCCGCAAGGCCCAGCGCCGACCAAGGACGTCGAACAGCTCAAGCACGGCAGCGTCACCGACGGGCGCCTCATCCGCTCGTCCACCTGCCATATGCGGCAACCCACCTCCCGTAGCCGACTAGACCGCCAACCCACAGCACGCTAGCGGCTCGACCGCAACGGCCCCACACAACCGATCAAATGCCTTGATTTTCGATGCAAAATCAGGCACGATGGGTATTGCATCGGAATTCGATGCAGAGGAGGAAATGAAGCCCCCCGAGAGACGGAGAACATCCGAATGAAGGAGCCCATCCACAAGATCACGCTGGCGGACGGGTCCGTCCGATACCGACTAGTGGTCGATATCGGACGCGACGAGAACGGCAAGCGCAAGCAGCTCACTCGCACGTTCGACACGCAACGCGAAGCGCGCGAAGCACTGTCCCAGGTTCGCCACGAGACGAACCTGGGAACCTACGTCAAGCCGTCCAAGGAAACGGTCAACACGTACGTGGACAATTACCTGAAGGGCGCGACTCGGGGCCGACGCGCCTCTACCAAGCGGAACTATGAAGACGCATTCCGGCCCGTCCGCGAACGCCTGGGGACGCGCTCACTCCAGTCCATCACCAAGGCCGACATCGAAGACCTGATGGACTGGATGCTCACCGCTGGCCGCAGGCGCGGCGGGAAGCCAGGAACCGGCTTGTCCGGCCGAACGGCCCGCCTCACCCTGGGACGGCTCAAGGCCGCCCCGGAAATGGCCG
>DATKRJ010000216.1:0-9172 GCA_035532355.1 Thermomicrobiaceae bacterium | reverse complement strand
GCCCGCAGCGCGTCGGCCGAGCGCGGCAGCGGGACGCGCGGCCAGTCGAGGGTGAGCGCGCTCTGGTTCTCCGTGAGATAGGCGCCGGAGCAGCCGACGGCCAGCGCGTGCATCCGGAGGTCGTCGGCAAGGTCCTGCAGGCCTTCGTCGCGGAGCGATGCCAGATAGGCAACTGCCGCCGGGGAGAGGTTCGAGTCGGAGATTGCGGGAGCCTGCGCGCCGAGCGAAAGGCCGCTCTGCCTATGAACACCAACGCCAGAATCCCAGACGAAACAAGTAGTCGAAGGGCGGATCAGGTGAAGGTCGGGAAACGCGCTGGCTACGTAGAAGGGAATGCCCTCGCGCTGGCGCTCCGCTTTTGGTCGCGAGATCAACAACCTACTGCCCGGATTGAACACCCGCATTGGCCCCTCGCGCTTCTCGTCGAGCAGCTTCGTCTCCGGCTCCCAGTAGAGCCAGCGGGCATCGAACGGCCGGTAGCAGTAGCGCATGATTCTGTATGGCAGGAAGCCGCGCTCGACCAGGCGCTTGCGCGTCCCCGCCGCATCGAAGCGGGCCGTGTTCGCCATGGCACCCGGCATGAGCCGGGCGATCTCCGCGTCGTCAAGCTTGGGGTCGAAATACCGCTGCATCCTAGCCTCTAGCCGGTCCCGGTCGATGTCCATTACCACGTCGTCGCGGCTGGTCATGATGCCTGAGAAGAAAGCTGGGAAGAGCTGCGGCAGCAGCGGCCAGTTGAGGTATGCCTCACCGCTTCGGGCCGGCATGAACGGCAGCCCCAGCTCCGGGGCGGGCGACACCTTCTGGTGGGCCGGACCGCCGTGATCCGCCGCGTGGAGCAGCTCGGCACGCTTGCCCCGGCCCCAGAACTCGCGGTAGTGGACGGTCGCGGCCGCGGCGTGTTGCTCCCGGCGCACCATGGTGGCGACGGCCGTGCCGACCTGGATGCCCTCGCGGTTCTGCTCGGTCGAGAAGACGCTGGGGTCCGGCTCGCCCTCGGGCGTCAGCTTGCCGGTCTTGAACTTGTCCCCGTTGAGGTTGTCGATCCAGATGCCGTCGAAGGCCTCCAGGTAGCGCTCGCGCATGGCCGGGTACGATAGCCCGTCCAGCCAGGAGTAGTTGCTGATCAGGCAGACGACGCCCCGGCCGGTCCCCTCCACGATGCGCCGCTCGGCCATCCTGAAGAAGCGCACGTAGAGGTCGTTGAGCCCGCGTCCCAGCGGCTGGCGCGTGGCCTGGGCGATCCGGTAGGCGTCGGTCAGGTCGCGCTCCTCGGCCATGGCCAGCCCGGGGTAGCCGTTATAGGGCGGGTTGCCCAGCACGACCAGGATCTCGGCGTCGCGCTTGACGTGCTCGGCGGCGTCGCGCTCCTCGGCCAGCTCGGGCAGCATGATCAGCTGGCGGGGGCCGTCGCCGCCCGTCCAGCCGGTCAGGGCGTTGGTCAGGTAGAC
The DNA here is from genome assembly GCA_035532355.1 of Thermomicrobiaceae bacterium. Taxonomy (GTDB): domain Bacteria; phylum Chloroflexota; class Chloroflexia; order Thermomicrobiales; family Thermomicrobiaceae; genus DASSZN01. The sequence goes on along the minus strand of DATKRJ010000216.1, from coordinate 7,721 downwards.
GGCGGCGCGCTCGTGCTTCTCGGGGACCAGCGGCACGCCCAGCCCCTCCAGCAGCAGGCCGATCTGCAGGTGCGCCACCACGAACGGTGCCGGCAGGATCTCGAAGCCGACCACCCGGCGCATGACCGCCCGCTTGAGGTCCTGGCCGCTGAGGGCGTCGGCGCCGCGCTGCTGCAGCCGCACCGCGATCCGCTTGATGACCTCGACCAGGTAGGAGCCTGTCCCGCAGCAGGGGTCGAGCACCACCACGCGCGGGTCGGCCAGCCCGTCGGCAATGCCCAGCTCCTCGACCAGCGCCCGGTCCACCCGCTCCACCATGTAGCGCACGACCTCGTGGGGCGTGTACCAGACGCCAAGGTCCTTGCGCAGCTCCGGGTCGAACTCGCGCAGGAACGGCTCGTAGAAGTACTGGACCGCCTGCCCCTCCTCGAAGATGGCGAAGAACGCCGCACGGTCCACCCGGTTGAGCGTCTGGGCGACCCAGTCGAGCACCTCGACCAGCCCGAGCGGGCGCAGCCGCGAGGGGGAGCCGACCTGCTCGAACAGGGCGCCGATCATCGGCACGCTGGAGAACCAGGCGGCCTCGTGCCAGTCGAAGGTGTCGCCGTCATCCGGGTGGCGGCGACTCCAGAGGACCCAGGCCGAGAACACGCCGTAGAAGAGCGTCTGCACCAGCGTGGAGCGGAACAGGTGCACGCCCCGCTCTCCCTTGAAGCTGACGCGCAGCGACTCCTCCAGCGCGCCGCGCAGCGTGGCGAGCGCGGACAGCTGCTGGCCCTCGACGCGGCCGCGCGCCTCGCGGGCATAGGAGGCGAGGTACCAGGCGACGTCGCGCGGCCGGGTGAGCGGGGCCGGCCGGAGCATGACGCGCTGCAGGAACTCGCCGAAGCGCTCGCCGTGGCGCCTGTCGGTGGTCCGCGCCGTCCGCGCCGCGTCCCAGAACGCCTCCGGCGTGTCGGCCAGCCGGTAGCGCTCGCCGGGCAGCGGGCGGCCGTCCGGCCCGGACGCGACGACCACGAACTCGCGCAGGTTGGTGACCAGCACCTGGCCGTAGCGCGCGACGTAGCGCGCCACCTGCTCGCTCGCGACGATGGCGTCGACGTCGACGGCCGGGGCCTTGGCCTCGATCGCGCCCCGGGCTGGCGACTGGCCGAAGGGCGGGCCACCGGCGACGGACGGAGCCGTGTCCCGCAGCTGGTCGGGGGTGAAGAGGCCGCCGTCGGGCAGGCCCGCTCCCACGTTCCGGAGGTTCATCACGCAGCGCACCGCCGGGGTCAGGTGCTTGCCGACCTCCTCCAGCAGGTTCCGCAGCGCCGGGTAGTGGGCCAGCTCGGCCACGCCCTCGCCCGAGGCGTGGGTGGTCCAGAGGTCGCGCAGGAAGGGCTCGAGCGGGGTCGCCATCGCTCCTCGTCCGGTAGTCGCGGCGCCGCGTATCGCGCGACCACACCGTAGAGCATTGCGCGCACATCCGCAACACCCGCCCGCGACCGTGGCACGCCAGATCGCCGGCCAGGCGCCCCGGGCGTCGTCCAGCCACCGCGCCACCCTGGGCTCGCAGCCGGCCGGACGACCTGCCCGTTTTCGTTGTCCCGGCGCGGAAAACCGTCGTCCGGACCATCGTCCGGACCCGGACGCGCCTCCGCCCGCTCCCAACCTGCCCTCCACCCGGCCGGCCGCGCCCGGTAGGGGCGGGTTTCAAACCCGCCCTCGTCTCTCTCCCCTCGTGGGAGAGGGGCGGGGGTGAGGGCTCCGCTCGCCCGCTCCGCCGCCGCCGGGTGGCGGGCGCACTACACGATCGTCTGGCCGCCGTCCGCCACCAGCACGGTCCCGGTGACGAAGCTGGCGTCGTCGCTGGCCAGGAAGAGCGCGCAGGCGGCCAGCTCCTCCGGCGTGGCGTAGCGGCGCAGGGGGATCCCCGCGATCGCCGCCTCCCGGCGCTGCGGATCGCCGAGGATGTCCTCGGTCAGTCGGGTGCGCACCAGCCCGGGCGCGAGCCCGTTGACCCGGATGCCCTCCGGCCCGTAGCTCACCGCCATCGCCCGCACCAGGGAGACGAGCGCCCCCTTGGTCGCGGCGTAGGCGTGGCTGGGCCGCCCGCCGGTGCCGGTATAGGCGCTGCTCGACGACGTCATCACGATCGCGCCGCCGCCGCGTGCCCGCAGGTGCGGGATCGCCGCCCGGCACAGCGCGTAGACGCCCCGCGCGTTGACGCCGAAGGCCAGCTCCCAGCGCTCCGGCTCGATCGACTCGACCGTGCCGCCGACGACGACCGTGCCCACCCCGGCGTTGGCGAAGACCACGTCGAGGCCGCCCAGCGCGCCGGCCGCCGCGTCAACCGCGGACTGCACCGCCGCGACGTCCGCCACGTCGCAGGGGGAGAAGAGCGCCTGGGTCCCGCCGCGCCGGATCTCGTCGATCAGCGCCTGCCCGTCGCCGGCGTTCGTGTCTAGCAGCGCGACCGCGGCGCCCTCGGCGGCGAACCGGCGCACCGCCGCCGCGCCGATGCCGGTGGCCCCGCCCGAGATGACGACCCGCCTGCCTTCGAACCGGCTCATCCGCCCGTCCTCTCCCGCTCGCCGCCGCCAGCGCGTAAGATCACGGCCGGCAGCATACCACCCACCCGGCGCGCCGCTGCCGATCGAGCCGGCCGACTCGTCGGCAGCGTACTTGGGCGCGTGCGCGAGCGCGCACAGGCACCGGGGCTCCGCGCGACGGGCCACCGCGGCCCGTTCGGGGACTCGCATCGACCGAAGGAGTAGCGCAAAGCATGCAGTTCCAGGGACAGGAGCAGATCGGCGCCCCGTCGCAGACCGTGTGGGCGTTCCTCGTCGACCCCCATCACTTCACCGCCTGCGCGCCCGGGCTCGAGAACGTGCGCGTGGTCAACGACCGCGAGTTCACCTTCGACGTCAGCGCCGCCGGGATGACCCTCCGCTGCACGGCCGCCTGGGTCCGGCTGGACCCGCCGCGCGCCGCTCAGCTCTCGATCACGGGTGGCGACTTCTTCGGCCGGGCCAGCATGACCAACGACGTGCAGCTCAGCGACGACGGCAGCCAGGCGACGCTCCTGCACTGGTCGACGGAGGTGCAGCTCTCCGGCCTGCTCGGCAGGCTGGCCGGACCGCGCGTGGCGTCGATGGTCGAGAGCCTCAACCAGGATGTCTTCGCCTGCCTCCGCGGGCGCATCGAGGCCCGCGCGGAGGCGCCCGGGACGTAGCACCCCGCGCCCTCACCCCCTCGTCCCCCTCTCCCACGTTTGGGAGAGGGGTGGCGCGGCAGCGCCGGGGTGAGGGCGGCCGGTCAGGCGCCCTGGACCTCCCCGTGCGGCCGTGACGGTGACCTGCTCCAGGCAGCGGACGGGAGGACGCCGGTCTGGCAGAAGACCCGCCGCAGGATCGTGAGCGTCGAGGCGTAGGTGGAGTCCATGCCGTAGTAGGACATCCCGCGGGCGCCGAGCGTCTGGGCGCGCGTGTAGGGCGTGTCTGAGGCGTAGTGGATGATGCCGAGGTCGATCGGGATCTCGGTCAGGTTCACGTTCTCGCCGTCCGCGTAGCGGGTGAGGAAGGCGTCCTCGTAGAGGGCGCTCAGGTAGGGGCCGGCCTCCATCTCCACCACCGTGTAGTTCTCGCGGTAGAAGAAGTCCAGGTAGCCCCGGTTCTGCAGGTAGGTGCCGAGCACGGTCACCGCCCGCTGGTGATCGAGCGCGGAGCCGAAGACCAGGAAGGCGCTCAGGTCCTCCGCGCCGAAGCAGTTACGGAACCAGTAGGTGTTGCCGCTGTGCTCGTCGTAGACCACGTCCGACAGCATGACGTCGCCGATGCGCGCGTTGAGGGTGGCGGCCTTGCCGAGCAGGTAGGCGCCGCGCAGCTGATGGGTGCTGATCGCGATCTGCTCGAGGATGTGGTAGGCCGACATGCCCAGCGGGTAGTTGATGTTGACCACCACCGCGTCGGTCGCGCCGGGCTCGAGCGGGCCGAGCGCGCGCAGGCGGGGATCGAAGTCGGAGGGGTCGAGCCGGTCGAGCTCGATGATCTGGGCGGCCACGTCGACTCCGGCCTCCGGCTCGAGGCTGATGATGCCGCGCGCCTCCTCCTCGCGATTGCGCTCGACGCGCTCGGCGGGGTGTGTCGCGTAGAACTGGCGCGCGGTGTAGTAGAGGAAGTTCTCCCAGCTGCCGCGGGTGGTGCCCTGCTGGAGCTTGCGCAGCTCCGGCAGCAGCTCGGGATTGGCGGACACCTCGGCGAACGGGATCAGCCGCTCCCGGCGGCGTCCCGCGGTCCCCGACAGGATGTTGGCGATGCTGTGGGTGTTGGAGGAGACGAAGTAGAGCGGCCGGTCGCTCAGGCCGCGCTCGGCCAGCGCGCGCTCGATTGGCGTCCACCAGGTGCGCGTGGTGCGCGCGTAGCCCACGTAGGAGCCGCCGAGCATCTGCAGGGTGAGCCGCTTCTTCTCCGTCGCCGCCCGCGCGAGGTTGCGCCAGAAGCGGTCTCCCCAGGCGAGCTCGAGGCGTCGCCAGTCCGGCTCGTCGATGTGCAGGGCCGCGCGGATGGCCCGCGCGACGTCCGGCGCGACGGCGTCGGGGTCGCCCGCGGCCGCGGCCGCGACGATGCTGGCACGCGTGTCGTCGTCCTGCTCGCAGAGCGCGTGGATCTTGTTCCACTCGACCTGCCAGGCCACGATGGTCGGGACGAGGTCGTCGAGGTCCGACTCGGACGCCACGTAGGCGGCCAGGATGCCGCTCGAGCCGTCGTACCACCAGCGGCGACGGCGGCCGGGCGCGGCCACCCGCCGCCACGACTCGAGGTCCGGATAGCCGTTGCGCGCGAAGACGTAGCGCGACTGGCCCAGCAAGATGCGTCCGGAGTCGACGATGGACGCCGGCAGGCGCAGGGTGCTGTACATGAAGGCGCTCATGTCGGGGTCCACCTCGCCGGCACCGGCGTGGAGGCTGGAGGCGATGTTGAAGTGGGCCGGCACCAGGGTCTCGACGGTGATCGGGCCGGAGCTGCGCAGCAGGGTGCTGTAGGTGCGCACGTAGAGGTCGACCTCGCGCTTGCCCGCGGCGTAGCTGGGGGGTACGCGCTCGGGATCCGGTCCGAGACGGTCGATATCCACCTCCCCTGACGCACGCATGTGCTGCTCCCTTCGTCCATCGGGCCGCGGTCCGCCTCGACGCGGATGATACCGTGCGTCGCGCGAGCGCGGGCAGGCGAGCGGGTGAACCGGCGGCGTGCGGGGCCGCGGCAAATGGTGGCGGGGCGCGGCGGCTCAGACTGGTCACTCCGCTTCGATCGCCGCGCGTAGCCGCTCGAGCGCCGGGTATCAGGAGAAGCGGGCGTGGCCGACCATGGCCGGCGACCGGAGGCGGCCGTGCGTCACGGTCAGCGCCGTCTGTCCCGCGACCGGCGCCACCGCGAACGTGATCGCCGCGTAGAGTTCGAGGCGGTCCGGCAGCCGCGAGAGGCCGCTCCAGCAGGTGTACTCCAGCCCGCGCTCGGGCTCAAGCCGCGGGATCGTGCCGTGGTCCTCGTACGCGTTCCCATCCCAGGTGCCGTCGCAGCGGATGGAGCTGCCGGCCCGCCAGTCGCTGGTCACGCGCAGGCCGCTGTCGGACAGCCAGCGCTCGACGAGCGCGGAGGTCGAGATCCAGCGCCACACCACGGAAGGCGGGGCGTCGATGGTCGTCGTGCGGCACACCGCTCCGCGGGAAGGGTCGGGCCGCGGATCGCCCACGGGATCACCTCGCCATTGGGCCGGTAGCGTAGCATGGTCCGGCGCGCCGGTGCGTGGCCGGGCGCCGGGTCGATCACGGCGGGGTGGAGCGCCGCGCTGGTCGGTGCATGCAGCCGGACCGTATACTTCTGCGAGCAGGCCGGGGTGGCGGAATGGCAGACGCGGTGGTCTCAAAAACCACTGAGGGCAACCTCGTGCGGGTTCGAATCCCGCCCTCGGCACCTCCGATTTCCGCATGGGAATGCGGTTTTTGAGGCCCCATCGCGGATTGGCTACGGCCAATCCGCTCGCGTCGTGCCGTTCCGGGGCTGTCGGCGTTGCTGTCACGTTGCTGTCAACGCCGATAGCTTGAAGAACCCTCTGGGACAGAGTCGCGCCCGTCAATTCGTGACAGTTGCGGGGATCACTGCCATCCATTCAGGCCCCAATTTTACTCTGCGACGACGGGCGTTAACAGGGATTCGCTGAGGATCGGCAGTTGAACCCGTTCTCGACGCCGACGGTTTGTCCGGCGTTTGGCGGACGAAGCTCCGTCCGCGAACCGTAGCCCGCTAGCCAGTCACGCCGACACAGTCAATGTCGAAGCCGCGATGCCCTTCGGCTTCACCGACGCCCTGCGAGGTTACGCGTACGACGTCCTCAAGCGCGACGGCTTCCGCTGCCGCTACTTTGGCTGGGACGGCTCCCTGTGGTCGAACTGGCTCTTCATGTCGTGAGATCACCTCCTGCCCATCGGCCGCCACCAACGCGACAACCTCGACGACATCGTTGACCCTCGCCGGTTCTGCAACGAGGCCCACAACCGGACGATCGGGGAGGCCGACGGCACGACGCCGGATGAACCGGTCACCCAAGACAAGCCATTCGTGGTCGCCCGCCGTGACGTGTAGGACGTGTTCTGGCGCACGCCCGCCCGATAACCTTGGTTCGCGCACGCCGCTTTCGCAACGCCGCTCCACGATGACGCACCCTGCGAGGCGTGTCCCGTCCCCCGCATCGGGCGGCGCGTCGGGCTGACACGCGATTGTCCCACCCGAGGCGCAATCGTAGTTACCCGTGTCACCTCGATGGGTCTAGCCTGAGACTGACGGAGGTCACACGCACGTGTGCGATCGCCGATCGGAGGTGCCGCCGTGAAGACCAGCAACTGGCCCGCTTGGCTGACGCAGTACGTGGTGCCGCTCCTGATCCTGATCGCCTCCTTGCCACTCATACTGCTGCTCGTGTACCTCACGGGAGCCGACCTCTACATCCTCTGGGTGTTCGTGGTCTTGCCGGTACTGTCGTTCCTGACGGCGCTGGTGCTGCGCCCGGCCCATGCGTGGGTGGTCCCGGCCGTCATGGTCGTCCTCCTGCTGATCGTCTACAGCGTATCGTGGTATGCGCTTGGCCATGGCCCGGCGCAGCAGGCGAACCTGCTCGTACTCGTCCTCATTCTCGTGATCCCCGTTGGCGGGTCGTTGACGGTCATGACATGGGCCGGGAGGGCGCTTGGGCAGGCAGCCAGACACCACGCGACGCGGGGCAACGGACCGCAGGCCCCCGCGACCTAGCCGATGGACACGCCGGTCGGACCGCAGCGCCTGACGCTATCGGCGCGGTCGTCCGAACACGCTGACCAGCCGCTCCCGCCGCCGTTCCTGACGCGAGCGGTTCGTTCCGCGCTCAAGCAAGCAGCCACGGGTGTTCGGCCCCCCACACGTTCTGATGGGTCGGCCTAGCGCATGCATGGCATCGGCTGCGTGCTCGCGCTACAGTCTGCGTCCGAAAGGACGTGCGTTCGCCGTCTCTGAAGGGGCAGGTATGCCGTCGTCGACCAGTTGCCCGCGTGTCGTCGATCACCTCCGCGTCTTCCTCGGCGAGTGGCGCATAGAGTCCGTGCTCCCGCTCGATCCCCCGGTCGTGCGTCACGGGCGGACGGTCTTCGAGGCGATGCCGGGCGGCAACTCCCTCTTCCAGATATGGGAAGGCGAGGGCGTCGCGGCGGC
>DATKRJ010000215.1:0-78692 GCA_035532355.1 Thermomicrobiaceae bacterium | reverse complement strand
GGAGCGCTGTCGGCCTGGGAGGCGGTCCTCGAGCGCTTCGGCAGGTTGGGGTTCGCCGACGTGCTGCAGCCGGCGATAGCCTACGCCGAGCGCGGCTTCCCGGTGTCGCCGTCGTTGAGCGTCGCTATCGCGCGGGGCCGCGAGCTCCTGGAGCGCGACCCGGCGGCAGCGCGCCAGTTTCTCCCGGGAGGCGACGTACCGGGGGCCGGTGACGTGCTGCGCCAACCCGACCTGGCCGCCTCGCTGCGCCTGATCGCCGGCCGCGGCGCCGACGCGCTCTACCGTGGGGCGCTCGGCCGGGCCGTCGTCCAGACGCTCCAGGCGTCCGGCGGCCTCATGGACGAGCAGGATCTGGCCGACCACCGGTCCGACTGGGTCGAGCCGCTCCGGACTACCTACCGGGGCGTGGAGTTGGTCGAGCTGCCGCCGAACACCCAGGGGGTCACCGCGCTCGAGATGGCGAACGTGGTCGAGGGCTTTGCCCTCGCCGGCATGGGCCACAACACGGCGCGCCAGATCCACCATATGGTCGAGGCCAAGAAGCTGGCCTTCCGGGACCGGGACCACTACGTCACCGACCCGGCCTTCAGCGACATCCCGGTCGAGCGGCTGATCTCGAAGCGCTATGCCGACGAGCTGCGCCGGGCAATCGACCCCCAGCGCGCGGCCGTCGACTCGGCCGATCGCGTGGGCGGCGGCGACACGATCTACCTGTGCGTGGTCGACCGCGACGGGCTGGCGGTGTCGTTGATCCAGAGCATCTTCCAGGGTTTCGGCAGCGGCGTCGTAGCGGAGGGGACCGGCATCCTGCTGCATAACCGCGGCTTCTCGTTCTCACTCGATCCGGACGCAGCCAACCGGCTGGAGGGCGGCAAGCGGCCGATGCACACGCTGATCCCCGCCATGCTGCTGCGTGACGGCGCACCGTGGGTGGTCCTTGGCACGATGGGGGCGCACGGACAGGCGCAGACCCACCTCCAGCTGTTGAGCGATCTGGTCGATTTCGGCATGGAGCCGCAGGCAGCGATCGACTCATCCCGCTGGGTGAGCGGCCGCGGCAACGAGGGAGATCCGCCACACGTGCTCTACCTCGAGCCCGAGATCGGCCCGGAGGTGGTCGAGCAGCTGCGCGTGATGGGGCACGACGCGCGCGTGAGTGAGGACCGCGCCGTGCTGATGGGGCACGCGCACATGATCGAGATCGATCGCGAGCGCGGCGTGCTGACGGGCGCGGCCGATCCGCGATCGGACGGAGTGGCGCTGGGCTGGTGAGGAGTGCCGGCCGGCGCCGTCACGTGACCGTCGGTCGACTACGTCGGCGTCCAGGGGAGATGACCGTTGTTGTGCGGGCAAACGTGGCCTTCCGGTCCGATCGGTGCGCCGCAGCGCGGGCATCTTGGCCGTCCCGCGGCGACGACCTCGGTGATCTGTGCGGCGAGGGCCTTGACCGCCGGCAGCGCCGCTCGGCCCGAGAAGACCGGCTCGTCCTCGTCTTCCTGCTCGATGTCGTGGGCAAAGACCGCTACCAGCTTGCGCTCGTCGTCGTAGCCGATCGCCATCCGCGAGACCACGTACTCCGGCGCGTCCACCGGCACCGTTCCGGCCAGCGCGGCCGACTCCGCCGGCCGCGAGCCGGCCGCGAGCCCGGCGGTGGAGAGCTGCTCGAGGAGCTGCTCCACGGCCGCTCCCAGGGCGCGCAGCTGCTCCTTCTCCATCCAGAGCGACACCAGCGCCTCCGGTGTCCCGGTCACCAATCGGAAGCGCCGGCTGCCCGGCTCGCCGATTGCCTCGGCGTGCAGCACCGTCAGCAGGTGGTACTCGTGATGCTCGAACGCCACGCGGTGTCTGTCTCCTAACCGACCTCCACCCCCACGATTCTGAGGATACTACAGGCAGCGCGGCGCTATGAATCAGCCGCCCCTATTCCCTCAGAGCACCGGCCCGGGCCGCGCGAACAGCCGGGCGATCTCGTCGACGGCGAACGTCGGCAGCGGCGCCTCCACACCGGACGTGACGAGCACGCACCGAGATGGATCCGAGACCATCCGGCCAACTGCGGTCGCCGGTACTCCCGCCGTCGCCAGGGCTTCCAGCGCGCGGCCCGCGGCGGCCGGCGCCACCACGGCGAGCAGGGCGCCCGAGGCGATGAGCCCCAGCGGATCCAGGCCGAGCGTGGTGCAGAGCGCCGCGGTCTCGGGGTAGACCGTGATGGGCTCCCGTTCGACCTCGATGCCGAGCCCGGCCGCCGCACCTAGCTCGCGCAAGCCGGTTGCAAGCCCACCCTCGGTCGGATCGTGGAGGGCGTGGAGATCCAGCCCCAGCCCGTCGGCGAGCGCGCGTGCCGGCGCCACCACGCTGATGCCGGGATCGTGGAGAAAGCCCCGGCAGCGAGTGAGGACGTCGGGTTCCAGGCCTGGCAGGCGCTCCGGCGGGATCTCCCGCGCGATCAGCGCCGTACCTTCGATGGCGATGCCGCGCGCCAGGATGACGATGTCACCCGCTCGCACACGGCGTGGGTCGATCAGCGCGGTGTCCGTCGTCTCGCCGACCATCTGCCCAACCAGGATGGGATGATCGATCCCACTCGTGATCTCGGTGTGGCCGCCGACGAGCGCGATGCCCAGCGTAGCGCACGCCTCGCGCAGGTCGGTGAAGATGTGCGTCGCCAGGGCGGGGGTAGTGGAGCCGGCCGGCAGCAGCGCGGACACCAGCAGCCAGCGCGGGGTCGCGCCCATGCAGGCGAGGTCGTTGGCGTTGACGTTGGCGACGTACCAACCGATCTCATCCGTGGCGAAGGTGATCGGATCGGTTTTGAGGACCAGGAGACGGTCGCCGAGCCGGATCACGGCCGCGTCTCGCCCGATGCCGGGGCCGATCACCACCGAGCTGTCCGGCGTGAGGGTCGCGAGCAGGTCCTGGAGCAGGTGCGCCGGCAGCTTCCCCGCGGGAAGGATCGACTGCTCGCTCACCCGTCAGTCCGCGAAGGAGATGCCGGTCCGCCGCGCCGCCGACACCAGCGGGTGGCGCGGCGGTACGAGGCGCGCGCCCCGGCTGGGCTCCGCGAGGGGTACCGATACCAGTGCATCGGACATCTGCCCGGCCAGGTCGCCTCGCACCGACACCATCTGGCCGAAGGCTCCCTCGGCGATCATCTCAACCGCCTGCGCTCCGAAGGCCGTGCCGAGCATGCGGTCCCGGGCGGTCGGTCCGCCGCCGCGCTGCAGGTGGCCCAGGACGACCGTGCGCACCTCCTGGGTGATCGACCCGGCGAGCTCGTGCCGGAGCCACTCCCCGATGCCGCCGTAGCGGCGCTCCCAGGCCAGCTCCCCGGTGCGCTCGTAGATCGCTTCTCCGCCGGCCGGCCGCGCGCCCTCGGCGGCTACGATGATCGTGAACCGCCGGCCCATCTCGTCGCGGTGGGCGATCATCTCGCGCACGCGGTCGAGGTCGAATGGTAGCTCCGGGATGAGGATCACGTCCGCGCCGCCGGCGATGCCCGAGTGGAGCGCGATCCAGCCGGCGGTGCGGCCCATGACCTCGACGATCATGACCCGGTGGTGGCTCTCGGCCGTGGTGTGGAGCTTGTCGATGGCGTCGGTCACCGTCGTCACGGCTGTATCGAAGCCGAAGGTGACCTCAGTGCCGCGGACGTCGTTGTCGATGGTCTTCGGGATGCCCACCGCCGACACGTCGAGCCGTCCCAACTCGTAGGCGATCGAGAGGGTGCCCTCGCCCCCGATCACGACCAGGGCGTCGACTCCACGCTGCTCAAGCCGCCGCACCACGTCTGCGCTGCGGTCACGACGCGCGGCCTCACCAGGCGCGGCATACGAGAACGGGTTGCAGCGATTCGAGGCGCCGAGGATGGTCCCGCCGCGCGGCAGAATGCCCCGTACCTCATCCAGGGTCAGATCAACCGACCGGTCGAAGATGCAGCCCTCGAAGCCGTCCTGGAATCCGACGACCGACCAGCCGTGGCTCAGGATGGCCGACTTGGTGACGCTGCGGATCACCGCGTTCAGGCCGGGAGCGTCGCCGCCACCGGTGAGCACCGCGATCCGGGATATCTCGCGTTCGCGCATGACCCTCTCTCCGCCCCGGCCCGGCACACGATACACCCGCGATCGCCAGCGTGCTCCCGCGGCCCGAGCCGCGGCGTACCGACTGTTATAATCCGGCGTCGGAGTCGCCACGGCCTCCGGCGAGCACCGGTCGCTCGCATTCTACCCGGCGGATCGATGAATTCGCGAACGAGATGCTCCACTCCAGCTTCGACGTGCGCATGTCAGACCGGTTCCCGGGCGAGGTTTTCGCCGCTGCATGGGACCGGTCACGGTGGCATTCCCGTGCCTCCCGGCAGGGGCGAGGCCCCTGCCCGTCGCTGCCGGGCTCACCCGGCGCCACAGTCCTGTTGTGTTCGGCCGCGCCGGCCGGTGAGGTAGAGGGAACGTGCCATGTCCGAAGATCGCGGGTTCGTCGAGGAACTGAGTGACTACGAGGATGACTTCGATCGCTGGTACGTCGAAGTGGTGCGCAAAGCGGAGTTGGCGGACGAGTCGCCGGTCCGCGGCACGCGGGTCATCAGGCCGTACGGGTTCGCCCTCTGGGAGAACATGCAGGCCGAGCTCGACCGGCGCATCAAGGAGACCGGCGTCCAGAACGCCTACTTCCCGCTATTCATCCCGCAGAGCATGTTCGCCCGCGAGGCGGAGCACGTCGAGGGCTTCGCGCCGGAGGTGGCTCTGGTCACGCGGGGCGGCAACCGCGAACTCGAGGAGCCGCTCGTGGTGCGGCCGACCTCCGAGGCGATCATCTGCCCGATGTATGCCCGCTGGGTGCAGTCGTACCGCGACCTGCCGATCCTGATCAACCAGTGGTGCAGCGTGGTGCGCTGGGAGGAGCGCCCGCGGGCCTTCCTCCGCGCGCTCGAGTTCCTGTGGCAGGAAGGGCATACCGCCCATGCCTCGCTCGAGGAGGCGGAGGAACGCTCGCGCCTGATGCTCGAGGTCTATCGCGACTTCGTCGAGACGGAGCTGGCGATCCCGGTCGTGCCGGGGCAGAAGTCCGAGTCCGAAAAATTCGCCGGTGCCCTGCGAACCTACACCATCGAGGCGATGATGGGCGGCAAGAAGTGGGCGCTGCAGGCAGGCACGTCTCACAACCTGGGCGACCACTTCGGCAAGGTGTTCGACATCGAGTTCCTGGACGCCGAAGGACAGCGCCGCTTCGCCTGCAACACCAGTTGGGGCCTGAGCTTCCGCGTCATCGGGGCGACGATCATGGTCCACGGTGACGATCGGGGGCTGAAGCTCCCGCCGCGCGTCGCGCCGATCCAGGTGGTAGTCGTGCCGATCTGGCGCCGAGAGGCGGAGCGCGACGTGGTGGAGGAGGCCGTCGCCCGCGTCCGTGACGCGCTGACGCCGGTCGCGCGGGTCTTCGTCGATCGGCGCGACGACAAGACGCCGGGCTGGAAGTTCAACGAGTGGGAGCTCAAGGGCGTGCCGCTCCGACTCGAGATCGGGCCACGCGACGTGGCAAAGGAGCAGGTCGTACTGGTGCGTCGCGATACCGGCGAGAAGCAGCCCGTGGCGATGGCTGAGCTGGCGACGGTGGTGCCGGAATTACTCTCCGAAATTCAGGCGGGCCTGTTCACCGCCGCCCGGCGCATGCTGGACGACAATACCGTGCCGGTCACCACGTATGTGGAGCTTCAACAGCGCGCGGCTGACAACGCGGGTTTCTCCCGCGCGTTCTGGTGCGGGAGCGAGGCCTGCGAGGCTCAGGTCAAGATCGAGACAAAGGCCACGATTCGCTGCATCCCGTTCGACCAGCCGGGCACGACGGGCCGATGCATCGTCTGTGGAGGCGAGAGCGACGCGCAGGTCATCTTCGCCCGCGCCTACTGAGCTCGAGTCGCGGACGTAACCGTTGATGCCCGCCTGAGGGCTGCTCGGGTGGGCATCGTTGTCTCCGGCGGCGCCATATCGCGTGCGGTGCCGGAGTGCCGGAGGGCCGTCCTGTGCGCTGCTGTTCCTGCGGCTGCTTCCCGCTCCTGGCCGCCCTGGTCATCGTCGCCGGCCTTTCGACCGTCCTGGACCGACGGCGCCGAGCGATCACGCCGCGACTCGAGTTGGGCCAATCCGGCCGTCAGGCCGCCGAATCCGTGAAGTGGTCGTAGACCAGTTTCGAGAGCGTCGGGAGGGCGCGCTCTGCTTCGATCTCCACGTCAAAGCCCTTGCTCATCAGCGCGATGACGTAGGCCGTATCCCCGGCGTAAACGATGCCGACGTCGTTGCGCACGCCGCGCAGGCTGCCGGTCTTGTGGGCTGCCTTGACGCCGAACGGCAGCAGTCCGGGGATGCGCGAGTTCAGCGTCTGCCGCTTGAGGATGTCGATGGCCGCATCGCGCGAGGCCGGGCTCAGCCCCTCACCGCGTTCGAAGGCCTCGCTGAGGCGAGCCATCTCGCGCGGGGTCGAGACGTTATTGTCGGGCGTCTCGCGCAGCGCCGCGCAATCGAACGAGCTCTGAGCCGAACCGAGTTCGGCGTTGAGCTTAGCGTAGGTGAGGTCGGGGTCGTTCGGGTCCAGGTCCCGCATGCCCGCAAGCAACTCCCAGGTGTCTCGCGGCAGGTGCGTGCTGGTGAGGCCCAGGCTCTGGATGGCGTCGGCGACTTCAGCCCGCCCGACGAGGTCATACACGATGTCGGTCGCGGCGTTATCTGACAGGATGATCATCAGCGTCGCGTAGTCCTTGACCGTCAGCTCGAAGCCGGCGTCGAGGTGCTGGAGTGCGCCCGAGCCCGGCACGCGCAGCCGGTCCTCGAAGCGGATCCGCATGGCTGTATCGATGCGCCCGCGGTCGACCTGGCGGTACAGTTCGTAGAGAAACATCAGCTTCATCGTGCTGGCGGTCGGAAAGATGACATCGGCGTTGAAGAGGATCTCCTCGCCGGTCCCCAGGTGCCGCGCGGCCACGCCGATCATACCGTTCAGCCCGGCTACCAGTTGCTCGATGCGCGCCAGCGTGTCGCTCTCGGTCGTCGCCATGCCGCCCCGCTCCTCTCTGTCCAGTCGCTTCAGGTGTCCGGACCGTAGCACGGCGGGACGGCTCGGACAACCCGGCGGGCCACGATCTCAGCCATCCAGAGTCACAGAGCCACACGCCGCCATTCCCCGGCGTGACGGGCGCTGCTATACTGGTCACAACGTCATCGTCACAAGGAGCACGGTTTCCGCGACGGCTGCGTCCAGTTGGCGGCGACCGGCGTTAGGAGTTGTCACCCATGGGCGACGTGGTACAGGCAGGGAGTGCCGGCACGGTGCCGGTCGACGTGCTCGAGAAAGAGGCGCTGGAGCACGTCTGGATCCACACGACCGAGTGGGTGCGCGTGGCCGAGCAGGGCGGGTTGAAGGTCTTCGATCACGCCCACGGTAGCACGCTGGTGGACATCCACGGCCGCGAGTACCTCGACGGTATCTCCGGGCTGTGGGTGGTCAACGCGGGCCACGGGCGAGCCGAGATCGGCGAGGCCATGGCCGAGCAAGCGGCCAAGATCGCCTACGCCTCCGCCGCCAGTTACACGACCGTCCCGGCTGTCCAGCTCGCCAACGTGCTGGCCAAGCTGACACCGGGCGACCTCAATCGGATCTACTTCTGCTCGGGCGGCTCCGAGGCGGTCGAGAGCGCGGTCAAGATCGCCAAGCAGGTCCAGGCGATGCGCGGCTTCCCCAAGCGCTACAAGGTCATCGCGCGGCGGGGCAGCTACCACGGCATGACCATGGGCGCGTACAGCCTCACCGCCACCCGCAACGAGACCTACTTCGGGCCGTTCATGTACGGGGTCTACCACGTGCCGTCGCCCAACCACTACCGCAACGACTTCGGCCTGGAGGGCGAGGCCGGCGACCTGATGTGCGCCAACTACGTCGAGCAGGAGATCGAGAGCCAGGGACCGGAGACGGTGGCCGCGGTCATCGGTGAGCCGGTGTCGACCTCCAACGGCGTGCACATCCCGTCGCCCAAGTACTGGCAGCGGCTGCGCGAGATCTGCGACAAGCACGGCGTGCTGCTGATCATGGACGAGGTCATCAATGGCTTCGGCCGCAGCGGCAAGATGTTCACGACCGAGCACTTCGGCATGCAGCCGGACCTGATGACGATGGCCAAGGGGCTGTCGTCCGGCTACGCGCCGATCGCCGGCGTGGCCGTCAGTGACCGGGTGTTCGAGATCTTCCAGGAGAAGAAGGAGACGGCGCTCGGGCACCTGCTGACCTTCGGCGGTCAGGCAGTGGCCTGCGCGGCCGCGCTCAAGAATCTCGAGATCTTCGAGCGGGAGGGCCTGGTGCAGCAGAGCGCCGACAAAGGCGCCTACCTGATGGGCCAGCTTAACGAGCTGCGCAGCCACCCGAGTGTCGGCGACGTCCGTGGCGTCGGCCTCATGTGCGGCATCGAGATCGTGAAGGACCGCAACACCAAGGAGAAGTGGGGCCGCGGCTCGGAGTTCCTCAAGCGGGTCGACCAGAAAGTCAACGAGAAGGGTATGGTCACGCGGGTCTGGGACGTGCTCCACGTGGCGCCGCCGCTGGTGGTGACCTACGAGGAGATCGACCGGATCATCGAGATCATCGATGAGAGCCTGACCGAGGCCGAGACCGAGTTCGCCTCCGAGCTCGGCGAGTAAAGCCCGACTCGACCCTCGAGTCGGCTCGAGCGGGTTATGCCGGGGCGCCGCGGACGACTGTGGCGCCCCGGCGCTATTCCCGCCGGACTCGCTGGACACCGAGGAGACTGGCCGGTGGACCTCACGGTGCGCGACGCAGCCGCCGCCGACGCCGAAGCCGTCGCGGGGCTCCTCGAGCAACTCGGCTACCCGACGACCGCGCGGCAGGCGGAACGCCGCCTGCAGGTGCTTGGCGGGTCGGCAGACTGGCGCGTGCTGGCCGCCGTCGACCCCGGCGGGGTGGTGGTGGGGTTGGTCGCGGCCGAGGTAATCCCGCTGCTGGAGCACGACGATCCGGTGTGCCGTCTCGCCGCGCTGGTGGTCGACGACGCGCATCGCGGGCGCGGCATCGGGGCCGTGATGGTGCGCGCGGTCGAGGAACTGGCACGGGAGCGGGGCTGCCACGGGGTGATGCTCACCACGGCGCGGCACCGCGCCGGCGCTCACGCCTTCTACCGGCGCCTCGGCTACGTCGACACCGGCCTGCGCTTCGTCAAGATGCTGGACTGAGCGCGACGCGTCGATCGACCAGCCGCCGCTGGATCAGCGTCCCTGCAGGCGCTGGAAGCACTCGCGGCAGTAGACCGGTCGCCCGTTGCGCGGCTCGAAGGGCACCATCGTCTCGCGGCCGCACTGGGCGCAGACGGCCGGGTAGAGCTGTCGCGTCGGCCGAGAGTCGCCCATGCCGGACCCGGATGGGAACGCCGATGGCCCGCTGCCGCGCGACTGTCGACGGGCGGTGCGGCAGGCAGGGCAGCGCGTCGGATCGTTAAAGCCGCGGGCGGCGTAGAACTCCTGCTCCCCGGCCGTGAACACGAACTCGAGGCCGCAATCGCGGCACACCAAGAGCTTGTCGGCCATCGACATCCCGGGCCACTCCTCGGGGAGAACGCTCGGAGGCGGTGCGCAGGTTCAGCCCGCCACCGGGGACGCTCAGCCCCCTCCCGCTCGCCTCCAACGACCATCTCACGGGGCGTCTGCGGCCGTAGGGAAACGAACGCAACTTGACGTGTGGAACCTGAGTGCCAGTATAGAACCGAGGTACAGGTTCCGCAACAGGCGGGCTCATCACCGCTCACGTGTCGAGCCGGGAACATCAGAGCAGGAGGTCGCGCAGGTCCTGCAGGTGTTGTTGGTCGTGCTCGTCGATCCGCCGTACCAGGTCATCGAGCGTTACCTCGCCGAGTTCCGGGTGCCGCGCGGTCCGTGACCATCCCGCGTCCGGGACGGCCTCGAGCTCATCGACCAGGCGCCTGCGGTGCTGGCGCAGCGAGACCAGCACGCGGGATGGGTCCTGCGCGTGGTAGTCGCGCTCGATGGCCCAGAGATCGCCGTCGAACGTTTCCAGCGTCGGCCGATCCTCGCCGAGCACATGGTCAAGCCGGTCCAGGTTCACCTCATCCCAGTCGCGCAGGTGCGTCAGGATCTCGATCGCACCCCACTCGCCGTTGGCGCCGGCGCGGCGGATCGCGTCGAGCGGAGCGGGATCCACGATCCGCGCCACACGGTCGGGGAGCTGGCGCATGCGCGTGAGCCGGTCGTCACGACTGGACGGCATGGCGCATCCCCTCATTGAGTCCGAATTGCCGGATCGCCTCGTCCTCGGATGCCACGGCGACGGCGGCGCGGGCCAGCGCCGCCGTCGGGTCGACCAGCGGCACCGGTACGTCCTCCTGGTGCAGGATGATCGGGAGTTCCGTACAGGCGGCGAGCAGCGCCACGGCGCCATGTGCGACGAGGGACCTGGCCCCGACGAGGACGTGCTCGGTCGCCTCCCGACCGGTCTGGCCCGCCTTGACCAGGTGTATGCCGGTCTCGACCCTGACCTGGTCCGTGTCAGCCGGCACCAGCGGTCGGAGGCCGAGGCGCTCCAGCGCGTGCTGGTAGAGCCCGACCGCGATCGTGCCGGACGTGGCCAGGATCCCGACCGGCGAGCCCGGTGCCACGATCCGGGCGACCTCCGCGGTCGCTGCCTCGATCATGCTGACGAACGGGATCGTCACCTCGAGTTGTACCTGCGGCAGGAACGCGTGCGCCGTGTTGCAGGGCATGACGATGAAGTCCGCGCCGGCGGCGGCCAGCCGGCATGCGCCGGCGACGAGCCAGGGGGTCGGATCCTCCCCGCCGCGGAGCAACGCGTCCGTCCGGTCCGGGACACGCGGATCGGCGTCGATGATCACGTGCAGGTGGTCCTGGTCGCGGCGCGCTGGAGTGGCGTCGATGATCTTTCGGTACAGGTCGGCCGTCGCCAGCGGCCCCATCCCGCCGAGAACGCCGACGGTCCGACCGTCAGTCATGCCTCATCCGTCTCCTCTCGCCGCGGCTGCACCACGACCGGGATCTCACGGGGTTCGCCGCTGACCAGATAGGCACGCACGTCGGGCTCTGGGGTTGCCAGCGACACGATGATCATCAACGCGGCCTGGTAATAAGCGTCGTAGGCGTGTCGGAGATCGGTGCGTGACGGGACGGCCGACGTGCGGGGATGTGAGTGGAAGATCGCCCCGAGCCGCCAACGCCGGCGCTCCATCTCGTCGAGCGCCGCGACCACCTCGCCCGGATCCATATTGTAGCGGGTGGCGCTGTGCTCGGTGTTCGTACCCGGAAACAACCGAACGGGATGCGCGCCGTTGAAGGCGATCAGCCCGCAGCCCTCGTGCGGATAGGCGCCGCGGACGTGGGCGATCATCGCTTCGTAGAGATCACGGTCGATTTGGAGGACTTCGAGCGGTCCGTTCTGGTGGTCGCGCTCCATGCCTGCGCCAGTCCGCCAGCCGCCGGGTCGGCCTGCCGTTCGAGACACCCGGAGACGGCCACGGTAGAATCCCGCCCAGCGGCCCGCGCCGCGACGGAGCGGATTATAGCAGAGCCGTTCCGGCGATCCTCCGTGGTCGGAGGCGGCCGTTAGCACCGGACTGCTGGTGACTCGCGCAGCGAGGGGAGGCCGGGATGTTCATCGACGTGAGCTTCTTCGATGTCGATGAGGGCATGCAGCGCGTGTTCGAGCGCGACTTCCGCGGCGTCGTCGAGCGCGCGGCCCGCGAGCCCGGCTGCCTGTCATCTGAGCTGGTCAAGCTCGACGAGGACCATCACTATGCCTGGGTCGAGCGCTGGTCAAGCCGGGCCACCCACAACACCTACAACGAGATCCTATTTGGTCAGCTCCTGCCGGCGCTGCCGGACTTCGGACGCTACGCGACGCGATTGGTGGATCGCGACGCGGAAGGCTACGTCGTCGTGGAGGCTTGATCACTCAGACATCCACGATACGCCGCAGGTCGGACACGTCGGCGTCGACCCGGGCGAGCACCTGGCTCAGCCGCTGCAGCTTGTCGCGCTCGGCGCGCACGAACGCGGAATAGGGCGCCAGTGTGTCCCGAACGCGCGCCGTGGAGCGTTCCACCTCGCGGTCGAACTGGTCCTGCAGCGCCTCGGTCAGCCGCTCGCGCAGCTCGGCCGAGCGACGGCGGAGGAGTTCGCGAGCGCGCCGCTTGCGTGCCGGCAAGATGAGTAGCCCGACGCCGCCGATCGTAAGCGCCGCGAGGATACCGGTGACATCCATCGTTGCGGTGGTCGCCAGCGCGATCACGATTGCACCGAGCCCGACCGCACCGATCTCCGCCAGCGCCGTCTGACCGACCGCGCTGCGGACGGCCTCGGCGATCTCCAGGCCCTCGCGCCGCGGGTCGTAGCGTTCCACCACGTCGTCGGCCCGGCGCGCGACGGCGGCCAGCAACGCCTGCCGGTCGTAGCTGAACTTCCCGCCGACCTCCCCCACGATCTCGTCCTGATGGCGGTCGAGCTGCCGACGGTCGATGTACTCGTTGACCGCCTGCCACAGCCGCAAGTCTCGCTCGACCATCCAGTCGATCATCTCCGCGACGGTGGCGTCGATCTGGAGCTCGGTGTCCGCGACCACCTGGTCGCGGAACTCGCCCTGGATCCTGTCCCGATCCCGCAGGTCGAGCACGCGCCCAAGGCGGATCGTGCGGTCGAAAAAGCGGTCGGCGCGATCGTTGAAGCGGAAGATGATCGCCTCCACCCGCGAGAGGTAGCCGGTGAAGTCGGCGCGCATCTCGGTCTGGTAGACCGAAATGCGCTGCTCGATCCGCTCGACCGTCTGCGCGTCGCGGTCCAGGATCGCCAGCCGCTCGGTCGCCGCCGCCCGGTAGCGTGCGCCGACGCGGTCGGCGATGCCGAGCGGACTCAGCAGCTTCAGCCGGATGCGCATCTCCTCATCGAGCGAGTCGATGATGAAGCTTTGCAGCGCGCCGAGCCCACTGCTGTCCCACAGGCGGCGGCGCTCCTCGGCCTGACCGCTCGCCTCGGCTTCTCGTGCCCGGCGTGCGGAGACCGGGAACACCTGAGGGCGCAGGCCGAGCACGCGCTCGGCATTGCCGGTCACGAAGTCGGACACTTCGGCCAGTTCACGCGCCGACTGCAGCAGGTCGATCTTGTTGACGACCAGCACGATCTTCTTGCCCCAGGCCCGGATCTCAATCATGAACTGGCGCTCGGTCTCGGTGAACGGCCGGTCGGTCGAGGTCACGAAGAGCACCAGGTCGGCGCGTGGGATGAAGCGCTGGGAGATCTCCTCGTGCTCGCGGATGATGGCGTTGGTCCCCGGGGTGTCGACCAGATTGACGTCCCGTAGGAAGGCCGCCGGGTGGGCGTGCTGGACGACGCCGTTGGCGCCGACCGCGTCGGATGGCGGGTCACCATAGAGCAGCAGGTGGATCGCGCTGGTCGTCGGCGTGACGCCTTCGGGCATGACCGTCTCGCCGAGCAGCGCGTTGATCACAGCGGACTTGCCGGAGTTGAACTCCCCCGCCACCACGAGGAGAAACAGCGCCTGCAGCCGCTCGCCCGCATCGGCGAGCAGTGTGAGGTCCTCCTCGGTGGCGGGGAACTGGCGGATCGTGCGTGACAGTTCGTCGACGATTCCCGCCGCGCGCTCGCGCAGTTCCTCCTGCCGGCCGGTGAGGATGCGCTCGGGAGGGGTCGGTGTGCTCTGGCTCATGTCCCGCGTTTCTCCCAAACAAAGACCGTCGTGTGGGCGCGAGCGACCGCGCGGTCGAAGCGGGATGGCGACGCGCTACGCACCCGGCACGTCGAGATCGAGCAGCCGGCCGTATAGAGGGAGCGGGCCGCCGATCAGCGGCACGGCGTAGGCGCGGAACGCGTCGGTTATCCCACGGCCGCCGTCGGTGATGAACTCATCGGGCAGATGCCGCTCCCGATTGGCCACGCTGGCCAACGGCGTCGTCCCGGTCGCGCAGCGATAGGGCGCGTCGCCGGCGCGCACCAGCGTTACCATCACGCCGGAGACACCGGTGAGCAGGAGTTGTACCGCGGCGGCACCGACCATGTGGGCTTCGCTCAGGTCGGTCTCCGATAGGCAGGCGCCAAACATCCGCGCGATCGTGCCGGGCTTGTCGTAGCGGGCGCGCAGTCCGAGCCTCTCCTCAATGGCCCGCGCCAGCATTGGACCCGGGCTCTGGTAGTAGCGATGGCCGAACGGATCGGTCCAGTACGCCTCCGCACCGGTCAATGGGTCTCCGGAGGCGTCTCGCGCCGTCTCCGGCACGATGGCGACCACGTGCCCATAGCGACGGTGGGCCGCGCCTATCTCGTCCAGAAAGGTCGCCAGATCGCGTGCCGGACGCTCCGGGAAGAAGATGAGCTGCGGCGAGTCGATGTCGCGCTCCTGGCCGAGCGCGGTCGCCGCTGCGACCCATCCCGCGTTCCGGCCCATCACCTCGATCAGCTTGATGGGGTAGAGGCCGGCCGTGGCCTCGGTGTCGCGCCCGGCGTCGCGGGTGGCGAGCGCCATGAATCGCGCGATGGATCCGTAGCCCGGGCAGTGGTCGGTGTCGGGCAGGTCATTGTCGATAGTCTTGGGGATGCCGACCACCGCGAGTTCGTAGCGCGCGTCGACGGCGGCACGGGCCAGACGGCTGGCCGTGTCGGCGGAGTCGTTACCCCCGATGTAGGCGACGTGATGCACCTCGCGCCGCGCGAGGTTCCGGACCGCCAGGGCCGCGGTCTCGTCGTCGAGCCGGCGCCGCGTCGTGCCCAGCGCGGCGGATGGGGTTCGGGCCACCGCCATCAGCACGTCGGGCGGCTGCCGCCCCAGGTCGACGAACTCCGCGCCCAGGATTCCCTCGATGCCGTTTCGCGCGCCGATGATCGCGCCGAAGCGCGCACTGGCTCGCGCGGTCTCGACGGCGCCTACCAGGCTGGCGTTGATGACGGCCGTGGCACCGCCGGACTGCGCCACGAGCAGGTTGTCCCAGGACCCCAAGCGTGACCCCCCGGTATGTGCGCGGCGTGCTGTCCGAGGTGCCTTGCGCCCGACCACCGCGCGGTCCACATCGAATCAGGCAAGCCTGGGCGGCACGGCCGATGCGTTATAGCAGCGTTGGCGGGGTCGGACAACCGCCCCGGCGGTCAAGAGCCGAAGGAGGAAGACTCGGCCATGGTCGACACGCTACTGGTCGCTATCCGTGATGGATGGAACCGACTCTGGCAGCTTCTGAGTCCCAGTCCGATGCCCGCCCCGGTTCGGGTCGCTCGCCCGCGCTCCCGTCGCTAGCCCGGACATCGTTGGTGTGATCTGGCTTGCCGCCGGGCCGGCGTACAGGTCCGCCGGGGGCACTCCTCCGCACCCACACCTCGCGGACCCGTCGCCCATCGAATCGGGGGCGACAACCATCACCTGACTTACACCCCACAAGGGAATCTCCGTCGAACGTGTCTGCTGGCCGCCCTCCGACTGGCGAAGGGCCGTTAGCGCACCGTGAAGTTCTCGACCGCGATCATCTCCCGCATCGGTGGAGTCTGCCGGTCGACCGGCGCCGCGGTTTGTACGTCGGACGTTTGAACGAGCACCGGTCCCAGCATCACCAGCGTGAGCAGACCGCGGATTCCGGACGGGGCCTCGATTTGGATCCCCCTGATGGCCAGCGAACCCAGGTGCGCGTCGGTCGTGAGGTGTCGCTGCAGGACGGAGCTGAGGCGCGGACCGACGAGCGCCACCAGCGCGAGGCCCGCGATTGCCGCGGCCAGACCGGAGGTATCGGTGAGGAGCAGCACCGCAACGACGGCAGCAGCCAGCCCCATGTCCGTCGCCAGCAGGGCGGCGGCGCTGCGCGGATCGACCGCCAGCGTTCGTTCTCCGGCGCGCAGTCGAGCCAGCGCCTCGGACGCCGCGTCCGCGACCATGGCCGGAGAGGCTCCGCCCCGGACGACGAACCCCGCGGGGCTCGCCAGCGCGACCAGACCCGAGTGCCCGGAGCGCTGCCGCAAGATGTTGACCGTCGCGTGACCCAGGGCGAGGTTGCGGCGGGCGTGCCGGTCACGCAAGAGCAGCCCGAACTGACCGGGCGCGGCGAGGAGCGCGCTGAGCGCGGCCAGGTTTGTGCCAACCGCGGCGGTGACACTCAGCGCCGCCACGCCGAGGAGGAAGAACAGGGAGAGCAGAAGCACGGTTCCTCGCGTTCTGGTCCCGGAACATGAACGGGACATCGAGAAGTATGCCAGATCGCCGACGCTCTTATGGGGACCGGCGAACTAAACTTGATACGTGCCGCTGCAGATCTTGGTGTTCCCGGCTCGAACCGGGCTCAACCAGTCGCGGTCCGTCATGTCGAAGGCCCGCTGGTCGAGATGAAACCCGCTCTTGACCACCGCGGTGCGGAGACGCCCGGCCGGTCGGAACCCGACGCGCGTGAGGACAGCCGCCGAGCGGGCGTTCGCGCTCCAGACGAAGGCACGCAGGGCGCGCAGCTGATACGTGCCGAACGTGAGGTCGAGCAGCAGTCGCAGCGCCTCAGTGCCGTATCCCCGGCCGCGCTCCGACGCGGGCCACAGCGCGATGTCGACCTCGCCCGTGCCGTGTACCCAGTCCAGTTCCCAGACGCCGACGTAGCCCAGCAGGTGGTCATCGGTGACGCGGCAGACGGCCAGCTCCAGCGTCTGAGGCGGCTGCCGCGCGCCGATGTTGCGGATCCACGCGGCGAATGCAAGCGGGCTAGCCGGGATGCGACCGCGGCCGAGAAAGAACGTCTCGGTCTCGTCCGCGGTGAAGCCGGCCAGTGCGGCGGCGTCGGACTCCTCGAGCGGCCTCAGATACACCCGCGGGCCGCGAGCCATTGGCTCACGCACCGATGGCGCCGGTCACGCGCTGCTTCCGCCCCGCCTGCTCGGCGCGCCAGCGCTCGCGACCGGCCAGGTACTCGTCGCGCAGCAGGTCGAAGACGAACTCCCCCTGGTAGACCCCGTGCTTCGTGGCGGTTGTCTGGAGCCGGCCGGCCTCCCGGTAGCCCTGGTGGCGCACCGCGGCGGCCGAGCGCCAGTTCGGCTGCCAGACGAACGACCGGATGACGTGGAGCTGCAGATGGTCGAAGATGTACTCCAGCAGCAGCCACTTTGCCTCCGGGCCGTAGCCCTTGCCGCGCGCGGCGACGTCGCCCAGGTAGCTCTCGCTCTCGCCGGTCCGGTTCACCCAGTCCAGCCTCGAGACGCCGAGCATGCCGATGAACTGGTCGTCCTCGCGCAGACAGACGGCGAGCTGGATCGCACGTGGCGGCTGCCGCCGGTGGAGCTCCGTGATCCAGTGCTCGAGGGCGATCGGGCTGTGCGGCACGCGCCCTTCGTCGAAGAAGCTTTCCGTCTCGGCGGCGGAGAACGCCGCAAGCGAGGCGGCGTCGGACGTCTCGAGGGGGCGGAGGTACAGCCGCTCGCCGGCAAGGATCTGGTTACGCATCGGCGCCCTCCAGCGTGGGGTCGACGGACTGGTAGATGAGCAGGTCGACCCGCTGGCCGCCGCGCGCCACGTGCTCGCGCAGGCGCACGCGGCAGCGCATCCCCGCGGCTTCCGCTGCCCGCAGCGTCGCGGCCTCGTCGGCCGGAATCTCGGTGCTGACGACCAGGCACTCCAATTCACCGCGCAGCCACGGCACCAGCAGGCCCAGCGCCTCGCCGCGCAGGTCGTCCGCGTCGGGCGCCCACGGCGCCATGTGGAATCCGAGCTGAGCCGAGCGGCCATCGATGCGCAGGCGGGCTCCGCCGACGACCTCGCCGCCGTCGTTGCGCGCGATGGCCAGTGTCCGGCGCCTGGACCAGGGCTCCTGGTGCTCCTCACGGAGAAACTCGGCCGCGCGGGAGGCGTTGATCGGGAAGAGGCTGTCGAACCAGGCCGCGGCCGACTCCGCGTCGCTCTCGGCGAGGGCGCGCAGGTAGACGGTCGGACCGGTCAGGTAGACGGCTCGCACGGGTACTCCTTTCACACGTCTCGAAACGCGTCGTCGCGCGGCCTAGCCGCTGCGCTTCAGGCGTCCAGTTCGCTTGGCGTAGCGCTCGACCGACGAGAAGACGGCCATGCCGAGCGGAATGGTGATCGCGCCGATGAGCGCCATCGGCACCAGGTAGCGGAGGACCTGCCCGGTGCCCGCTCCGTCGAGCACGGTGGCGCGCATGCCGTCGAGGACGTAGGTGGCCGGCGAGATGCGGGCAACCGTCTGCATCCAGCCCGGCAGCACCGAGATCGGGTAGTAGACGCCCGAGACGAGCAGCAGGACCGACGAGATGATGAACGTCATCTCCTCACCCCGCTCGGTGAAGAGGAGCGGCAGGACGGCCGCCATGATCCCGATGCCGATGAAGGACAGGCTGCCGATGAGGATGACGACCAGCGCTCCGACGAAGTTGGCGTGCCCCAGGCTGACGTCGAAGAACAGCGCCAGCGCGCCCAGCAGCACGGCCGTGCGAACGATGCCGTAGGCCACACTGAACAGCGACACGCCGAGCATGTGCGTCAGGCGTGAGACCGGCGCCATCATCGTGTACTCGATGGTCCCCTCCCAGCGCTCCCAGGAGATCATCTCGCTGATGTTCGCGAACACCGAGCGCAGGTAGGACCACACGAGCGTGCCGATCCCGAGGTACAGGATCAACTGGTCTCCCTGGACCTGCTGGGCCTTGCCGATGTACATGACGCTTAGCGAAGACGTGACGTTGTAGACCAGAAACGCAATCTCCCAGCCCCAGTAACGGCGGACCAGGAACACGTTGCGCTCGACGAAGGCGTAGGACGCCCTGACCTCGCGCCACAGTCCCCCGGCTCCCGGAGACGAGTGACTCCATGAATCGGCCATCGATCCCCCATTCGCGCCGGCGCCAGGCCGTCAGGCGACCTGCCCGTCCTCGACGTCGACCGCGTCGGGCGGCCGACCCGTGAGCTGAATGAACGTCTGCTCGAGGGTCAGGTCGGGTAGGCCGGCCCCCGCGGCGGCCCGTCTCCTCAGGCCGGTCGGCGTGTCGATTGCCACCAGTCGACCCCCGTCGAGCACGGCGATCCGGTCGCACAGCCGCTCGGCCTCGTCCATGTCGTGGCTGCACAGGATGATGGTGGCGTCGTGCTCGTCGCGCAGGCGGATGACGAACTCCTGCACGTCCTTCTTCGAGCGCGGGTCGAGTCCCGTAGTCGGCTCGTCGAGCAGGAGGAGCACCGGAGACGTCAGGAAGGCGCGCGCGATCGCCACCTTCTGCTGCATCCCACGTGAAAGCTGCTCGAGCGGCTGGCCGATGCGGGGGCGCTCCAGCCCCAGCGCCACCAGAATTTGCTCGATTTCCCGGCGCAGGCCGGCCCCACCGCGGCCGTAGAGGCGGACCGCGTAGAGCAGGTTCTCCATCGCCGAGAGCTTCTTGAAGAACGACGCCTCCACCGAAACGCGGTTGATCAGGCGCTTCACCGCCGCCTCGTCGCGACCGATGTCGTACCCAAAGACGCGGACGGACCCCGCATCCGGGATCAGCAGCGTCGAAAGAACTCGGATGAGCGTCGACTTGCCAGAGCCGTTCACCCCGAGGACGCCGAAGATCTCCTGCTGACGGACGCTGAAGCTCACGTCGTCGAGCGCGTGGACCGTCTGGATCGGACGATGCCGGATCAGCGAGCGCCGGACGAAGCGCTTGGAGAGGTGCTCGACGGCGACCGCGTCGACCTGCCTGGGACCTCCGGTCGCAAGAATTGGCTGGCCACCACCGGTTCGCATGCGTTCGCCTCTCTGCACGGCTCGCCCGTTGGCTGGACAAACAAAAACCGCGGGCGAGATTTTGTTGCTCGGCCCGCGGCGGGATTGACTCAGCTGGTGTCAGCGCGTCACGTCATCCCGCCGGCAGGCAGCTCCGCCCCACAGGCCGCACGATGGAACCGCCACCACGGGAGCGGTCCATCAGCCGGCTGTGGAATTCGAGGTTCGCGCTCATCTAGCGTACCTTCCCATGCCCAAGGGCCTGCGCCGCGACGTGCTCCATGCGAAGCCGACCCGGCCATTCTAGAGGTATCGGTCGAGGAATGTCAACGCCCGGCGAGACGTGGGCCGGCGCTCGGAGGGCGCCAAATCCTTGTCCCGGAACAGAAGCGGCAGCCAGATGGCTGAATCGGGATCGAGAGGACCCAGCAAGGTCCTGGCGTAGCACAACTACGAGAGGTTGGGTCGCCGTTTGACGAGGCGGCTGGGCGGGTCGGCCGGAAAGGCGAACCGGCCGCCCGGCAGGAGGGCGGCCGGCTACGAGCAATCGTGGGCGCGACTACGGCAGGTCGATGTGCAGCGTGCCCTGGCTGCTGTGGAGCTGCGGCAGGGCCATCCCGCTCAGTCGCTGGCTGCCGCCGTGGACCAGGTCGAAGACCGTGGTGCTGCTGCCGGTATAGAGGGTGGTCCGCTCCTGCCGGGACATCCCACTGCCGGACAGAAAGTGCTGGGTCAGGATCAGGGGGTTGGCCGAACCCGCGGCGATCCACTGTGCCTGCAGCTGTCCGGTGGGGATATAGGGGGGGCCGCTGCCGTAACGCACGCTCACCACGTGCGCGTTGAGCGTGCCAAAGGCCGGACCGCCGATCTTCTGCACCTTGACGACGACGGTCAGCGTGTTGCCGGCCCGATCCGTCAGGACGTAGGTGCGCAGCTCGGCGTTGAACAGACCCCCGGAGGACACCGACGGGGTGGTCGTGATGGCGGGAAGGCTGTCCTGAGCCGTCCAGGCGGCGGCGGCACGACTGGCAAGCACGGTCGAGGGGATGCCCGAGCCGTCGTCGGTGGCGGTCACGGAGAGGTCTCGACTCGCCGGATCGAAGGCAAGAGCCACCTCAGGGGCCTTGGTGTCGATCCGCAGTGTCAGCGAGTGGGCAGTCTCCACGTTTTCGGCGGCGTCAACGCTCCAGTACTGGAGGGTGTGAACGCCCTCGAGGGTGACGGCGATAGGCCCGGTGTAGGACTGCCGCGGATTGCCGTCGAGGATGGAGTAGGTCGCCTCGACGCCTGCGCCACCCGGTTCGTCACTGGATTGAAGGGTGACCGTGACCGGGCTGTTGTTCCAGCCGTTGACGTTGGGCTCCGGCGTGACCGAGGCGGTGGTCACCGGTGCGGTTTCGTCGGTCTCGGTCTGGGACAGGACGGCCAGATACCCGTCCTTGTCTCCCGCGCTGGTCTGGCCCGGCAGCGTGCCATACGTCAGGCCCGCAAGGTAGATGTCGCCGGCAGCGTCCACCGCCACGCCACTAACCGCCTCGCTGGAGGTTCCCCCGAACTGGCGGGTCCAGACCTCGTTACCGTTGCCGTCGTATTGCCGCAAGAAGTTGTCGTAGCCACCGGCACTCGTCTGACCGGGCAGGGTGCCGAGCGTCTGGCCCGCCACGTCGACGTGGCCGTCCTCGTCGGTGGCAACGGCGTAGGCATATTCGATGCTCGACGAGCCGAATTGATGAGTCCAGCCTTCAACACCGCTGCGTGTGTACTGGCGCACGAAGGCGTCGGCGGAACCGGCGCTGGTCTGGCCCGGCAAGACGCCCTGAGTGTAGCCCGCCACCTAAACGTTGCCGTTCGAGTCGACCGCCAGGCCGTAGGCGAAATCATCGTCGGAGCCGCCGAACTGGCGGGTCCAGCCTTCCGAGCCGTTCGGGAGGTACTGGCGGACAAGGGCGTCGTTACCACCGGCGCTCGTCTGGCCGCGGAGAACCCCGGGGGTGTAGCCGGCCACGTAGACGTAGCCGTCGCCATCGACCGCGACGGGGCGCGCATCGTCGTTGCCGGGTGTGCCGAACTGGTGGATCGTGGTGACGGCGGGTGTCTGCGCAGCGGCCGGCAACGCCGGCATGAGCGCGAGCAGAAGGAGCGACCCAACCAGGAACCGAGTGATCCGCGTCGGGAGCATGAAGGTCTCCTCTCACCGCGGGCCGGCCAGATCACGCGGCCATCCTACCGACGCGGGGCCGGCTCGCACCGTGCAGTCCAGTTACTCGCGTCAGACTAGCGCCGTGATGGTCCATTAATCGTCCACGTAGGAGGGGCGATCATTGCAGAAACGCGACAGTACCGTGTCATCTCCGGCGTGTTCCGCCGCCGCACAGAGATCGCGGGGGCAATTCGGACGCCCAGCCAACCGCGCCAGGGCGACGACGCGGTGCGCGGGCGGCGGCAGCTGGCAGATGATCGGCGAGCAGGCGATCATGTTGATATGATCCCCTGGTAGTGCATCCGGACGCCCGTCTGCAGGCACGAGCGGACGGCCGGCGTCGGCCAAAGGAGGGATAACGGCGATGACGATGACCCCGACCAGGCATACCTCGCTCGAGCAGCTCGTCGCGGGCATCCGCGGGGCGATCGCGCACGAGCCGGACGTCGAGCGGCGCTCAGCCCGGGTCGCCGACGTGCTCGCGCCGCTGCTCGCTGACCCGAGTTTCCTGACCGAGGCGCAGCGTCAGCCGGACCCGTCCCACTACCGGCAGCACGTGCTGCACGTCGAGCCCGACGGGAGCTTCTCGGTGGTGGCGCTGGTCTGGCTGCCCGGGCAGGAGACGCCGATCCACGACCACGTCTCGTGGTGCGTGGTGGGGGTGCACGAGGGGCAAGAGTTCGAGACCCGCTACCGGCTCGAGCAGCGGGACGACGCCGCCGTGCTGGTGGCCGACGGGCACTCCGTCAACCCCGTGGGCTCGACGGCGGCCCTCACCCCGCCGGGCGACATCCACAAGGTGGCGAACCCGGGGCCGGGCATGGCCATTTCACTGCACGTCTACGGCGCCGACATCGGCCGACTCGGCTCCAGCATTCGACGCCGCTACGACCTGCCGCTGGGCGAGGCGTAGCGACGGGGGATTCCGGGCGGGGGCGTCGATCAGCTGCCGCGGTCTTCCTCGCCGAAGTCCGGGCTCTGTGACTGGCCCTCGGACACCGCTCGCAGGATCGCGCGCGCGATGTTGTCGCTCAGTCGCTGAAAGGCCGCCTCCGACATGCCGAGCGCGGTGGCCGACACGCCGCGTCGGATCTCCTCGGCGAGTCCGGTCAGATCGATGCTCCCTCGTGTACTTGCCATCGTCTGCTCCTCCCGTACCTGACGCGTTGGATTCACCCCACGATTATCCGTGCGGACCCGAGCAGGGACAAGAAAACCGGGCCGGTCAAAATGAGTGACCGGCCCGGAAATCTGGGCGCTCGGTGCGGCATCCGGTGAACCCGCGTTGCCGCCTCAATCGCCGCCTGAGTGCGGGATGATAGGCCCCGAGACTGAACCCTTGGTCGACCTAGTAGACGATGACGCGATCTATGACCTTGCGGACTGGCTCGTAGTCGCGCCGCGCCTCGGCCGCGCTCGGGACCCCCTGCTGGTGGCCCAGGACGAGCGAGCCGTAGTAGGTCTCGAAGGCCGTGTCGCGGCCCGGGATCATCGTCAGGTAGTGCATCAGCTTGCCGAACTTGGTCATTTCCGATTCCTCCGGAGTCCATTGCCATCGCGGCGAAGGCCATCCGCCTCTCCGTTGCTATCATAGTATCACGATATGGTGATAATGTCAAGACGCCGGCGTCACGAGGCTCCGGTTTGCCGCCTGGCCGGTGGAGGGCTATGATCCGCCCGTCCGGCTAGGCGGATGTGTTGAACCAGCTACCCTCTGTGGACAGGCTGAGTGAGTCGCGCGGGACGGTCGCGGGGCATCGCGGCGTCGCGCTGGATGGGATGGGCCACGTCGCATGAGAGTCGTGGTGGCGGAGCTGTCCCACGAGACGAACACGTTCAGCAGCGTCCCTACCGACCTGGCGGCCTTCGAGCGAGCCGGGATCCGGCGCGGCGCGGCGGTTACCCGCGAGCTGGGGGGGACCGCGACGCCGGTCGCCGGATTCCTCGACGCCGCGGTCGAGCTTGGCCTGGAGCTCATCCCGATCCTGTCTGTGTGGGCCACGCCGTCCGGGATGGTCACGGCCGGGGCGCTCGATTCGCTGCTGGGTGAGATCGTCGACGGGATCGCCGAGGCCGGTCCCGTCGACGGGGTGCTCCTCGGGCTGCACGGCGCGATGGTGTCGGAGGCGGCACGCGACGCCGACGGGTACATCCTGAGCCGGGTCCGCCGGGCCGTCGGCCCACGTGTCCCGGTGGTGGCGACGCTCGACCTGCACGCCAACATCAGCGACGCGATGGCCGAGTTGGCCGACGCGCTGGTCGGGTTCGATACCTATCCACACGTGGACCAGCGCGAGCGCGGGCGAGAGGCGGCGGAGTTGCTGGTACGGATCGCTCGTGGCGAGGTCCATCCGGAGACGGCGCTGGCCAGGCCGCCCATGCTACCGACCTCGCAGAACATGCCCACCCACCAGGAGCCCATGCGGTCGATCGTCGCCCGCGCCCACGAACTCGAGCGGACGCCGGGCGTGCTGACCATCACCGTCGCCGGAGGGTTCCCCCCGGCGGACGTGGAGGAGGCGGGCTTCTGCGTCCTCGTGACGACCGACGGCGACCCGGGTCTCGCCCGTCGCCTGGCGGACGAACTGGCCGGACTCGCGTGGCAGCGACGCGACGGTTTTCTCGGCGGTGTGGCGTCGTGGGAGGAGGCCGCGGCCGCCCTGCGCGCGATCCAGCACGGCCCGCTGGTGCTGGTGGACATCGGCGACAACCCGTGGACGGGTGGCACCGGGGACAGCGCAGAACTGCTGCGTTTCCTGCTGCACGAAGGGGCGCGCGATGCCGCGCTGGCGCTCATCGCCGACCCAGAGTCGGTCGCCAGGTGCATCGCCGCTGGGGTCGGGTCGATCGTCGACCTGCGCCTCGGTGGCAAGATCGATCGGCTCCACGGCGCACCGCTACCGGTGCGCGGCTACGTCCGCATGCTCTCCGACGGCCGCTACGTCAACCGGGGGCCGATGCACGCCGGAGTGCCGGTAGACCTGGGGCGAACCGCAGTGGTGGCTTGCGACAGCGTCGCCGTGCTCGTCACCGAGCGCGCCGAGACGCCGATCGACATCAATATCTTCCGGACTCACGGCATCGAGCCCACGAATCTGCGGGTGATCGCGCTGAAGGGCAAGGGTCACTTCCGCGCCGCATTCGAACCCATTGCCGAGCGCGTGGTGTTGGTCGAGGGTCCCGGGATCAGTGGGGCGGACCTGTCGCGCCTCGACTTCCGCCACGTTCGCCGGCCCATCTGGCCCCTCGATCCTTTCGACGAATGACCAGATGGCCCGACCGTGAGATGCGGTTACTAGGACGATTAGAGTCGGGCTCACCATTGTGCCGCTTGACGCGGAGTTATCCCCGCATGACAATCGAGAGTGTCCGATGTGCCGCTCGCACACGGGTGGACCCAGCAGCGTGCTCGGTAGGGGGAGCATAGCGCGCCGGGATCACCAGGCGCGCGTGAGAGGAGCCGGCATGGCAGCGACGCGGAGCGCGTACACGCGTCGGGAGTTCCTGCGGCTGACGGGAGCCGGGCTCGGAGGGCTGGTCGTGCTCTCGGCCTGCGGCAGCAGCGGGAGCGGTAGCAGCACCACGGTGACCTTTGGCGCGGCGGTGTCCTTGACCGGGAGCCTGTCCCAGGAGGGCGGCCTCACCAAGGACGGCTACACGTTCTACAAGGACTGGGTCAACGCGCACGGCGGACTCAACGTGGGCGGTAAGACCTACCAGATCGACCTGAAGCTGTACGACGACCAGAGCAACCCGACGCAGTCGGCACAGCTCTTCCAGAAGCTCATCAGCGAGGACAAGATCAACCACCTGCTCGGGCCGTACGGCACGGACGCGACCCTCCAGTCGGCGGTCATCAGCGAGAAGTACCAGATCCCTATGGTCGAGGGGAACGGCGCGGCGACCTCCATCTTCAGTAAGGGGTACAAGTACATCTTCGGGGTGCTGACGCCCGCTCCGCAGTACCTCAAGGGCGTGATAGACGCCCTGCTCGAGGCAAATCCGGCGCCGAAGACGCTCGCGATCATCTCGGACAACGACGACTTTTCGGTCGAGGTCGGCAAGGGCGTGGCGGATTACGCCACGTCCAAGGGCATGCAGGTCGTGGCCGATCAGCAGATCCCGGCCACTAGCACCGACGTTACGTCGGTGCTGACTGGTATCAAGGCCAAGAACCCAGACGTGCTGCTGGGCTCGGGCCACTTCAATACCAGCGTGCTCATCATGAAGACCTGTCGCTCGATCGGGCTGAGCGCGAAGGCCTATGGCTTCAGCGTCGGACCGTCGGTTCCCGACTTCAAGACCTCGCTCGGAGACGCTGCAAACGACGTCTTCGGCGGCACTCAGTGGACGAAGGACCTGAGCTACCAGGACGCACTCTTCGGCACAGCCCAGGACTTCAACGACAACTTCAACAAGCAGTTCAAATACGAGCCGGACTACCACGTCGCCGAGTCCACCGCGGCGTGCTACGCGCTGCACCTGGCCATTGAGGCGGCCAAGTCGCTCGATCCACAGAAGGTCCGGGACGCGCTGGTCTCGCTAGATGCCATGACGTTTTACGGACAGATCAAGTTCGACAGCACGGGCAAGAACATCTACAAGCCGATGGCCGCTGAGCAGTGGCAGAACGGCACCAAAGTAACCGTCTGGCCGCAGGCGGCAGCCAAGGTGAAGCCCGCCTATCCGGCTCCCCCGTGGGATAAGCGACCATCGGCTTGAGAGGAGTCGTCGCGAGATCCGTCGAGCGCGCCCGACCGGTCTCGCTGCCGCTATGCTGACGGTCCAGCAAATCATTAACGGACTGCTCCTCGGCGGAGTGCTGGCGCTGGTCGCGCTCGGCTTCTCGCTCGTCTGGGGCATCCTGAACATCATCAACATCGCCCACGGGTCGTTCGTGATGATCGGCGCGTTCGTCACCTACTGGTTGTTCGACCTGTTCGGTGTCGACCCCTTCCTGTCGATCCCGATCTCGATGCTGGTGCTCTTCGTCCTCGGCTACGCCATCCAGCGGGGAATCATCAACTGGGTGGTGCGGGCGCCCGCGCTGATCACGCTGCTTCTGACGTTCGGACTCGACCTCCTCCTCAGCAGCCTGGCGCTCCTGTGGTGGAAGGCGGATGTGCGCTCGGTCAACCCGAGCTATGGCGGCAGCCGGATCCAGTTCGGCACGTTGGTCGTGCCCTACGTACAGCTGAGCACCCTGATCCTGGCGCTGGCGATCACCGCGCTGCTGTGGCTCTTCCTGGCGCGAACCCGACTCGGTCAGGCCATTCGTGCCACGGCCTACGACCACACCGGCGCGAAGGTGGTGGGCATCTCGCTGGGAAGCATCTACGCCGTCACCTTCGGGATTGGGGCGGCTATCGCGGGTGCGGCGGGATCGCTCGTGGCGGTGGTCCGCCCGATTTCACCGACGATGGGCGCCAGCTACACGGTGCTGGCCTTCGCGATCTGCATTTTGGGCGGGCTCGGCAATGTCGCCGGGGCGTTGATCGGCGGGCTGATCTTCGGCCTGGTCGACGTCTTCGGCGCGGCCTGGTTTGGGGCGGGCTATGCCGACGCGGTGGTGTTTGCCATCCTGCTCGTCATCCTGCTGCTGCGGCCGCAGGGGATCCTGGGCCGTGAATATTCCGGCGGGACGGCGGAGGGCTAACGTGGGGGCGAACGCGTCGAGGCGGCGCTCGCTGCTCCCACCGATCACCAGTCGCTCGCTGGGCTGGGTGCTCTCGGTGCTGGTCCTGATCCTCCTCGTCGCGGTGCCGTTGAACGGTGACGACTACTGGGTGCGCGTCCTGACCGGGATCTTCGCCGTGGCGGTCATGGCCGAGGGCTGGAACATCATCGGGGGCTTTACCGGCTACGCGGCCTTCGGTCAGGTGGGGTGGTTCGGCCTGGGCGCCTACACGGTGGGCGTGGCGATGAGCAGGTGGGGCTGGCCGTTCTGGCCGTCGCTGATCGCCGCCGGGCTTCTCCCGGCCGTCGTAGCTGCTCTGATTGGCGTGCCCATCCTCCGGCTTCGCGGCCACTACTTCGCGATTGCGACGCTGGCCTTCGGGATTGCCCTCGGCGAACTGGCCAACAACCTCCGCTACGTGGGCGCCTCGAGCGGCATCTCGCTGCCGATCGGTCCGCCGTTCGCGTTCTTCTACTACGTGATGCTCGCCGTGCTCGTGCTCGCCGTCGTGGCGACCTGGCTCATCGCTCGCTCGCGGCTCGGTTACGCCCTGGTCGCGATCCGCGAGAACGAGCAGGCGGCCGCCGTCCTCGGCGTCAACACCGCGCTCTACAAGACGGCGGCGTTCGCGATCAGCGCGCTCCTGACGGGGCTGGCGGGCGGTGTCCAGGCGTACTGGAGCACGTCGATCTACGCCCCGACGGTATTCGACATCACCCGCAACGTGGATCTGATCGTGATGGCGCTGCTCGGCGGTGCCGGCACGGTGCTCGGCCCGGTGGTCGGCGCCTTCCTCCTCGATGGGCTCAACGAGCAGCTCACCGGCGCCTTTCTCCAGTGGCACGCGGTCATCTTCGGCGCGGTCGTGCTCCTGATCGTGCTGTTCCTCCCCGGAGGACTGGGCGGCCTGGTGGCCCAGGGGCGTACCGGTGTCCGCAACTTCCTGCGTGATCTGAAAGCGTTCCGGGTGTAGCCCGATGGAGGCGCAGCGCCGCATCGGCGACCCCATTCTGCGCGTGGCGCACCTACGCAAGAGTTTCGGCGCGTTGGCCGCGACCGACAATGTCAGCTTC
This sequence comes from Thermomicrobiaceae bacterium, assembly GCA_035532355.1. Classification (GTDB taxonomy): domain Bacteria; phylum Chloroflexota; class Chloroflexia; order Thermomicrobiales; family Thermomicrobiaceae; genus DASSZN01. Next base: position 49,986 of record DATKRJ010000215.1, on the reverse strand, counting down.
GAACTGCGCGAGGGCGAGATCCTCGGCCTGATCGGCCCGAACGGTGCGGGCAAGACGACGCTGGTCAACCTCCTGACCGGGGTAGCGGAGCCGGACGCGGGGCGCGTCGAGTTCAACGGCGTCGACGTTACCGGCTGGGCGCCGCATCGGATAGGTCGGGCCGGTATGGCGCGCACGTTCCAGGTGGTCCGTCCGTTCGCGGGCATGTCCGTGCGTGAGAACGTCGCGATTGGTGCCCTCTTTGGGCGCGGCCAGCGTCACAGCGTGGCGGCCGCGCGGGCACGCGCCGACGAGGTGCTGGCGCAGGTGGATCTGGCCGCGCTGGCCGATCGATCGTCCTCCGCGCTCACGCTACAGGACCGCAAGCGGCTCGAGCTTGCCAAGGCGATCGCCGCCGATCCCCTCGTCCTCTTGCTCGATGAGGTCATGGCCGGCCTGCACGCGACCGAGATCGATGAAGCGATCGATCTGGTGAGGCGAATCAACCGTGGCGGGGTGACGATCCTGGTCATCGAACACGTGATGCGGGCCATCATGCGGCTGTGCGACCGCATCGTGGTGCTGGACGCGGGCCGGGTGATCGCCGAGGGCACGCCCCAGGACGTGTCGGCGAACCCGGGGGTGATCAAAGCGTATCTGGGAGCCCGCTGGGCGGCGCGGGAGCTGGGGGCGGAGGGGGCGTAATGCTGAGGACCGTGGACCTCGGCGCCGGCTATCGCGACGTGCAGGTGCTGTGGGACGTCAACATCGAGGTCGAGACCGGCGAGATGGTCGCGATCGTCGGCTCCAACGGCGCCGGCAAATCGACGCTCCTGGGGGCGCTGTCCGGGCTGGTCGAGATTAAGGCCGGGCGCTTCGAGCTCGACGGGCGGGACGTGACGGCGCTGGGGTCTGACCGGCTAGTCCGGCTCGGCATCGTCCACGTACCGCAGGGCCGCCATCTCTTTCAGGGTCTCACCGTGCGGGAGAACCTGCTGCTTGGTGCCTACGCCCGCCAGGGGAGCGACGGTATCCAGGAGGACCTGGAGCGCATGCTCGAGCTCTTCCCAGCGCTGCGCCGCCGCGTAAGCTCGCTAGCGGGCAAGCTCAGCGGCGGTGAGCAGCAGATGTGCGCGATCGCGCGCGGGCTGATGGGGCGCCCCCGGCTGCTGATGATCGACGAGCTCTCGCTGGGCCTGGCCCCGGTCGCCGTGGACGCGTTGATGGACGCGCTGGCGCAGGTTCACGCCGCGGGGAACACCATTCTGCTCGTCGAGCAGGACGTGCAGATCGCGCTCGAGCACGCGCAGCGCGGCTACATCCTCGACACCGGGCGGGTCGTGCTCTCAGGGCCCGCCTCAGAGCTCCTCGAGCGGCCCGAGATCCGTACCGCGTATCTCGGCCTCTGATCCCGCCGATGCCGCGCGCCCCGGCGCGTCAGGCGCGAGCGGTCTCCGGCAGGCGCAGCGACAGCACGCGGGACACGCCGTCGGCACCCATGGTGACGCCGTAGAGCGTGTCGCTCCCCTCGATCGTGGCGCGGTTGTGCGTCACAACCACGAACTGGGTGCCCTCGGCCAGCCCGCGCAGCTCGTCGCGAACCCGGACCACGTTCGCCTCATCGAGCGCGGCGTCTACCTCGTCGAGCAGGCAGAACGGGCTGGGGTTGACCTTCAGGATGGCGAAGAGCAGCGCAACGGCCGTCAGCGCCCGCTCCCCGCCGGAGAGGAGCGCCAGGCTCTGCAGGCGCTTGCCCGGCGGCTGAGCCAGGATGTCGACGCCGACCGACCCGTCGTCGCTGGCGCGGACGAGGCGCGCCCGCCCGCCGCCGAACAGGCTGGTGAACGTCGTCTCGAAGGCCGCGGCAACCTCGCCGAAGGTGCGATCGAACTCCGCGGCCATGGCGCGCTCCAGTTCCCCGAGCAGGGAGCGCAGGGCGTCGCCGGCCGATAGCACGTCGTCGAGCTGGCCACGCAGGAAGGCGTGGCGCTGCGCCTCCCGTTCGTATTGCGCGATCGCATCGTCGCCGACGGTGCCGACGCGGCGCAGTCGCTCTCGCAGGCGATCGACCTCCCGCTGGAGCCGTTCGACGTCGTCGGCCTCCACCGCCGCTGGAAGCAGTCCGGCCAGATCGTAGGCGGGGACCTCGAGGTCGCGTCCAGCGCGCTCGCGCAGCAGGTCGACCTCGTCGCCACGACGCGCCAGCTCGAGCGCGAGGTGGTCCCGCTCGCGCTCAACCTCGCGAAGACGTGCCGCGACCACGGACTGCCGGGCGCTTGCCTCGCGCTCCCGCTGTTCCGACCGGGCAACACTTTCCAGCAGCGGGCCCTCGCGCTCGGCCGCCTCCTCGAGGCGTGCGTTGGCAAGCTCTGCCTCGCCGGTAAGGTCGGCGATGACCCGCTCGACCGTGGAGATCTCCTGTTCGGTCTCGTCCGTCAGTCGATCGAGGTTGGCCGAGTCGCGGGCTAGCGCCGCGTGTTGGGTCTCCAGCCGGGCGCGCTCTTGCGTGGTGGCGCGCTGGCGCTCCCGCAGCCCGCTCAGCGTCGCGCGTGCCTCCAGCAGTCGGCGGGCCGAGCCGTCGTCGTCCAGTTCCTCGACTCGACGTGCGGTCCGCTCACACTCCGCCCGCGCCTCGGCGAGCGTCATGCGGGCGGCGTCTCCCGCGGCGGCCAGTGACGCACCCTCGCCGGCAGCCGCCGCTCGTCGCCCTTCCAGGTCCTGAATCCGGGCCTGATCCTCCTCCAGGGCACGGCCTGTCTCGGCGCGCCAGCGCTCTACCCGCTCCCGTCGGGTCTCGACGTCGCGCACGGTCTCGCGAGCGGCGGTGACGTCTCGCTCGAGCGCGGCCAGCCGGGTCTCTACGTCCGCGGAATCTCGCTCCACGGCGTACAGCGCCTCCCGCGCGCTGGCCACCTTCTGCTCGAGACTGCGGCACTGAATCGGCAGTTCGCGCAGCTCCCGCTCGCGCGCCAGGGTCCCGCTCTCGCGAACCCGCGCTCCGCCGGTCACGGCACCGCTGCTCCGGGTAATCTCTCCGGCAAGCGTGACGATACTCCAGCCGGATGGGAGCGTTGGAAGGGTGGCCCGGGTCGTGGGCAGGTCCTCGACGACCAACACGCGGCCGAGCAGCCCCGCTACGACGGGTGCCACCCGAGGGTCGTGGTCGATCAGGTCGGCGGCGACGCCGCGGACGCCGGGTTGGGCCGGCCGATGGGTTTGCCGAGGCGCGACCTCGCGCAGGCTGTCGAGCGGCTGGAAGGTCGCGCGTCCGGTCTGGCTCCGCTTCAGGTGCTCGATGGCGGCCTCGGCATCGGCCCAGCGCTCGACCACGATGTCTTGAAGATGCCCGCCCAGCGCTGCCTCGACCGCGGCCTCGAGCTCGACCGGGACCTGGACCAGGCTGGCGAGCGCACCCACCACGCCGTCCAGCTTGCCGTGCCGTGCCGCGTCCAGCACGGCTCGCGTGCCGCCTTGCAGACCGACTCCACTGTCCCGGAGACGCCCCAGCGTCTCCAGACGGGTCGATCGCTCCACCAGACGGCGCTCTAGCGCTTGCAGCGCCTCGGCTGCCTGCCGGCGCGCCACCTGAACCTGGCCGCGGCTGGCGCGCAGCGCCTCCTGTTGCGTGAGGTTTGTCTCGAGCTGGGTACGAGCCGCGGGGAGGGCCGCCGTCAGCGCGTCGTGCTGCCGCGCGAGGTCGTCGAGGCGGGCACGACGGTCCTGTGCGGTCCCTGCGAGCCGGGAGATCTCCACCGCAGCGTCGTGCGCTCGCTGGGCGAGGACGTCCCGACGCGACTCCAGGGCGAACAGCTCTCGCTCGAGGGTCGCGATTGTCGCCTCCGCAGTGCGCACGGATGCCGCTGCCGCCGCGCGCTGGCGGCGGGCGTCGGCGTCGTGCTCCTCGAGGTGTTCGAGCTCGACTCGAGCGGTCGCGAGTTCGTCGGCGAGCGTGGCGAGTGCCGCGTCGCAGCGGGCGAACTCGGCGTCCAGCCCGCATCCCGAAGCCTCCAACTCGTCGCGCCGTCGCCGGAGGTCGGAGCGCCGAGCGTGTTGAGCCGTCGTGCGCTCGTTCGCGAGTGCGAGCCGGTGCTCGGCCTCCCGCCGGCTCATCCGTAGCTGCTCCAGTTGCCGCGCCAGAGCTTCGCTGGCGGCGCGCGTGTCGCGTGCCTCAGCGGCGGCCAGGCGCGCGTCCTCGATGGCTGCGTCGCGCTCGAGCACGAGATCGGCAACGCCGTGCTCCGCCGCCGCCGCGTGTACCGCGGCTTCGACGGCCCGGGCGTCCGCGTGCCAGAGATGTTGGGCGTAGAGGCGCCGCAGGGCAACCTGGAGCTGACCGCGCACCTGGCCGTGTTCTCGGGCCTGACGCGCCGCCCGCTCGAGCCCGCGGAGCCGCGGTTCGACTTCCGCCAGCAGATCCTCCAGGCGCATGCTGTTGGACTGCGTCTCACTCAGGTTCCGCTCGGCCTCCGCGTGCTTGAGCCGCAGCCCCGTGATGCCGGCCGCGTGCTCGAAGAGGCCGCGGCGCTCCTCAGGTCGCTGGCTGAGCACCGCGTCGACGAGCCCCTGCCCGATGACGGTGTACGCCTGGCCGAGGGACGCCGTCACCTGAGCCACGTCCTTGAGACGGACCCGCGCGCCATTGATCAGGTACTGGTTCTCGCCGCTGCGATAGGCGCGGCGCGTGATGGTAACCTCGGCGAAGGGGAGCGGGAGGTCGCCGGACTCATTGTCCAGTGTCAGCGCGACCTCGGCCATGCCGATCGGCGAACGGGCCGAGCTGCCGGCGAAGATGACGTCCTCCGTCCGCCGCCCGCGCAGGTTCGCGTAGCTCTGCTCGCCCAGGACCCAGCGCAGGGCGTCGGCGATGTTGCTCTTGCCCGAGCCGTTCGGCCCGATGACCGCGGTGATCCCGGGATCAAACACGAAGGTGGTGGGTGTGGCGAAGCTCTTGAAGCCGTGGAGGTCGAGCCGCTTGAGCCGGGTCGGCATCGCTGTCCCGTCTATCTGCCGCGCGACCGCACCCGATCGAACCGCCACGTCGGCGATGGGAGACGCGACCATGAATGCTAGCACTCGATCCGAGTGCCGGCCAACGGCACGATCGGCCGCCGAAACGTGGCGTCCGTCATGCTGATCGGGGCATCCACCGGTGCCCTCTATCCCGGTATGTCCACTGAGGACGCCGTCGACCGGCTGGCCGGCATCGGTTTCCCGATCCTGGAGGTTCTGCTTCAGACCGCGGGAGAGTACGAGGCCGGTTTCGTCCACCACCTCGTTGGACGGGTGCGTTACGGTGGCAGCCGCGTCCATTCGGTACACACTCACACGGAGCTGCATCGACTCTTCGATCCGTACGCGCGCCGCCGCGCGGAGGGGTTCGACGCCTTTCGACGCGCGATCGAAGCGGCGGCGCTACTCGGCGCCGGCAATCTCGTCTGGCACGGGCTCACTCGGGCGGATCACCAGCGTGGCGTGGGGTTTGACGCTTTCGCTGAGGTCCTGGGTCAGCTCGCGTACGAGGCGGCGGATCACGGGATCGAGGTGTGTCTCGAGAACGTCGCCTGGTGCGTGGTGCGGGACGCCGAGAGCGTGACGATGGTGCGGGGCTGGGGTCTGCCGATCGGCTTCACCTTCGATCCCTTCCAGGCGGTCGACGCCGGCGTGGGGCACGGCACGGTCTTACGCGCCATGGCCGGCCGGCTGCGCAACGTACATGTGAGCGACGCCGCGCCGCGGGGCCGGCGACATCTTCCGCCCGGCGAGGGCGAAATCGACTGGCCCGCGCTGCTGCGGCTGATCCGTGGCGCAGGCTATGATGGCCCGCTCATGATCGAGGGCGCCTGTGATGGCGACCTCGACCGGCTCATCAGGAGCCGCGAACTGCTGATCGCCGCCGGTCCGACCGGCGGCGATAGTAACCTGACGTAACGTGCATCAAGCGTTTGGCCGTCGTGACGCTCGATTCTCCAGAAACGCCAGCAGCGTCCGCACAGGATAACCGGTGCCACCCTTGGTCGACAGGTCGGTGACGCGCTCGGTCCAGGCCGGTCCCGCGATATCCAGGTGAACCCAGTCGACGCCCTCAGTGAACTCCTTGAGGAACAGGGCTGCCGTAACCGCGCCGGCCGGGCGCCCGCCGCTATTCTTGAGATCCGCCACGTCGCCCCGGATGAGCTCCCGATACTCCGGCCACAGCGGCATGTGCCACATGAGTTCGCCCGTGCGTCCGGACGCGGCCAGGATGTCGTCGACCAGCGGCTGGCTGGTGCCGAAGACTCCGGCGGCCTGCTGTCCCAGGGCAACGACGGACGCGCCGGTGAGGGTGGCGAGGTCGATCATGGCGTGCGCGCCCTGGCGCGCGGTGTAGGTGAGCGCGTCGGCCAGCACCAGTCGCCCCTCGGCGTCGGTGCTGATGACCTCGATGGTCTTTCCGTTCATGGCCCTCAGGACGTCACCAGGGCGAAAGGCCGTGCTGCTCAGCATGTTCTCGGCCGAGGCGACCACCCCGTGTACCGTGAAGGGCACGCCGAGGGCCCGGAGGACGCTCATGGCCCCGATGACCGCCGCGCCCCCCGCCATATCGCTCTTCATGTGCTCGAGCCCGCCGCCGGTGGGCTTCAAGTTGATCCCGCCGGTGTCGAAGGTGATGGCTTTGCCGACGAACCCGACGCTGCCGAGCGAGGGGCCCTGTGGCGTGTAAGTCAGGTGGATGAGCCGCGGCTCGCGGGCGCTGCCCTTGCCGACCCCGAGCGTCGCCCCAGCCCCCATCGACTCGAGCGCCTGCCGGTCGTGAATGCGACACTCGAGGCCGGTGCGCCCGGCGACGTCCTGGGCGATCTCGGCCAGCCGCTCGGGATAGAGCGCATCCGGCGGCTGGTTGACCAGGTCCCGAGCCAGACTCACGCCGCCGGCCACGGCCGTGCCGTCGGCCACCCCGCGGCGCGCCTCGTCGCTGTCGGCGGCGAAGGTCAGGGAATCGACCGCGCGGGTTGGACGGTCGAGCGTGCGATACTCCAGGAACTCGTACGCGCCCAGCACCGCGCCGGTCGCGGCGGCGCGATAGGCGTCTGTCGCGGCAATGTCCGTCCCGGTCGGCGGGGCGGCGCTGGCGACGGTGCGGGCGCCGCTGTCGCGAGCCGCCCGGATGCCGACCGACCAGGCGCGGGTGACCGCCGCGACGGAGAGCGCCGCCGCAGCTCCGATTCCGACGACGACCACCCGGCGTGCCGGTAGATGGCCGAGGGTCGGGATCACCATGGCCTTGCCGACCCCGCCCTCGAAGTCGGCGTCGCCCAACGCCGTGGACAGTATTCCGCCCATGGCCCGGTCAACCGCGGCACCGTCTGGCTGGAGTGCGCGGTCCGGCCCCACCGGAACGATGATCGCGTCGAACGCTTCCCGTGCCAGGGACAGGTTGCGTACGGAGACATCCATGCTCGCGTCCTCCCTCGACCCCCCGCAATCTGACGGGGGACTGTCCTCAGCTACGGCCGACAGGTCGCGTTTCTCGCCTGGCGCGCGGCCGCTCACGTCCGGAGCAGTATCGAGCAAGGTTGGGGTTCGAGTCCATCGTGGTACGCGCATCGCCCTGGCGGCCCTCAGCGACCCGTCGCGGACTCAGTGGCGGGGGTCAACGACGCGATCGCCTCGATCTCGACCAACTGGTCGGGATAGCCGAGCAGAGACACGCCGAGCAGGGTACTGGGCGTCCTGCCCAGTCGCGCCGAGACGACCTGCCACACGCGCACGAGGTCATCGCGATCCCGGCCGACGACGTAGATCGTGGTCTTGACCAAGCTCTGGGCGCCACTGCCGGCCTCGTGGAGTGCCTCGAGCAGGTTGTCCGTGGCCGCCGCGGCCTGTGCCTCCAGATCGTCGATACCAACGACCTTGCCCTCCGCGTTCAGCGGGCAGGCGCCGGCAGTGAAAAGGAGACCGCCGGCACCGGCTGAGTATTCGTAGGCTACGCCGCGAAAGAGCGTCATCGACCTGCGACCTTTCTGGAAGCGTGCTGGAGTCACTCGTATGGCGCGGAACCGTGCGATCCGTGTGGCAACGAGAACCACGATCGCCGGGTACAACCCAGCGCATCCCGGTCGGGCCACCACGCGCGTCGGCTGAACTCCGCAGCGTTCGTCTCCCAAGCGTATGAGGCTGGTGATCGCCGCGCAATCCGAGAGCGTCCGATCTCTGACCAGTCTGCCTCCACCAACATAGATCTCCCTCGATCGCCCTGGATCGATTGACCTGGACGGTGATGGCGAGGTACGCTCCGCCGCGTCACCGGCCGTTGCCAAGACGAACGGTGTGCGCGAGACGGAAGGGACGGGCCTCATGTCGACGATACAGGCGATTGCGCGCGAGGCCGCGGATTTCACGTCATCCCGCCGTCACGTTGAGCGCTAGCGAATCCTGACCCCCGTGCCGGCGCGGACCCGCGGCGAATCGCCGCCGGGGCCCGAGCCGGTCCTCGAGTAGTCGCTCTCCTGACGCTGACGCGCATTGACGTGATCGCCGCGGCCTATCCATGGCCCGGCGGTTGGCTCGTCGTCTAACCCCCTGCGCGCCCACCGGACACACCCGGATCGACCGCGCACGAAGGCGACCGACCAGCCGAGTCGGCGCTTGCTGCTGCCCGTGAGTTCGACCAATACAGCCGCCGTCGGCGGCACAGGAGGGCCTCATGGAACTTGTGACCCAGGCGAATTCCTGCCCCGGTCTTCCGCATGTCATGACGGGGGAGATTCAGCGTGGGATACGACCGCAACGACGTCTGGGACGACGACCGCGAGGCAGACGCGCGGTCAGGTCGCGAGCCGATCCGCCGGGTGTCCCGGCCTGCGCGCCGGTCCACCGGCACGTCCGGGGCGAGCCGGCGCGAGTTGCGCGCGGCGAGACGTCCCGAGACAGACTCATTTCGCTGCCGGCGCTGCCGTGCCATGGTGGGTCACACTGTCGACGGTGGCCGGCATCGCAATCACTGCCCGTTCTGCCTGCACTCGCGTCACGTGGACGAGCGGCGGCCCGGCGATCGGGATAGTCCATGCAGGGCAACGATGGAGCCGATTGGGGTCTTCGCGCGCCGTTCGGGCGAGCAGGTGCTGGTGCACCGCTGTGCCGGCTGTGGGGTCGAGCGCCACAACCGGGTCGCGGCGGACGACGACGCGTTCGCGTTGATGCGGCTGCCGCTGCTGGGAAGCGGTGCGATCGGCGCGTCCGACGTGGCGACCGCACCGTAGGTCACCGAAACGGCGGCGGGATGGCCAACAAACGAGGCCGGCGCGTGAGCGCCGGCCTCTTGGTGTCTCGGGTCATCACCGAGGCGGTGTCGGTCTAGCCGACGAACTCCCCGGTGATGCCCCGCGTACCATGACTACACATAAGTGGGCATCACCTCCTTCACCCTGCTCGGTCCGAAGACTTTGCGATGAACTGCACAAACCTTACCACGCGCCACCGCCCGGTGTCAACGCGAGACCGATGCCAGCGTCACGCGGCGGGCTCCTCCTGGCTACGGCTTCGACGGGGTGGGGGTCGGGACCTTGAGCACCTGCCCGACCTGGATGCTGCTGGGATTGGTGATTCCGTTGGCGGTCGCCAGCGCCTGGACGCTGACGTTCAGCTTGGCGGCGATGACGTAGAGCGTGTCGCCGGCCTGAACGATATACGTGCTGTTGGCCGGCTGTGCCGGCGGACGCGTCGCCGCTGGTGCGGGCGGCACGGAGGAGGGAGTGCCGGCCGGAGCCGGTGTTGGCGTGACGATTCTCATCACCGGCGGCAGCGTCGGCGTGGCGGCGGCCACCGGCGTGTCCGATGTGGCGGTGCCGCCCACGACCCGGCATCCCGCGATGCCCAGCGCCAGCAGCGCGAGCATGGCAGTCCCGAGCATCCAGCGCGACAGGGTCTTCCCCGAGGTCAAGGTCACCATCCTTCCGAGACCCAAAACGCTCGCCCTCCCCGCTCGGTTACGCCGACCACGGAGAGGATCGAAGGCCTCGGCTCAGTTCGCTCGCTGGTCACCGGCGCGAGTCGCGCGCCAGACGTGGAGGATGCGCTGCGCCGTGGTGAGGTTCGTTAGCACCGCCAGGATCCACAACGCCCAAACCGGACGTCGCAGAATGAGGAACAGCGCCAGCAGGATCACCCGCTCCGGGCGGGCGAAGAGGCCCACCTCGGCCTTCAGGCCGGCCGCCTCGGCGCGCGCCCGTGCGTAGCTGACCATGATCGAGCCGACGACCGTGGCATAGACCAGCAAGATCCCGGTCTGATTACCCCCGGCGCGCAGCAGGTACACGAGCAGACCAAAGTAGAGGACGGCCTCGGAGTACCGATCGAGAGTCGAGTCGAGGAAGCCGCCAAAGTGCGTGATGCGATTCGTGACGCGAGCCACGGCGCCGTCGAGCATGTCGAACGCCCCGGCACCCAGCGCCAGGACGCCCGCGAGGACCAGGTTCCCCGAAGCGATGACGCCCGCGACGAAGACGTTCAGCGCCAGCCCCAGTAGCGTGAAGGCGTTCGGGGAGAGGCCGGATCGAGCTGCCAGGGAGCCGACGCGCTGCAGACGCAGTCGAACCCAGCTGCCGAGAAGGGTGCTGATCATCGATCCCTCGGGGTTCCTACCGTCGCGTCGCAAACAGCGGGACACCGCCGGCCGGCCGGTACTGCTCCAGTGCCCGCGCATAGATGTCGAGCACCCGTCGCGCGATGACGGGCCACGAGTGCTCTTCTGCCCGAGCCCGGCCGGCCTCGCCCAGACGGGCCGCGAGGTGCTCGTCGGCCAGGACGTGCACCAGCGCCATGGCCAGCGCCTCGGGGTTCTTGCGCTCGACCAGCAGCGCCTCGACGCCGTGACGCGCGACGGCGGTGTAGCCCGGGATGCTGGTGGCCACGACCGGTTTGCCGGAGGCCATCGCCTCGAGGAGCACGATGCCAAAGCTCTCCCGGCCGGTCGACGGGGCACAGAAGACGTCGCACGTCGCATAGTAGGAAGCGAGCTCTTCCTTCCTCACCGCGCCGACGAACTCCACGTTCTCCAGCTCGAAGCGCTCCAGTTCCCGGTCGTAGCGCCGCGGCGTCCCGGGGCCGACCACCAACAGCCGTGTCTCCGGGAACTCCTGTCGGACTAGCGCGAACGCGCGCAGCAGGAACTTTAGCCCCTTGCGCGACTCGTTGAAGCGCCCCACGAAGAGCAGGTTTCGCGACCCGTCGACGTAGCGCTCGATCGGCCGCACGTGCGGCCCGAACTGGGTGATGTCGATCCCGTTGGGCACCACCTCGTAGGTCGACGCGAAGTACTGCTCGACGAACTCCTGCGCGGACGGCGAGACGGCGATGCGCGCGTGCAGGCGGCCGAAGAAGTACGACAGGAGCGGCTTGCCGTAGAAGTAGGCGAGATTCGACGATCGCGCCGCGTGGAAGGTGCCGACGTTGACGGACTTGGAGTGCAGCAGCACCATCAGCGGCAAGGTCGGCGCCAGCGGCTCGTGCAGGTGAATGACGTCGAACTCTTCCCGCTGGAGGAACTCTTTCACCTTGCCCGAGACGAACGGCGAGAGGGTGATCCGCGCCGTCGAGCCGTTGGACGGCACCGGTAGTGCCATTCCCAGTTTGTAGAAGTGGCCGTCGTCCTCCTCCCCTTCCTCGTCGGAGCGGGGCGAGAGCACGCGGGTCCGGTGGCCGAGTTCCTGGAACTCGCGATCCAGATGGAGGACGTGCTCGTTGACGCCTCCGGGATACCGGAAGTCGAACGGCGATACGAGGAGGATCTTCATCGGAGGCCCTCGGACGACACCGCCCCGGCCATCGGCAGCGCTGGTCCGGTCGAACCCGTGAAGCCCCCACCGGTACCCGCTGGGGCCACCCGTTGTCCTTCCAGGGATGCGGTCAGGCGCCGGGCAGTCCAGGATGGGCGCCAACGGGCGGCATTATAGCGGCGTGGCGCCGGGCTGTCCAAACGCCCAGCGCCGCGGTTCAGCTGCCCACCCGCCCCGGGCAGCCGCCGATGGTGCGTGTACCCAGTACCACCGACCGCGGTCACATCGAGCCGCGCGACATGCCACCGTCGACGATCAATGTCTGGCCGGAGACGTAGCTCGCGGCCGGTGAGGCCAGGAAGGCCACCACCCGTCCAAACTCCTCGGGCTCGCCCAGCCGACCCAGCGGGATACCGTCGGCGCTCTCTTCCAGCGCGGCGTCCAGCGAGAGGTCGTCGCGCGCGGCGCGTTGGCGGGCCAGGTCGATGATGCGGTCGGTCTTGGTCGGGCCCGGGCCAACGTTGTTGACCCGGATGTTGTAGTGGCCCAGCTCGTTGGCCATCGACTTGACCAGACCGACCACGCCGGTGCGGGCTGTATTGGACAGGATCAGGCCGGGAAGTGGCTGCTTGACCGAGATGGACGTGATCGTGACGATGCTGCCGCCGCGCTCCTTCATGTGCGGCACCGCCGCCTGGCACATGCGGACCGTGCTCAGCAGGTTCAGCTCGATCGCCCTCGCGAAGTCGTCGTCGCTCAGCGTCTCGAAGGTTCCAGCGGGTGGCCCGCCGGCGTTGGTGACCAGGATGTCCAGGCGGCCGAAGTGCTGCACGGTCTCGTCGATGGCTCGCGCGATATCGTCCGGCTGGGTAACATCGACGGTGAGGCTCAAGACTTCGGCTCCCGTCTCGGCGCGTATCTCCGCGGCGGTTCGCTCGATGCGCTCGCGGTCCCGGGAGAAGATCGTGACCCTTGCGCCCTCCTGTGCCATGATCGTGGCGACGGCGCGCCCGAGGCCCTTGCTCGCGGCGGCCACAATGACGACCTTGCCGTTCAGTCCCAGATCCATCGGCAGCCTCCTCTGATGGCGCTGCCAGCCCGGCGGCCGCGCACCACGCCCCGTGTCGTCGTGCCCATGCTCCGTCGCATTCTAACACGGAATTCCGCCCGGCCGAGGACGGCGAGAGGGCGTGGTATTATGCGTGCGATCCCGTGCCTCCGGGGTAACAGCGCCGCAGCCAGATACCGCAGCGAGCGAGGTGGCGTGAGCCGAGGACGCATCCGCGCAGCAACCCTTGACCGGGCCCGACACCGTCACCAGCGTCAGCCCGGCCGCCAATCCGCGAGCACGGCGGCCCGCCTCTCCATGCAGATCCTCGCCGGTCGGCGTCGTCGCCACCGCCGCAGCCCGATTACGCTCGGACGCGTGGCGGCGGCGGCGTCCCTCGGGTTGCTGCTGGTACTCCTGGCGACGGTTGGCGTGGCCGCGGCGGGCGGGTACGCCGGCTGGAACTACGTGACGCAGGATCTCCCGTCTGTCCAGCAGGTCGAGGCCGTGCAGTTCGCGACGACCAAGATCTACGACCGTAACTGGAAGCTTCTGAGCGAGGTCTCGGATCCCAACACCGGGCTCCGTACTCCGGTCGGCTACCAGGAGATCCAGGACCACATCACCCAGCAGCAGTCCGACCTCACCGCACCCCATCGCGCCTGGATCTTCGACGCGACCGTCTCGGCCGAAGACGCGTCTTTCTGGACGAACCAGGGCGTGGATCCGCTCGCGATCGGTCGCAGCTTCCTCTCCAACCTGAGCGGCTCGGCGGGCTCTGGCGCCTCGACGATCACGCAGCAGCTCGTTCGTGCCCTCTATCCGGACTCAATCGGCTTCGACCGGTCCTATACGCGCAAGCTCCGCGAGGCGATCGTCGCCTATCAGTTCTCGCGCCACTATACGAAGCCGCAGGTGCTCGAGATGTACCTGAACGACGTCTACTACGGCAACCGAGCCTACGGCGTCGACGCGGCCTCAATGACCTACTTCAATAAGCACCCCTGGGGCCTGACGCTTGGCGAGGCGGCCATGCTCGCCGGCCTGCCGCAGGCCCCCAGCGCCTATGACCCGACGCAGAACTACGAGCTCGCCAAGGCCAGACAGCGCTACGTCCTCGATCAGATGACTCGCCAGGGGGTGATTAGCCAGCAGGCGGCCGACGACGCGTACGCGGAGCCGATCCGCGTCGTGCCGCCCCAGCTGCCGGCAGACGTGGCGCCGCACTTCGTGAACTACGTGCAGTACTACCTCGAGCAGAAGTTCGGCGCGGCGGCGCTCTACCGGGGCGGGCTCGTCGTCCACACCACGCTCGACTCCAACCTCCAGGCCGATGCGCAGAAGATCGTGTCCGACCACGTGAGGGACTACACCGCCTACGACGTGGACAACGGAGCGCTGGTGGCCATGCTGCCCTGGGACGGCGAGATCGTCAGCATGGTCGGCAGCGCCGACTATTACAACGACGCTATCGACGGGCAGGTGAACGTCACCACCCGAGAGCGCCAGCCGGGCAGCTCGATCAAGCCGATCACCTACCTCGCCGCCTTCGAGAAGGGCTGGAACCCGGGGACCGTCATCTTCGACTACGACAAGAAGTGGCCGACTCCGGGCGCGCCCGACCCGTTCTATGAGCCGCACGACTACACCTTCCAGAACTACGGCGCGGTGAGTGTGCGGACTGCGCTCTCCAACTCGCTCAACATCCCGGCGGTGCAGGCACTGGACTACGTTGGCGTGCCGACGATGATCGATCTGGCGCACAGAATGGGAATCGTGTCCGGGCTCTGGCGCGGTACCAGCTTCTACGGCCTGGCGGTAACCCTCGGCGGTGGGGAGGTCACGCCCCTGGAGCACACCAATGCCTTCGCGACGCTGGCGAATAACGGCCGCTACGTCTCGTACACCCCGCTGCTGGACGTGACCGACAGCCAGGGTAATGTCCTCTACAAGCTGGATCGGCAGCACGCGTTCGATCAGGGCCAGCAGGTGGTCGAGGCAGCGCACGCTTATCAGATAACCAGCATCCTTACGGACAACAGCGCGCGGGCCATGGTCTTCGGCACCCAGACTCCGCTGACGCTGCCGGAGCTGAACCGGCCGGCCGGCGCCAAGACGGGGACCACCAACGACGCTCGGGACCTCTGGACGATGGGCTACACGACCGATCTCGTCGTCGGCGTCTGGACCGGCAATACGGACAACCATGCTCCGCGACAGAACCTGGACGGTGTCACGACCGCCGCCCCCGTCTGGCACGACTTCATGGTCAAGGCGCACAGCGATCCACAATTCGCCCAGACGCTGGCCGGACCTGACGGCAAGCCGATTGCTCCGGATTTCCCACGGCCGTCCAACGTCTATAACGGGCCGGTCTGCGCCGCCACCGGCGGAATGCCGACGCCGGGGGCGCGTACGGTGACCGAGGTGCTCGTCCGCGGCGAGGGGCCGACGCTCCCGTGCAACAAGGTGGACCCGTATTCGACGCAGGAACTGAAGGCGGCGCTGGCCGACGTGGGCCACAACGCCCACTTCACCAGCACCGGCACGCAGAGCCTGTACACATACGCGGCGATGGTCAACGTAACGGCGCCGTCGGTCCGGCCGCAGAGCACGAGGACGCCGACCCGACCGGTCGCTCCCACGCCGACGGCGATTCCGGGACGCCGTCCGACGCCCACCGCCACGGGACCGTGACGTCCCGCTCGGCGATGGCTCAGGCCCGCCGGTGAGTCCTGGAACGAGTCGTAGAGTGCGTACGGACTGCGTGATATAGTACACAAAGTGCGGGTGGGCCCCGCGCGGCATAGGAGAGGATGCCGGGCGATGCTCCAGGACTACGCGATCATCGGACTGATGCTCCTTACGGCGATCATTATGGGGACTGGCCTGCTCGGGCTGGGACACCTGATCCGCCCCAGTCATCCTACCGCGGCCAAACTGCAGCCCTACGAGAGCGGCGTGCCCGACGTCGCGCCGATCCGGGCGCGCTACACGCCGCGCTTCTACGTAGTCGCTATGCTGTTCGTGGTCTTCGACGTCGAGGCCATCTTCCTCTTCCCGTGGGCCGTGGCCTTCGACGCGCTCGGCCTGTACGGCTACGTCGAGGCCATTATCTTCCTGGGGATCCTGCTCGGCGGCCTTATCTACGAGTGGAAGAAAGGCGCGCTGGAATGGGTGTGATCGAGGACCGCTTCGAGAAGAACGTCGTTACCACCACGGTTGACTCAGTGTTCAACTGGGCCCGGCGCTCCAGCCTGTGGTGGCTCCAGTTCGGCCTGGCCTGCTGCGCGATCGAGATGATCAGCGCCTCGATGCCGCGCTTCGACCTTGCCGAGCGCTTCGGCATGCTCTACCGCGCCTCGCCGCGCCAGGCCGACCTGATGATCGTGGCCGGCACGGTGACCCGCAAGATGGCGCCGGTGGTGCGCCAGCTCTACGACCAGATGGCCGACCCGAAGTGGGTCATCAGCATGGGCAGCTGCGCCAACGTGGGCGGACCCTTCGACACCTACGCCGTGGTCCAGGGCGTCGATCAGGTGATCCCGGTGGACGTCTACGTGCCGGGCTGTCCGCCGCTGCCGGAAGCCCTCTGGTACGGTGTGATCGAGCTCCAGAACCGGGTCATCAACTACGAGACGATTGCCAAGAAGCACGGGACGGACGAGGCGGAGGCCGAGCGGGCGCGCACTCGCGAGGAGGCCAGGGTCGCGCTGGGGCCGCGCCGCTGACGGATCGCTGTTCGCCGGGAGAGGTGAGAACGTGTCCGAGGACCGGCAGATCGCGACCAACCCGGGGCCAGGTCCCTGGGAGCGGACCGGCTACTGGGGCCCGACGAACCCTGACGAGAATCCGGCCGTGCTCGCCATCCGCGCGGCGTTCCCCGGGGCCTACGTCGACGCGGTCAACTACCGCGATGAGATGACGGTGCGCGTCGAGCGAGAGTTCCTGCGCGAGGTCGTCCAGTTCCTCCGCGACGAACCGGAGCTCCGATTCAACCTCCTGACCGACGAGACATTCGTCGACATGCTTCGGCTGCGGGACGATCCGCGGTTCGACCTGGTCGTACAGCTCTACTCCGTGCCCAAGCGCCGCCGGCTGCGGCTCAAGACCGGGGTGAACGACGGCGAGACCGTCCCCTCCCTGGTCCCGGTGTTCGCAGCGGCCAACTGGCTCGAGCGCGAGGCCTACGACATGTTCGGCCTGATCTTCGAAGGGCACCCCGACCTGCGCCGGATCCTGCTCGCCGAGGACTGGGACGAGGGACACCCGCTGCGCAAGGACTACCCGATCCGCGGATTCCGCGAGTACGTGCAGCCCGGCTACGACACGCCGGCGCCGCGCGTCCGCTCTAGACTCCGGAGGCCGTAGCCGCCATGTCGCTCGAATTCAAAGAGCCCACACCCGTCGTCGTCACCGAAGAGCACCTCCTCACCGACAACCGGCGCGAGATGGTGCTGAACATGGGGCCGCAGCACCCGAGCACCCACGGAGTGCTCCGGGTCCGCCTGTCCCTCGAGGGCGAGGTCGTCACCGCCTGCGACCCCGTCATCGGCTACTTGCACCGCGGCGTCGAGAAGATCGGTGAGACCAAGCGCTACTCGCAGTTCACGCCGTGGACCGACCGCACCGACTACGTGGCCTCGCCGTCCAACAACCTGGGCTACATCCTCACGGTCGAAAAGCTGCTGGGGTTCGAGGCGCCGGAGCGTGCCCAATACTGGCGCATGATCATGGGGGAGTTCGCGCGCATTGCGTCCCATCTGGTCTGGCTCGGCACCCACGCGCTCGACATCGGCGCGCTCTCGATGTCCCTCTACTGCTTCCGCGAGCGTGAGCTGATCATGGACATCTTCGAGACGTTCTGCGGCGCCCGGCTGACGACGAACATGATGGAGATCGGTGGGTTCTCCCGACCGATCCCGCCCGAACTGCCGGGGATGGTCCGCAACTTCCTGGACGTCTTCCCGTCGCGGCTCAAGGAGTACTCCGACCTGCTGTCGGCCAATCCGATCTGGCTCGCCCGTACGCGCGGGATTGGCGTGATCGAGCCGGACGTCGCACTGAGCTACGGGCTGACCGGCGCCTGCCTGCGCGGGTCGGGCATCAACTACGACGTACGCAAGGCGCAGCCGTATCTGCTGTACGACCGCATGGACTTCGAGGTGCCGCTGGGGACCCACGGCGACGTCTACGATCGCTACCTGGTGCGCATGGAGGAGTTCCGTCAGTCACTCAAGATCATCCGTCAGTGCATCGACCAGGTGCCGACGGACGGCTCGCTCACGCTCGCCGAGTCGAACTACGTCATTCCGCCGCACGACACGGTGATGACCACGGCCGAGGACATGCAGCGGCACTTCGTCTGGGTGATCAAGGGGTTCTCACCGCCCAAGGGTGAGGTCTACATGGCCATCGAGCACTCCAAAGGCGAGCTGGGGCACTACATCGTGAGCGACGGGTCGCCGATTCCGTACCGGCTGCGAATCCGCACGCCGGACTTCGTCAATCTCCAGTCGCTGCCGTACATGGCCGAGGGCGCGATGCTTGCCGACGTGGTGGCGCTGATCGGGACGATCGATATCGTGTTAGGATCGGTCGACCGCTGAGGCGGGAGGCGAGCGAAGGCGTGTCGTGACGCTCCGGGACGCATCGCGCCCGGGACGCGGCCGAGCGCGCGGGGCCAGCCGGAGGAGTGGGGCAAGGAGCGCATGCTGAGCGCCTATGTGAGCAGCTACATCCTCGCCGTCATCGTCCTGATCATCCTGTTGACGATGATGGCCTACATGACCTACTTCGAGCGCAAGGTCCTGGCGGTGATGCAGGACCGGATCGGACCAAACCGGACCGGGCCGTTTGGTCTGCTCCAGCCGCTCGCGGACGGGGTGAAGCTCCTGCAGAAGGAGGACATCGTCCCGCAGGCCGCCGACAAGCGGATGTTCCTCATCGCCCCACTCGTCTCCTTCGTCCTCGCCCCCGTCGCCGCCGCCGTGATCCCCTTCGGCAACACCATCCACGTCTTCGGCTATCCGGTCCACCTGTACGTGGCCGATATCAACGTCGCGGTGCTCTACGTGTTGGCGATCGGCAGCATGGGAGTCTACGGCATCATCCTGGGCGGCTACGCCTCGGGGAACCGCTACTCGCTGCTCGGCGGGCTGCGCTCGGCCGCCCAGGTCGTCAGCTATGAGATCACGCTCGGGCTCTCGCTGGTCGGCGTCTTCATCCTCTCCGGGTCTCTCAGCCTGGTGCAGATCCTCCATCAGCAGCAGCAGGCGCTCAGCTTCGGCGCGCTGCAGGTGCCCAACTGGTACATCCTGAGCCAGCCGCTCGCGTTCGTAATCTTTCTGATCGCCGCCGTCGCCGAGACCAACCGCGCCCCCTTCGACCTGCCCGAGGCGGAGACGGAGCTGATCGCCGGGTTCCACACCGAGTACTCCGGGTTCCGCTTCTCGTTCTACTTCCTGGCCGAGTACATCAACATGATCATCGTGTCGCTGATGGCCTCGACCCTGTTCCTTGGCGGTATCGACGGGCCGATAGCCTCGGGGGTGTGGTGGCTGCTCATCAAGGCTGGGGTCTTCCTCCTCTTCTACGTCTGGCTGCGAGCCACCCTACCGCGGTTTCGCTACGACCAGCTAATGGGGCTGGCCTGGAAGGTTCTCCTCCCACTGGCGGTGGTCAACATCGCGCTTACCGGCTTGATCCGCCTCTGGGGCCTCGGGCTCCTGTGAGTTCGTGGGGCGTCGCGCGCGCACGAGGGGACGGCTCGCGTCATGTCGGCTGAGGTGGTCGTCTTCGACATCCTGAGCGTGATCGCGGTGCTGGCGGCGATCGGCGTCGTGCTGGCGCGCAACCCGGTCCACAGCGCCGCCTCGCTGGTGGTGACGTTCGTCAACCTCGCGGCGATCTACGTCATGCTGCGCGCGGACTTCCTCGCGGTCGTCCAGGTGATCGTCTACACCGGCGCGATCCTGGTGCTGGTGCTTTTTGTCATCATGCTGGTGCACCAGGAGGACCTGCCGGAGTTCCACGGCGGCCGCCCGGTCCAGCGGGCCGCCGGTTTTATCTTAGGGCTCATCCTCCTGGGCGAGGTGGCGGCTGCGGTGCTGACCCGCTCCGCCTCGGTACCTTCCGGACCCTGGACGCCCGCGGCGGTGCAGTCGGCCGGCGGGAACGTTCAGGCGCTCGGTCAGGTCCTGTATTCCGGATACGTGCTGCCGATCCAGGCCACGGCGCTGGTCCTGCTGGTGGCGACCGTTGGCGCGCTCGTCCTGGCCCGGCCGGATCTGCCGCGGCTGCGTTCCGCCCGCAGAGAGACGTCGACAATCTCGCTCGGCCACCCGCGCGGCACCGACGTCGAGCCGCAGCCAACCGCGTTGCCGGCCGTCAGCGCCAGCCAGGTGAAGCCGGAAACCGGCGAGCGTGAGCTGGTGATGGCCAAGTCCGGCGACGAGTTCGTCGATCATCCCGTCTGGGGGGAGCGGCGCGAGCCATGACGCACCTGACCGCGGACCACTTCCTGCTGCTGAGCGCGGCGCTGTTCATCGTCGGCATGGTCGGCGTGCTCACCCGGCGCAACGTGCTCGTCATCTTCATGTGCGTCGAGCTCATGCTCAATGCCGTCAACGTGAGTTTCATCGGATTTGCCTGGGAGCAGAACTCGATGGTCGGCCAGACCTTCGCGCTGTTCGTCGTCGCCGTCGCGGCGGCGGAGGCGGTCGTCGGCCTCGGGATCATCATGGCCCTCTCGCGGCGGGTCGACACGGTGGACATCGACCAGGTCCGCGAGCTCCGGGAATGAGCGCCAGCGCGCCGCCGTCCGCCCGGCCCGACGGGGTGAAGGTAGGGGAGTAGGCCGAGATGGCGAACTGGCTGTTTCTGATCCCGCTGGCGCCGCTCGTTGCCGCCGTCGTCAACTTCGTGCTCGGGCGCTGGTTCATCCGCGATCGGGCGCACTGGCTCGGCATCCTGGGCGTCGGCGTCTCGTTCGTGCTGAGCGTGATCGTCTTCGCGCAGGTGCACGGCGGTACGGTGCCGCTCTCACAACACCTCTACACCTGGATCCCGGCCGGCGACTTCCAGATCCCGGTGACCCTCACGGTCGACCAGCTCACCGCGGTCATGCTGCTGGTGGTGAGCGGCGTCAGCCTGCTCGTCCACGTCTACTCGGTGGGCTACATGCAGGGTGACACCGGCTTCTACCGCTTCTTCTCGTACCTGCCGCTGTTCGTCTTCTCGATGCTGATGCTCGTGCTGGCCAGTAACTACCTGCTCCTCTTCGTCTTCTGGGAGGGTGTGGGCCTCTGCTCCTACCTGCTCATCGGGTTCTGGTTCCGACGTCTCTCGGCGGCCAATGCCGCCAAGAAGGCCTTCATCGTGAACCGGGTGGGCGACCTGGGCTTCGGCATCGGGATCATGTTCATCTTCGTGAAGGTGGGATCGCTCGACTACAGCCGGGTCTTCGCCGCAGTCCCGCAACTGCCGCAGGGCGCGGTCACCCTGATCGCGCTGCTCCTCTTCACCGGAGCGATCGGCAAGTCCGCGCAGATCCCGCTCTTCGTCTGGCTGCCGGATGCCATGGAGGGCCCGACGCCGGTGTCGGCTCTGATTCACGCCGCGACGATGGTCACGGCCGGCATCTTCATGGTGGCCCGCTCGTTCCCGATCTTCAGCGCCTCGCACACCGCGATGCTGGTGGTGGCGATCGTCGGGGCGGCGACGGCGTTCGTGGCGGCGACGATCGGCGTCACGCAGTACGACATCAAGAAGGTCATCGCCTACTCGACAGTCAGCCAGCTGGGCTACATGGCGTTCGCGCTCGGGGTCGGCGCCTGGGCGGCGGCGATCTTCCACCTGATGACGCACGCCTTCTTCAAGGGTCTGCTCTTCCTGGGCGCCGGCAGCGTGATCCACGGCATGCACGACGAGCAGGACATGCGCTTCATGGGCGGCTTGAAGAAGTTCATGCCCATCACGTTCTGGACATTTCTGATCGGCGCGGCGGCCAACGCCGGGATCGTGCCGCTGGCGGGCTTCTGGAGCAAGGACGAGACGATCGTCGGCGCCTGGGCGGGCGGCTACCCGATCGTCGCCATCGTCGGCCTGATCGCCGCCTTCTTCACCTCGGTCTACATGTTCCGGGTCGTCTTCCTGACCTTCCTGGGTGAGGAGCGCTTCGACCACGACCACGTCCACCCGCACGAGTCTCCGCCATGGATGACGGTGCCGCTCCTGATCCTGGCGATCGGCGCCGGACTGGCCGGCTTCCTGGGCTTCCCACCGGAGCACGGCTTCATCCAGAACTTCCTAGGCCCGGTCTTCAGCGTCAGTGGGGCGGCGGTCGAGCACCACGTCTCGCTGACGACGACGCTCACGTTCGGGGTGATCTCGACCCTCATCGCGCTGAGCGGCGTGTTCCTGACCTGGCGGGCTTACGTGACCCGGACGCTGGTGCCGGACGCCATCGCGGCGCGGCTGGGGCCGCTCTACCGGCTCTCCTTCCGCAAGTGGTACTTCGACGAGATCTACGAGCGGCTGGTGGTGCACCCGTTGTATCTGACGTCGGTGTTTCTGTGGCGCGTGGTCGACGTCCACATCATCGACGGCACGGTCAACGGCGTGGCGGGGGTGGTCTCCTTCACCAGCGAGCGCTGGCGCCGCGCCCAGACGGGCCTGCTCGCCAACTATGCTTTGGCGATCGCGCTCGGAGCGGTGGTCATCGTGGCCGTATACCTGATCATCGACAGCAGCCTGATCCGGTAGCGGGTAGAGGAGCGCGCTGGTGAACGGGATTCCGATCCTGAGCCTGATGACCTACGCGCCGCTTTTGGGCGCGGCCGCCATCTTCTTCTGGCCGCGGGCCTCGGCCAACGCCGCGCGCTGGATCGCGCTGATCGCGGCGCTCGTGGCACTGGGGCTGTCGCTGGTGGTGCTGTTCGGCTTCGACCGCGGCGCGACCGGCATGCAGTTCAACGAGACCGCCAAGTGGCTGCCGGACGTGGGCATCTCCTATCGCATGGGCGTGGATGGCATGGCCGTCCTGCTGATCGCCCTGACGACGATGCTCACCGTGATCGCTATCGTCGCCTCGTGGGATCCGATCGACCACCGGGTCCGCGAGTACATGATCACGATGCTGCTGCTCGAGACCGGCATGCTGGGCGTGTTCGTGAGCCTGGACCTGTTCGTCTTCTACATCTTCTGGGAGATCATGCTGATCCCGATGGCGCTCCTGATCGGCGTCTGGGGCAGCGCGAACCGCATCTACGCGTCGGTCAAGTTCTTCCTCTATACGCTGGCCGGCAGCCTGCTGATGCTGGTCGGGATCATCGCGACCTACCAGTCCTACTTCAACCAGACCGGCGTGCGCACCCTTGACGTGACCGTGCTCGCCACCGGACACTACAGCCACACCTTCCAGATGTGGGTATTCGCCGCCTTCTTCATCGCCTTCGCCATCAAGGTGCCAATGTGGCCCTTCCACACCTGGCTGCCGGACGCCCACGTCGAGGCGCCAACCGCCGGCTCGGTTATCCTGGCGGGCGTGCTGCTGAAGATGGGCGGCTACGGCATGCTGCGCTTCAACCTGCCGCTCTTCCCCGACGCGGCGCGGACCTGGGCGCCCTATATCGTGATCCTGTCCGTGATCGCAATCATCTACGGCGCGCTGGTAGCGCTGGTGCAGCCGGACCTGAAGAAGCTGGTGGCGTACTCGTCGGTCAGCCACATGGGCTTCGTCACGCTGGGGATCTTCGCCCTCAACTCGCAGGGGATGAACGGCGCGCTGATCGTGATGCTCAGCCACGGGCTGGTGACGAGCGCGCTCTTCCTCTGCGTCGGCATCATCTATGTGCGCGGCCACACCCGGCTCATCTCGGCTTTCGGCGGGCTGGCGACTAACATGCCGATCTACGCGAGCATCTTTGGCATCTTCATGCTCGCGTCGCTCGGACTGCCGGGGCTGAGCGGATTCGTCGGCGAGTTCCTGTCGTTGCTGGGTGGGTTCCGGACCTACCGCGCGGCCGGCATCGTCGCCATGGCGGTCGTCATCCTGTCGGCCTGGTACATGATGTGGGTGTACCAACGGGTCGCCTGGGTGCGCGCCCCGGGCGAGCCGCCGGACCCGTCCGACCCGGCATCGCGGACGGTCGGCGCGCAGGCAGCGCCGCCGCCGGTGATGGGCGGCTCCGAGTACGACGAGCATCTCGTCCCACCGAAGACGTTCCCGGACCTCAACTGGAAGGAACTGGTCACGCTGGTGCCGCTCCTTCTCTTGACAATCTGGGTGGGGGTCTACCCGCAGTGGATCATGGGCATCCTGCACCCGTTCGTGACGACGGTGCTCAAGCCCTTCGGTGGAGTGGGGATGTAGTCGGGTTGCCCGGCGGACGCGTGGCACGGTGTGACCGAGGGCCGCGACGGCCGGTGAAGGAGTAACAGCGTGCCGGTGGATCTCGTACGACCTGAGTGGGGCCTGCTCATCCCGGAATTGGTCATGCTCGGGACGGCGGCGCTCGTCCTGATCGGAGACGTCGCGCTGCCGCGGGCGCGGCATGGGCTGCTCACCTGGGTTGCCCTGCTCGGGCTGGCGCTCGCGTTGGCGTCGAACCTGCTGGTCGACTGGGGTGCCGGCCGCACGACCTTCAACGGCATGTTCGAGGCGAACTACTTCAGCCTATTCGTGAACATCGTGGTGCTCACGGCCGGGATCCTGTCGGTAATGATCTCGTCGTCCTACGTCCAGGGCCTCACCGAGCACGAGCGGATGCCGCTGCCGGAGTACCTGGTGCTGCTCCTCTTCTCGATCTTCGGCACCATGCTCGTCGGCGCCGCCGGTGATCTCCTGATGATCTTCATCGGCATCGAGATGAGCTCGCTCGCGGTCTACGTGCTGACCGGCTTCGACCGTGGACGCGAGACGTCGATCGAAGGCGCGCTCAAGTACTTCCTGCTGGGTGCCTTCGCGACCGCGATCCTGCTCTACGGCATGGCCTGGACCTACGGTATGACCGGGACGACCTCGCTGTCGGGGATCTCGGCTCAGTTGCAGAAGGCGGTGACCGGCCAGGGACGGGTGGAGGCGTCGCTGCTTCTGGCGCTCCTGCTGCTGGCGATCGGTCTGGGCTTCAAGATCGCGGCGGTGCCGTTCCACATGTGGACGCCGGACGCATACCAGGGCGCGCCGACGCCGGTGAGCGGCTACATGTCGGTGGTGCCGAAGGTGGCGGGGTTCGCCGCGATGGCCCGCATCATGGTCCAGGCGCTCGGCCCGCTGAGCCATTCCTGGCTGACCCTGGTCGCCGCGCTCGCGCTGGTCACGATGGTCTACGGCAACGTGGTGGCCATCGCCCAGACCGACGTCAAGCGCATGCTCGGCTACTCCTCGATCGGGCATACCGGGTACATGCTGGTCGGCCTGGCGGCCTTCAGTGGTCTGAAGGCGAGTGATCAGAGCGTCGGCAGCCTGCTTTTCTACCTGTTCGCCTATGCTTTCATGAACATCGGCGCCTTCGGCGTGGTCACCTGGCTGCAGTCGCGCGGCCACGGCGTGACGCTCGACGACTTCCGGGGCTTGGCGTCGCGCAGCCCGCTCGCGGCCCTGGCGATGACCGTCTTCATGCTGTCGCTGATGGGCATGCCGCCGCTGATCGGCTTCTACGCCAAGTACTACGTCATCCTGGCAGCCATCCAGGCGGGGCTCGTCTGGCTGGCGGTGGCCGTGGTGGTCATGAGTGCCGTGTCGGCCTTCTTCTACCTGCGCGTGATCACGACGATGTACTTTCAGGAGCCGACCGGCGAGTGGACGATCGAGCGCACGCCCTTGCTCGGCGTCGGGCTGCTGGTGATGGTGCTGGGCACGATTGGCTTTGGCCTGTTCTCAGGTCCATTGCTCAATCTGGCGCAGCACTGGGTGCAGGCCTTCACCGTCGCCTGACGCACATTCCGGGCGTGCCGCTGCCTGCCGGCGCAG
This sequence comes from Thermomicrobiaceae bacterium, assembly GCA_035532355.1. Classification (GTDB taxonomy): domain Bacteria; phylum Chloroflexota; class Chloroflexia; order Thermomicrobiales; family Thermomicrobiaceae; genus DASSZN01. The sequence goes on along the minus strand of DATKRJ010000215.1, from coordinate 24,233 downwards.
GGTGGCCGCGCACCGGCGACGGTCCGAACCGGCCGACGACGGCGAACGTTCTCGGCCGGGAGCCGGTATACTGACTGCAGCGTGAGGAAATCATCCTCGCCACTCCACATCGCCAACGTTTGTCTCCCTGCATCTCTGCGCCCCAGGTGCGTCGCGACGGATAACCCAGCCGTCGCCGGCAACCCCTCCGCGCTGTCCGCCGTGTGCGACACACGGTGTGGTTCCACCTGCTGCTCGCGCGGCGACGCGGCTCGCAACGGGCGCCGCCTGCCCGCGCGCGTGCCAGGGGAGCAGAGTTCAGGGTGTGAAAGGTAGTTCCATGCCCCAACCGCGATTCATGGTCATGAGGCAGGGCGTGCTGCTGGTGTTCGTGGTCGGGCCGCTGCTGGCGACGGTCTACGCCATGGCCAACCTGTGGAACCACATGATTGGCTGGCGTGAACTCGCGCTGTTCCTCTCACTCTACGTGCTGACCGGTATTGGGGTGACGTTCGGCTACCATCGCCTGCTGACCCATCGCAGCTTCGACACCGGGCCGGTGGTCAAGGCCGTCGTGCTGATCCTGGCAGCCATGGCCGTCCAGGGCCGCGCGATCGACTGGGCCGCCAACCACCTCAAGCACCACGCCTACGCGGACCTGGAGGGCGATCCGCACTCGCCACTGGAGGGGTTCTTCCACGCCCATATCGGCTGGTTCTTCTCGGCCCCGCCGGCGGACCGTGAGCGCTACTGCAAACGCCACCTCGCCGATCCGCTGATCGTCGCGCTGGATCGGACCTTCCTGCTCTGGGTTGTCCTGGGGCTGGTCATCCCGTACTTGTTGGCGGGATGGCAGGGGTTACTCTGGGGCGGTCTGGTGCGGATCGCGGTGGTCAACCACGTGACGTGGTCGGTGAACTCCGTCTGTCACACCTTCGGCGACCGCCCCTTCGACATCAAGGACCAGAGCCGCAACAACTGGGTCGTCGGCCTGCTCGCCTTTGGCGAGGGCTGGCATCACAACCATCACGCATTCCCGGCGATGGCGTATCACGGCATGACCTGGCGGCAGTTCGACCTCACCGGGCTGACCATCCGCCTGATGCGTCGAGTCGGTCTGGTCTGGAACGTCAAGGTCCCATCGCCGGAGTTGGTCGCTCGCCGTCGTCGGATCCCGCTGGCCGCGGCCGAACCCGGCGACTGAGTGTCGACGGACCGTTGCTTTCCGCCACTCGGGGAACGGGCGGGTGTTCCCGGGCCGCGAGTGCGCAACCGCGAATACGCCGGCTACAGCAGGCTCGTCGGATCGACGTCGACGATCCAGCCTGGATCGAGGTCCACCGTCGTCAGGAGCGCGTGCGCGTCCGAGCCGCGCACGACGATTTGCCACTGGTAACGTCCCCGCAACTTCGCCGTGAAGGCCGGCGTTGGCCCGAGCAGATCGACGTCGTGCAAGCCGAGCCGCAGCGCGGTACGCGCCAGCATCTCCCCCATCTCCTCCGCAACCGTTTGGCAGGTGACCTCGTCGGAGTGGCGGTAGACCAGGCGTGCCAGCCGCCGGAACGGCGGGTAGCCGTGGCGGCGGCGGAAGGCGATCTCCTCCTCGTAGAAGCTCAAGTAGTCGTGCCGGCTGGCCGCACGAATCGCGTAGTGGTCGGGCGTGAAGGACTGGAAGATCACGCGCGCGCCCGGCGCCCGCCGGCCGGCACGCCCCGCAACCTGGGTAAGGATCTGGAATGTGCGCTCGCCGGAGCGGAAGTCGGGCAGATGCAGGAGCGTGTCGGCGTTGATCACGCCGATAGTCGAGACCAGCGGGAAGTCGAGGCCCTTGGCGACCATCTGCGTGCCGACGACCACATCGACCTCGTGCCGCAGCACCCGCTCGATCAGATGCCGGTGTTCCACGCCGCGACGTAGCGCGTCCTGATCCCAGCGGAGCACGCGCGCCTCTGGCAGCAGCCGACGCACCTCCGTCTCCACGCGCTGAGTGCCGGTGCCATAGTAGCCGATCGCCTGGCTGGCACACTCGGGGCAGCTCTGGGGCGGGATCCGCCGTTCGTTACAGCGGTGACAGACGAGTTGCCCGCGGTCCGCGTGGTAGACGAGGGGGATCTCGCAGAACGGGCACGTCTCGACGTGCCCGCAGGCGCGGCACTGGATGAAGGTCGACGATCCCCGCCGGTTGAGGAAGAGGATCGCCTGCTCGCCGCTGGCCACGGCGCGCTTCACGGCGCTCTGCAGGGCCCGGCTGAAGATGTGGGTGTTCCCCTGCTGCAGCTCGAGGCGCATGTCGACGCGCTCGACCTCCGGTAACCCGAGCGGGCTCCGGCGCGTAAGGCCGTCGGCACCCAGCACCAGCGGCCCGACGCGCTCGGCGAGCTCCAGTAATCGCAGTGGTCCTTCCCGGGCCTCCCAGTAGGTCGCCACGTCGGGCGTGGCGCTACCCTGGATCAGGAGCGCTCCGTGCTGGCGCGCGAGCCGGCGGGCGACCTCGCAGGCGTGGTACCGGGGCGGGTTGTCCTGCTTGTACGAGCCCTCGTGCTCCTCGTCGATGATGATCAGGCCAACGCGCGCCAGCGGCGCGAACAGGGCGGAGCGCGGCCCGACGACGATCGGGATGCGCCCCTCCGCCGCCGCGGTCCACGTCTGGTAGCGCTCCGCGTCGGGTAGCGCGCTGTGGAGCACGGCGACCTGTCCGGGGAAGCGCTCGGTGAAGCGGGCGACGACCTGGGAGGCCAGCGCGATCTCCGGAACGAGCACGATAACCTGCCGGCCACGGCTCAGGCACCAGGCCGCGGCGCGCAGGTAGATCTCAGTCTTGCCGCTCCCGGTGACACCGTGGAGGAGGAACTCGTCCGGTGCGTCGGTCCGCAGCGCTGCCAGGATGGTGCGCCAGGCAGCGCTCTGCTCGGCGGTGAGCTGAACCATCGTGGCCGCCGCCGGGTGAATGCCGGGTGCCCGAGGTGGCGCCGGCAGCTCCAGGATCTCGATCGCGCCGCGCTCGCCGAGCGCCCGCAACGCCTCGGCGGTCACGCCGCCGCGCCGGACCAGATCGTCCCAGGCCAGCAGGAGGTCGCCCGCGAGCGCGGCGCGGCGGCGAACCACCTCCCAGGCGCGCCGCTGAGCCGGCGCCCGGCCGAGCTCCGGGGCGACGCCCGGTAGTGGGCGAACGTAGCGCGCAGTCGGGACCCGCAGCACGCGGTGCTGAACCCGTGCCGTGCGCTCGAGCACGCCCGCGCACTCGAGGTCCGGTATCACCGACGCTAGCGTACGGTTGAGCGCGCGCCGCGCGGCGTCGACGGTGATCTCGCCCCGCTCGCGGAGCAGCGCGACCAGTTGGCGCTGGACCGGGGTGAGAGGCCTGCCGTCGAGCGCTTCGTGGCGCAGGCGCAGGTGCTCGACGCTGCGCCGCCCAACGCCGGGCGGCAGGAACGGCGAGGCTGCCTCGAACAGCGAGCACAGCGTCTCCTCGCTGAGCCACTCCACCAGCTCCCACTGACGCTCCGACAGGCGGAAACACGGCTCGACCGGCGCATGGACGGCGCGAACCGGAAAGCCGGGGCGATGCTGGTGGACCCGCACGACGATGGCCAGCTTGAGATCGTCGCGGAGCGGCACCCAGACGAGCTGGCGGGGGGCCACGGGCCCGAGCAGCGGTTCAGGCAGAGCATATGTCAGGAGCCGGCCGCGCTCCCCGACGCGGGCGTCGGCGGCGACGTCGACGAAGTGCTCCGTGGTGCCAGAACTCACCAACTCGGAGGTGTTCATGCGGCAAGTCTAGCAGCAAGGGCAGCTGGACGATTGTGACGAACTGTCACGTCCACCACGACCGGTCGTGCCTCGTGCGACGCTTCCGCCTGGACAGCTCGGCGGGGCCTCACCGATAATCGACCGGGCGCGCGCGTCCGGGTGTCGTCGCGCGGCGCAGTGGTCCTCGAGGGAGGGCGGAGAGCCATGGCAGGACGAACGATCGAGCAGGACTTCGTCGAGCAGTTCCAGGGGTCGATGCGGCGTTTCCAGCGCGCGGTCGAGGCGATCCCCGGCGGGATCACCCACGACGTACGCCACCTGGATCCGTTCCCGCTCTACGTCGAGCGGGCGGCCGGATCCCGCAAGTGGGACGTCGACGGCCACGAGCTCGTCGACTACTCGATGGGTCACGGGGCGCTGATCCTGGGCCACTGTAACGCCGAGATCGCCGACGCGGTGAGCGAGCAGGTCCACAAGGGGACCCACTTCGGCGCCAGCCACGAACTGGAGGTGGAGTGGGCCGAGCAGGTCTGCCGCCTGGTGCCGTCGGCGGAGCGCGTCGAGTTCACGTCGTCCGGCACCGAGGCGACCATGCTGGCAATGCGCCTGGCGCGCGCCTTCACCGGTCGCGACCGGATCATGAAGTTCGCCGGGCACTTTCACGGATGGCACGACTACGCGGTGGCCGGCGAGCGACCGCCGTTCAACCTCCGCTCGGCTCCGGGGATCCCCCAGGCCGTGTACGACACGGTCGTGGTCGCGCCCGTCAACGACCTGGAGTTCGTCGATCGGCGCCTCGCCGAGGGCGACGTGGCCGGCGTCATCCTGGAGCCGAGCGGCGCGTCATACGCCTCGATTCCGGTGCCGGACGGCTTCCTGGCGCGGCTGCGCGAGATCACGATCCGGCACGCGACCGTACTGATCTTTGACGAGGTCATCACCGGGTTCCGCTGGGCGCCGGGCGGCAAGCAGGAGCGCGAGGGAGTGACTCCGGACCTGACCACGATGGCGAAGATCCTGGCGGGCGGGCTGCCGGGCGGCGGCGTGGCGGGTCGGGCCGACATCATGCAGTTGCTGGCGTTCAGCGACGAGCCGGGCTGGAATCAGACCAAGAAGATCGGACACCCCGGCACCTACAACGCGAACCCGCTGTCGGCGGTGGCCGGGGCGGTGGCCCTGCAGATGGTGGCGGACCCGCGCGTGCAGAAGCGCGCCGACGAGATGGCCGCCCGCGTCCGCAAGGGGTTCAACGAGGTGCTGGTGCGCCGGGGAGTGCCTGGCTTTGCCTGGGGCGAGAGCTCGGTATTCCACCTCGTCCTGGGTCAGTCGTGTACCAACCAGCGTGGCGAGGATATCCACATTCCCGAGGGCGTCGCGCCGGAGGTGCTGAAGGGCGGGCTCGGCGGCAAGGCGGCACTCGCGCTGGCGCAGGGAATGCTGCTCAACGGCGCCGACCTGTTCCACGGCGGCGGACTGCTAAGCTCCGTCCACACGATCGACGACATCGACCGGACCGTGCAGGCGTTCGACGTGACCATCCGCCGGATGCTCGAGGAAGGCTTCTTCCCGGAGGCGTAGCGGCGCCGCATGCCGAGCACGTGGTAGCGACAGCGCAACGGGGCAGGTGCGAACCACCTGCCCCGTTGCGTTACCTCGTGGTTGCGGCGAACGGCTCAGGCCGTCGCGAGCGTGCCCAGGCCGACCGGGGTCCGCCAGTCGGCGTGGCGCGGGTCGGTGCCGTGCAGCACGTCGTGAAAGAGCTGCTCGAGCCGGCGCGTAATCGGGCCGACGCTGCCGTCGCCCACGTCGTAGCGATCGACGGATACGATCGGCGTGATCTCCGCGGCGGTGCCGCACATGAAGACCTCGTCGGCGATGTAGAGCTCGGTCCGGTCGACCGGCCGCTCGATGACCTCGACCCCGAGGTCATCGGACGCCATCGTCATGATGGCGTCACGGGTGATGCTCTCGAGGATGCTGCTGGTGACGTCCGGCGTGATCAGCTTGCCGTCGCGGACCATCATCAGGCACGATCCGCCGCCCTCGGCGACGGTGCCCTGCGTGTTCAGCAGGATCGCCGTGTCGTACCCGTTGATCGCGGCCTCCATGTTGGCGAGCTGGCCGTTGCGGTAGTTCGAGATGTTCTTGATGCGCGGCGGCATCACGTTGTCGGAGATGCGGGTCCAGGAGCTGATGCAGGCGTGCTGCGCCTTCCCGGTCAGCAGGTGCGTCGGATTCGGTCGCGTGTTGATCAGGATGGCTGCCTCGCCGCCGAAGCCGCTGAAGCTCTTGCTGTCGCCGCCGCCGCGATAGGCCAGTGGGCGGATGTAGACGCTCTCCCGATGGTCGTTGTCGTGGATCAGCTTGACGATCACGTCACACAGGGTGTCCGTGGAGATGTCCTGCCGCAGCCGCACCAGCTTCATCGAGCGCTCGAAGCGCTTCATATGCTCGGGCAGCCGGAAGACGTACGCCTCCTGCTCCCGCGGGTTCCAGTACGCGCGAATGCCCTCGAAGATCGCGCCCACCGTCGACCACCCGATGTCGGTGACGTGGATCGTGGCGTCTTCCCAGCGGACCTGGTCCCCATTCCACCAGACGTACTTCGGATGCGCTTCGGCCATCGAACAACCTCCCACGTCTGCGTCCCGTACCGGGTAGCTCATGTTGCGGCCGGCGGGGCGTCTTCTCCTGACGATGCTGTTGCGCAGCATAACACACACCTGTCTGCGCGAATACGGCCAATTCGCGGACGTGTTCCGGAGCCATGGTTGGTCATGGGCTCAGCTTAGCGGTCGCCCGACGATCCGCAGCGGCATGCGGCGGCGCGTGTAGACGCGATCGGCGAGCAGCGGCCACCCGGCCTGGTCGACCGGTGTCCCGGTGACCCACGGCTTGACGAGGTACCAGCTGACCGGGTAGACGGCGGGCACGTAGGCCACCTCCTGCTGCAGCAGATGCTCGCCCTGCGCGTAGCGCGCGAGCCGCCGGCGCAGATCTACCTCGCCGAGCGCTCCGGCCAGGAGCGCGTCCAGGTCGGCGCTGCGCCAGGTGGTCGGACCGGCGGTATCCACGCCGCTGAACAGGCGCCCGTATGCGTCCGCCGGATCCGGCGTGGCATACCACGATCGCAGCCAGATCAGACCGGCACGCCGCTGCCGCAGAGCGGCGTCGAAGGCGGCCGGATCGAGCGCCGTCACGCTCACCGACATGCCGAGATTCTCCTCGAGCTGCGCCGCGACATCGCGTCCGAGCAGCTCGGAGTCGGGGTCCTCCTGTCGCATCAGCAACGTCACCGGCGGCCAGTTCCCGCCGCCGGAGAAGGGCGTGTCCTTCAGGGCGTCGAGCGCCGCGCCGACGTCGAAGGACTGCAATCCCGCGATGTCTGGGGTGCCGACGTGGGCGGGGAATCCCGGCGGCAGCAGGCTGGTGGCCGGCAAGGCGCGACCCGAGACGATCTCGACCAGACGGTGGCGATCGACGGCGTGAGCGGCGGCCCGGCGCACGCGGACATCGTCGAACGGCCGGACGGTGGTCTGCGGGAAGAGTGCCCACGTCCCATTCCCTACCGTCTGCCGGAGCTGGGGGCCGAGCGTTGGATCGGCCTGCAGGCCGGGAAGGTCGCTGCCGATGACGCCGATCTGGTCGAGGCGATCCAGCCGGTACTGGATCAGCGCGCGGTCCGCTGGCGTGATCGGCGCCTGCACCTGGGTCAGCGTGAGTCCGCCGGCATCCCAATAGCCGGGGTTAGGAGAGAACTGCAGCAGCGTGCCGCGCTCCCAGCCGTCGAGCTGGAACGGCCCGTTCGAGACGCAGCGCCCCGCTTCCGTCCAGCTCGCTCCGTACCGCTCCACACTCGGGCGATGCGCCGGGACCGTCGCGAGGGTGGAGACCATGTCGAGGAAGGCAGCCGACGGCGCCGTCAGCCGGGCCTGGAGCGTCCAGTCGTCGAGCGCGCTGGCTCCGAGCGTGGACCGCGACGCCGTTCCCGCGTGGATCGCCGCGGCTCCCTGAATCGGGAACAGCACCGCGGCGTCGCTCGCCGCGGTCGCCGGCAGCAGCTTGCGTTGCCAGGACCAGACGAAGTCGGCGGCCGTGAGCTGATCGCCGTTGCTCCAGCCGCGGTTGTCGGGCCGTAGGTGGAAAGTCCAGGTTGTGCCGTCGGCAGCGACCTCCCAGGTCTGCGCCCAGTCGGGCTTCGGCTCGAGATCGGGGGTAAACGTAAGCAGGCCCGCCCACAGCTCCGGCTCACCGCCGCAGCCGGGGTTGGCGTTGAAGTCGTGGCTGACCGGATCTTGAGCGTAGCTGCCGTCGTAGAAGACCTGTGTGGCGTCGATCGGCGTCGCGGGCGGCGCGCCAGACGGGACCACAGTCGGGGCGTCCGGGATGGACGTCACCGTCGATGTAGCGGGTGCCGATGTGGGAGTAGTCGGCTGGGGTTGCTCCGGCGTCGGCGTCGGAGTCACGACGCCGGCCCGGCAGGCCGAGAGAAGCGCAGGTACGGCGGTAGCGACGGAACGAAGCAGCGCGCGACGCGACATAATCCTCGAAAACGAACCGTGCGGGGACGGGGAGGTGCCGGCGGCTTCCCGGTCGTCGGGTGCTACTCCCTGCGCCGATGAGTCAGGGTTCGAGTAGCGCGTTGCTCGTCTGCTCATGGTAGAAGACGCGGGCCGCGGCACCGAAGAGTCCGGTGTTGCCGCCGAGCGCCGAGCGCCGAATGGTGGCGTCCGGGTGAATCTGCGCCATGGCGTAGCGGGGCAGGCTCTCCCGCAGTGGGTCCAGCAGCAGTCCCTCCACCGCGGCGAGCCCACCTCCGATCACGATCAACTCGGGGTTGAAGATGTTGACCAGCCCCGCGATGCCGACGGCCAGCGCCTGGCCGGCTCGCTGGAAGACGCCGCGCGCCGCCTCGTCACCGGCGCGGGCTGCCTCGGCCACGACCTCCGCGGTGACCGGACTGCCGCGGGCCGCCGTCTCGATCGCACTCGACCGGCTGGAGCGGATCAGCATCTCGCCGTCGCGGGCAATGGCCCACCCGCCCACGTAGGCCTCGACGCAGCCGATCCCGCCGCAGTGGCAGCGTGGTCCAGAGGGGTCGATCGAGACGTGACCGACCTCGCCGCCGACGCCACGTATTCCCTCGATCAGATGCCCGTGCGAAACGATACCGCCGCCGACCCCCGTGCCGAGCGCCAGGTAGACCAGGTGCCGCACCTGCCGGGCGGCGCCGAACATGACCTCACCGAGCGCGGCGCTGTTCGCGTCGTTGCCGATGACCACGTCGCGGTTCAGCCGCTGCCGCAGAATGTCCCGCAGCGGGACGTCGTGCCAGCCGGGAAGGTTCGGCCCGAAGTAGACCACGCCGGTGAAGGGGTTCAGCGGCCCGGGCGCGACCACGCCGACCTTGACCTCCGGTGCCGGTTGCGCGCCGTTCACGACCTCCGAGACCAGGGCGACGATGCGGTCGATGACCGCCTCCGGTCCCTCGCCAGCTCCGGTCCCGCGAGTGACGACCCCCTCGATTCGTCCGTCGCGGCCGACCATCGCGGCGCGGATGTTCGTCCCGCCCAGGTCCACGGCGATGGCCGACTCGGTCATCCCATTCTCCCTTGCGTCGCCGGCCCAGTCACCACTGACGCGGGGTGGTCAGCCCAGGAAGCGGTAGCGTACCAGCGTGGCCAGGACGCTGAGGCCGTCTCGCCAGCTGATCTTCTTCCCCTCCCAAAACTCGCGACCGTTGTAGGCGATGGGCACCTCGTAGATGCGATGGCCGCGACGGAGGATCTTGGCGGTGATCTCCGGGTCGAAGCCCCAACGGTCCGACCGAAGGGTGAAGCTGCGCGCGACGTCCGCTGTGAAGACTTTGTAGCACGTCTCCATGTCCGTGAGCGTGGTGTCGAACAGCACATTGGTGACCAGCGTCAGCAGCTTGTTGCCGACCGAGTGCCAGAAGTACATCGCCTTGTGCTCGCCGAGAAACCGCGAGCCGTACACGACCTTTGAGCGCCCTTCCTCGATCGGCCGCAGCAGGCGCGGATAATCGCGCGGGTCGTACTCGAGGTCGGCGTCCTGGATGATGATGACGTCTCCGCTCGCCGCGCGCAGTCCCGTGCGGACGGCGGCGCCTTTGCCGCGGTTGCGGTCGTGGGTCAGCACCCGTAGGTCGCTGCCCTGCAGTGCCTCGCTCAGCAGCAGCTCGCGCGAGCCGTCGATCGAGCAGTCGTCGACGACCACGATCTCCTTCGCGTACGGCAGCTCAATCGCCCGGACCTGGGTCAGGATCTGCTCGAGGCTACCGACCTCGTTGAACACCGGAATGACGACCGAGACCCGCTCCACCCCCACCTCCCGGCTCTCAGCGCGACTCGGGGGTGATGCTACTGCATGGCCCGGACGCCTGTCGCCTCGAGGAGTGGGCGCTTGATCCTGGTGGGCTCGAGACCGCGGTACCGGTTGTTACAGTCAGAGGATGAATTTGCTCAAGTCGTCGTCCGCCGCCACGTCCTGGATGCGCGAGCGCACGTACTCCGCGTCGACGCGCACACGCTCTCCCTGGCGCTCGGGCGCCTCGAACGAGAGGTCTTCGAGCACCCGCTCGACGATCGTGTGCAGCCGGCGGGCACCGATGTCCTCGGTGTGGCTGTTGACCTGGGCGGCCAGGTGCGCCATCTCCCGGAGTCCATCCTCGGCAAACTCCACGTCCACGCCGTCGGCCCTGAGCAGCGCCGCGTACTGGCGGGTCAGTGCGTTATCGGGCTCGGTCAGGATCGCGAACAGGTCGTCCTCGGACAGGCTATCGAGCTCGACGCGGATCGGCAGCCGTCCCTGGAGCTCCGGGATGAGGTCGGACGGGCGCACACTCTGGAAGGATCCGGCCGCGATGAACAGCATGTGGTCGGTCTTCACCGGCCCGTAGCGGGTCATGACCACCGACCCCTCGACGATCGGTAGCAGATCGCGCTGGACGCCCTCGCCCGAGACGTCGGGTCCGTACTCGCCGTTCGGGGTGATGGTCTTGTCGATCTCGTCGACGAAGATAATGCCGCTGTCCTCGGCCCGCCGGACGGCCGCCTCCACCAGCGAGTCGAAGTCCACCAGGCGGTTAGCCTCCTGCTGGGTGAGGATGCGCCGGGCCTCACGAACGGAGACCTTGCGGTGCCGGCGGCGCGGCGCCAGCCCGTCGATCAGGTCGTTGAAGGCCTCCTGCAGTTCCTCGATGCCGGACCCAGTCTCGAGCTCGACGGTCGACACGTCGACCTCGTTGTCGAGCTCGAGATCGACCGTTTCATCCTCGATGGCGTCGTTGTTGAGGAGCTCGATAACCTGGGATCGCTGGCGTGCCAAGCGACGACGTATCGCCGCCTGGCGCTTGCGCGTCTCGCCGTCCGCGCGCTCCTCGCCCTCGGCGGTCGCGGCCACCTCCTCGCGCCCGCGCGCGGATCGCTGACCGGCACGCTGTTCGACGAGGATGTCCGCCAGACGCTGCACCGCCGCGGACGCCGCCTGGTCGCGCACCTCGGCCATGCGCTCCCCGTGGAGCATGGCGATACTCACCTCGAGCAGGTCACGCACGATCGACTCGACGTCGCGCCCGACATAGCCGACCTCGGTGAACTTGGTCGCCTCGACCTTGACGAACGGTGCGTCGATGATCTTGGCCACCCGGCGCGCGATCTCCGTCTTGCCGACCCCGGTTGGCCCGACCATGAGGATATTCTTCGGCGTCACTTCCTGGCGCATCGTGTCGTCGAGCTGCTGGCGCCGCCACCGGCTGCGCAGGGCGATCGCAACCGCGCGCTTGGCGTCCTGCTGGCCGACGATGTAGCGATCGAGCGCATCCACGATGCGCCGCGGCGTGATGTGCGCGTCGGCCGACAGGGGTCCTTCCGGAGTGCCCGACGCGGGCAACTCATTCGTCTTGACTAGGCTCATGCTGTCTGGTTGTCTCAATCACAATGTGGTCGTTGGTATAGATGCAGAGGTCTGCGGCAATGCGCATGGCTGCCTCGGCGATCTGTCTGGCGTTCAGGCCGGTGTGCTGGATCAGCGCGCGCGCCGCCGCCGTGGCATAGGGACCGCCCGTTCCGATCGCCACGATCCCGTCGTCCGGCTCGATGACGTCACCCTCGCCGGAGAGCACCAGCACCTGGTCGCCGTCGGCCACGATCAGTTGCGCCTCGAGCCGACGGAGGTAGCGGTCCGTGCGCCACTCCTTGGCCAGTTCCACGGAGGCCCGGCGCAGGTTGCCGTCCCAGTCGCGCAGGTGCGCCTCGAACTTCTCGAACAACGTCAGCGCGTCCGCCACGGCCCCGGCGAAGCCGGCTACAACCTGTCCATCGAGGAGCGGCCGAATCTTGCGCGCGTGGTGCTTCATGATGACGTCGCCGAAGGTCACCTGTCCGTCACCGGCCACGGCGACCACGCCGTCGCGCCGGACGCCGAGGATCGTGGTCGCGTGCCATCGCGTTGCGCGGTCTTGCATCCTGATCCCTGCGAATGCCCGTCGGGATTGGCCCATCAACACACAAGTGTACCACGTTGGCTGCTCCGCTTCCCCGCGTACGGACGCATGGGTCGTGGCGGGTCCGGCGATCAGGCGGGCGTCACCCGGTCCGTCGGAAGGCGGTGGCGAGGAGCGTCGAGCGCGGCGCGCCACGGGTCGCCGACGTCTCGGAGTCTCCGGGGCAGTGTCAGGAGGGTGAAATCGCCCGGGCGGAGCGTGCCCGTCTCCACCTCGTCCCAGCTCAGCGGGGCCGAGACCGTGGCGTCGGGTGTCGCGCGCGGCGTGTACGGCGCGGCCGTGTTGCGCCCGAGGCTGTTCTGCGCGTGGTCGATCGTGACCAACCCCTGCCGATGGGTGCGTCCGCCGGCCGTGCCAATGAGGTCGGGTTGTAGTTCGCTCAGGCGCGCTGCTATAGCCTTCACCCAGTCTCGGGCGCTCGCGAACGGAACGTTCGGCTCGACCGGCACGAACACGTGCAGCCCGCGTCCGCCGCTGGTCTTCGGCAGTCCGGTCACGCCGAGGCGATCCAATTCGTCACGCACGAGCGTCGCCGCGTCCAGCACGCGCTCGAAGCCCACGTCCGGCCCCGGGTCCAGGTCGAAGACTACCCAGTCCGGCCGATCGAGCGCCGCGACCGTGCAGGGCCAGAGGTGGACTTCGATGCCGCCTCGGTCCGCATACCAGACCAGACCGGCCGCACCGTCGATCAGCGGCACGCAGCGCTCGCCGGGGCGGGTCTCTGGCTGATAGGGCGCGCAGCGTAGCCAGTCGGGCGCGCCGGCCGGAAGGTCGCGCAGGTAGAAGCCGGGGCGGTCCACCCCGTCCGGGAAGACCCGCAGCGTGAGCGGACGCGCCGTGAGGTAGGGGACGATGACCGGCGCGACGTCGCGATAGTAGTGGATCAGGTCCGCTTTGGTGAGCCCGCTGCGCGGCCAGAGCACACGGTCGAGATTCGACAGGTCGACCTCGCGCCCGTCGATATCCCAGGTAGTATCGTCGTGACCAGGCACCGCGCCCTCGTCTCGCGCACTGCTCGCCCGGTCTATCCCAGCCGCGCGCGCAGAACCTGACCCAATCGTCGCACGCCCAGCGCCGTGCGCTCCTCCGGCAGCGTCGAGAAGCCCAGGCGGAACGCCGGAGACCGACGACCGTCCGGGTAGAAGGGGAAGCCCGGCACGTAGGCGACGCCGTTGGCGACGCAATCCGTGAGGAGTGCGGCGCTGTCGACGTCGTCCGGCAGCGTTACCCAGACGAAGAACCCGCCGGCCGGCTCAGTCCAGCGCACATCCGCCGGCATCTCGCGCTCTAGCGCGTCGAGCAGCCGGTTGCGCCGCCGCCGGTACACCGCGCGCGCCTGGCTCACGTGCTCGTCCAGCCAGCCGTCGCCGGCCGCGAGCGCCACCGCCCGCTGGACCATCCGGTCGCTCTGAATGTCGACGGCCTCTTTGATGTTGCGAAAGATCGGGCGGATGACCGTCGGGGCGACGATCCAACCCATGCGCAGGGCCGGCGCGAGCGTCTTCGAGAAGCTCCCCAGATAGATCACCGAGGGGTCGAGCGCGCGCAGTGGCCCCTGATCTCCGCCGTCGTACCACAGCTCTCCGTAAGGGTCGTCCTCGACGATCGGGACGTTGTAGCGGGCGGCGAGTGCCAGGATCTCGCGCCGCCGGCTCGTGCTCAGCGTGACCCCGGTGGGGTTCTGGAACGTCGGCACACTGTAGATCAGGCGCGGCCGCGGCTCGGAGGCCAGCACCGCTTCGAGCGCCGCCGGCAGCATGCCGTGCTCGTCGATGGCGACGGTGACGTACTCCGGCTGGTAGGCGTCGAACACCTGGAGCGCGCCGAAGTAGGTCGGCTCCTCGACGATCACCCGTTGGCCCGGCTCGACGAAGGCCCGCGCCACGAAGTCGAGCCCCTGCTGTGAGCCGTTGGTGACGATCACGTCCTCGACGCAGGTCGAAACCCCGCGCCGGCGCATGCGCTCGACGATCAGCGCGCGCAGCGGCTCATAGCCCTCGACCTCGCCGTAGTAGAGGATGGTCGGGTCGACCTCGGCCCACACCCGGGCGTTGGCCCAGGCGAGCCGTTCGATCGGCAGGCACTCGATCGGGGGAGTGCCGCCCGCCAGCAGCACCAGATCTGGGTGCGCGGAGACGTCGACGAACGCATCCGGAGACAGCGGTTTGAGCCAATCCGCGCGCGATGCCAGCGCTCGCCGCCAGTCGATGGTCACGGCCGCTCCTCCGCCGTGGCCCGCGGAGACGGCGCGTCAACCAGCACGATCTCCAGGCGCTTGTTGATGCGTCCCTTGCTGCGCGTGCCGACGACGGCGATACCGCCGACCTCGTGGGTGTTCCGGACGTGTGTCCCTCCGTCGGCCTGCAGGTCCAGGCCGGCGATCTCCACGATGCGCACCTCGGTGATGCCCTCCGGCAGGAGGTTGATCTTGGTGCGGACCAGGTCGGGGATGGCGAAGGCCTCGGAGCGGGGCAGGCTGCGCCACGAGACGGGAAGACCGGCGTGGATGCGGTCGTTCGCCAGGGCCCCGATGTGGGCCACGCGCTCCGGGTTGAGATCGTCCAGTTCGAAGTCCATGCGCGCCTTGTCCGGCGCCATGTTCCCGCCGGTGACCAGTGCACCATATTCCCGGAACACGACGCCACAGAGCACGTGGAGGGCCGTATGGGTCCGCATCAGGCGGTAGCGTCGTTCCCAGTCGAGAGCCCCGTGGACCGGAGTGCCGGGCTCCGGTGGATCGCCGCCGTCGAGCGCGTGCACGATCGCGCCGGCATCCTTGCCGGTGCGCGCTACCCGCCACATCCGGTCTCCGGCAGCCAGCGTTCCCTCGTCGTTCGGCTGGCCACCGCCTCCGGGATAGAAAGCGGTGCGATCCAGGACGACGGCGTCGCCACGGACCTCGGTGACGATCGCATCGAAATCACGCACGTAGCTGTCAGCGAGGTACAGCAGCTCAGTCATCCACCCGCCCCTTAACGCCCCCACCGGGAGATTGTGAAGGAGCATCTTAAGGATTGCCATCGGCGCATGTCAAGGCAAAGACACGGAACAACGCAACACGCGACCACGCAACGGCGCCGCCCGGCGGCCACGAGGCACCGCGCCGGCGAATCGGGGCCGCACAGGGAGCACGCGGATCCACGCCGCGGGGAACCCCGCCGGGGCACGGATCTATCGTGAGCAGCGAACTTCCGACGACGAACGGAGACTGACGGGCGAAAGCGAACCTTTCTGACGTGACCCGCGCAATCACCGACCGGTCGACGTGACGTCCTGGCCGCCGCGTGAGATGATCTGTAGGGCGCGACGACAACGCGCCGGATTGGCGACAGGCAGGAGCGGGGCTGACACATGGCGCGTCCGCGCATTCGAGTGATTCCCCTCGGTGGCATCGGCGAGGTGGGCAAGAACTGCACCGTCTACGAGTACCGCGGGGACATGATCATGGTCG
This sequence comes from Thermomicrobiaceae bacterium, assembly GCA_035532355.1. Lineage (GTDB taxonomy): Bacteria > Chloroflexota > Chloroflexia > Thermomicrobiales > Thermomicrobiaceae > DASSZN01. Next base: position 8,529 of record DATKRJ010000215.1, on the reverse strand, counting down.
ATCTGGGAACAAAGTTCCCGGAAGAGGAGATGCGCGGCGTCGACCTGATCGTCCCGGACATCTCATACGTGGTGCAGAACATCGATCGCCTGCGGGCGATCCTGCTGACGCACGGCCACGAAGACCACATCGGCGGCCTGCCGTACCTGCTGCCGCTGCTCAAGAGCCGGGCCCCGATCCCGATCTACGGCTCCGCGCTGGCGATCGCCTACGTGCGGGCCAAGCTCGACGAGGCGGGCGTGACCAACCTGGCGCAGTTCCAGATCATCGAACCACGTCAGCAGTACCGGCTTGGCAAGCACTTCACTGCCGAGTTCATCCCGGTCACCCATAGCATCCCCGGTAGCTTCGCGATCGGCCTCAAGACCGTGCTGGGTTGGTTGGTGCACACCGGAGACTACAAATTCGACCCCACGCCGCCGCTGGGTCCGCCGACGGACGAGGCGCGTCTGCGCGAGATCGGCGACGAGGGCGTGTTGCTACTGCTCTCGGACGCCGTGCGCGTCGAGCGGCCGGGCCATACCCCGTCGGAAGCGGTCGTCAGCGAGACCCTATACCGCACGATCGGCGCGGCCAAGGGTCGGGTCGTGCTGACGTCGTTTGCGTCGAACATCACGCGGATCGATCAGGCGATCCGCGCCGGCTACCGCCACGGTCGCAGGGTGGCTATCTCGGGCCGCAGCATGGAGCAGAGCACCCGGATCGCGATGGAGCTCGGCTACCTGACGCCCCCGGACGGCGTGATCGTCCCTGTCGACGTGGCGACCAAGCTGCCGCGTGACCAGGTCCTCTTTCTGACGACCGGCAGCCAGGGGGAGGCGAGTGCCGCCCTGGCCCGCATCGCCAGCGGCGAACACCCGGCGATTCGGATCCAGAAGGGCGACACCGTCATCTTCTCGGCCACGCCGGTCCCGGGCAACGAGGAGACGGTCTCACAGACCATCGACCAGCTCTTCCGGCGCGGTGCGGACGTCATCTACTCGGCCATCGAGCCGACAATCCACGTGTCCGGGCACGCGAGCCGGGAGGAGCTCAAGTTCATGCTCCGCCTGATCCGGCCGCGCTTCGTCATCCCCATCCACGGTGAGTACCGCCACCTGTCGCTCTACCGCGACCTCGCGATGGATGTTGGCTACGGCGAGCAGCAAGTGCTGATCCCGGACCTGGGTTGTGAGATCAGCCTCGGCCGCGACAGCGCCAGGCGTGAGGGCACGGTGGAGAGCGGCGCGGTGCTGGTCGACATCCTGGGCAACCGCAACGTGATCCTGCGCCAGCGCAGTGAGATCGCCAAGGCCGGCGTCATCATCGCCACCATGATCGTCGACCGCGAGAGCGGGAACCTGATCGCCGGTCCCGATGTCTCTGCTCAGGGACTCGACGGACAGATCGAACCGTGGGTGCTGGAGCGGGCGGAGGAAGAGCTGAAGAAGTTCCTGGAGAAGCGCCAGAAGGGCGGCTTCAGCTACGGCTACCTGGTCAGCCGGACGAAGAACGTGCTGAGCCGTCAGATCTACCGCCACGCGAAGATGCGACCGATGATTATGCCGGTGATCAGCGAGTTGTAGTGGTCGTTTGTCGCCTTCTCTGGGCGGCTCGCTGCCTCACCGGGTGACGGCGATGGTCACGGCGACGAGCGCGAGGATGCCGACCACCAGCGAGGTGATCCCGATGGCGGCTCCGCGGCTGTAGCGGCGACGTAGCGGTGCCATCAATCCGAGCGCGAGCACGGCCAGCAGACCGAACACCGGGTGCGTCCAGGGAACCGCGTGTGGGTGCCGCACGAACAGGATGATGCCGAGCACGATCTGAATGCCGAGGAGCGCGTGGGCCGTGCCAGTCAGCCAGGCTGGGAGGCCCTGGCGGCGAGCCAGGATCCAGGAGGCGACCGCGATTCCCAGGTAGATGACCACGAGCGCCTCACCCAGGCCACCGTGAAATTGAGCCATTCCTGCTGCTCCCCCGCGTCGATGCCTCAAGCGCGCCGTCCGAGATCCGGCGCACGATTGAATCACACCCGGAGACGGCGTGGGAGGTGCCAGAGACTCAGACGCTGAACGCCAGGCGCAATAGGCGGGTGCCGAAGCGACGGCGGGTGGCGTGCCGGCTCGAAATCGCCACGAGCCCGAGGAGTGGGACGACCACCCGGTACGGTACGGTGACGATCCGGCGGGGGTGAACGATCGGCGCCCCACCGGTGCCGAGATCTCGCAGCAGGTGCGAGCCGAGGCCGAGCAGAGCCGCCAGGCCCAGATGGCGCTCGGGTCGCCAGCGCTCGGCCAGGATCGCGAACAGCAACGGCGTCAGCACCGAATGGGATGGCGGGCGGTGCTCCATCGTCATGGTGCGTGCCAGATGAAACGAGCGGGCCGCGGGGATGTGGTCGAGGTCGAGCAGCAGCGCTGTCGAAAGGACCACCCGCAGAAACGCGGCGGGCTCGCGGACGTAGGGGAGTGCCGGCAGCGCCACGGCGAGCGCGGTGCCCCCGTGACAGAGCCCATCCATGAGGCCGCGACGAGGAGTGCCGTCGATCGCGCCCTCCCAGCGCCTATGCCATGCCACCGTGGCCAGCGCCGCACCCGTCGACGCCAGAATCGACAGGGGCTGGAGCCACCAGGGCCGTCGCGAGGCGCCGCGCCGGGGGGGGGCCGAAGGGTCAATGCGTTTGATGCTCATCCCCGCTCCACATTCACCACGCCGTGAGTTCGATCACCGATCCCAGGAGGTTGGCCCGCGATGACATCGGTCGTGGAGCCCGCGTCGCGACGCGCGGTCGTCCTCATCTCCGGCGGCCTGGACAGCACTACCGTCGCCTACCTCGCGCGCGCGTCGGGCCAGGAGATCTTCGCGCTTTCATTCGACTACGGCCAGCGCCACCACCGTGAGCTCGACGCGGCCGCGACCGTCGCCCGCGCGCTCCAGGCGGCCGAGCACCGAGTCGTGCGGATCGACCTCGCCGCGCTGGGTGGATCGAGCCTGACCGGCTACGGACCGATCCCCACCGAGCCGACCACCGGCGGCGTCCCGACGACCTGGGTCCCGGCACGCAACCTGATCTTCCTGGCGGTGGCCTCGGGCTACGCAGAGATCGTGGGCGCGGGCGCGATCTACCTCGGCGTGAGCCAGGTCGACTACTCCGGCTACCCTGACTGCCGGGAAGAGTTCGTCTCCGCCTACCAGCGCGCGGCGGACCTCGCCAGCAAGCAGTTCGTCGAGACGGGCCGGCGCATCCCGGTGATCGCGCCGCTCCTGCACCTGCCGAAGGCGGGCATCGTGCGGCTCGGGCTGGCCCTCGGCATCGACTACGGACTGACCTGGTCATGTTACCAGGGCGGGCTCTCGCCCTGTGGCGTCTGCGACTCGTGCCGCCTGCGCGCCGGCGCCTTCGCCGAGGTCGGCGTCGCCGACCCGCTGCTCGCCCGTTGACGCCTCGGTCTATGAGTCAGGCCACAATGCCATCCGCGCCGCGCCCCGCCGGCACTCGGCCGGGCGCGGTATGCACCGCAGCGACGAAGCCAGCACGTCCGTATGGGTGAGGCGAGCCCCCAACCGAAGCGGTCGGGCCGCGGTGCGGCTGTGCCGCCGCTGCCGCTATCGCCCGCCGGCAAGGCTGATCGTGGTACAACCTAGGGCGCGCTGAGCCACGGCCGTGGCGTCAGCCTGCGACAGTGGCGGCAGGTCGGGAGCGAGCATGTCCCTGCAGTTGGTTATTATCGGACTACCGCAGAGCGGGAAGACGACCGTATTCAACGCGCTCACCCAGTCTGAGGCGCCGACCGGTGTGTTCTCGAGCGGCGATGAGGAGCCCAACCTCGCCACCGTCAAAGTGCCCGACGAGCGGCTGAGCATCCTGACCGACATGTTCAAGCCCCGCCGCACCGTCCCGGCGGACGTGCAGTACTACGACGTGGCCGGCGTCGCCAAAGGTATCCACGAGCAGGGGCTGAGCGGACGCCTTCTGGGGTATCTCAGCCAGGGCGCCGCCCTCGTCCACGTCGTGCGCGCGTTCGACGACCCGGCGGCCCCGCACCCCGAGGGCTCGGTCGACCCGCTGCGCGACATCGAGACGATGAACCTCGAGCTCTCCTTCTCCGACCTCGGCCTGATCGAGAAACGACTGCAGCGGTTGGCGGCGCAGATTCCCAAGCTCCGCGGTCCCGAGCGCGAGGCATTCGAGCGGGAGCAGGCGGCGCTGCAACGGCTGCGCGGTGCGGTCGAGGAGGGCATCCCGATTCGGGAGGTCGAGCTCGATCCCGAGGAGGATCGACTCCTGCGCGGCTTTGGCTTCCTGACGGCGAAGCCGCTGCTCGTGCTTATCAACGTCGGGGAGGAGCAGCTCGGCGGGCCGACCCAGGAGCTGGTGGCGTCGGCTCGGGAGCGGTTTAGCCGGCCCGGGATTCTCATCGACGCGCTGGCGGGGAAGATCGAGGCAGAGATCGCGCGCCTCGATCCGGACGACGCCGCCCTGTTCATGGGCGACCTCGGTATTAGTGAGTCCGGTCGCGACCGGGTCATCCGAATCTCGTACGACCTGCTGGGCCTGATGTCGTTCTTCACGGTGGGACCCGACGAGGTGCGCGCGTGGACGATCCATCGTGGAACGCCCGCCGTCGAGGCAGCCGGCGAGATCCACTCGGATATCCAGCGCGGCTTCATCCGCGCCGAGATCGTGGCCTACGACGACCTGATCGCAGCCGGGGGACTTCCCGAGGCGCGAAAGCTCGGTAAGCTGCGGCTCGAGGGGAAGACCTACGTCGTCCAGGACGGCGACGTCGCCAACTTCCTGTTCAACGTCTGAGCCTCGTCGCCGGCGGGCCGCGCCGGCAGGCTGAGGCGCGCGGCTCCGGCATGCCCGGGGCGTTACGCGGAGGGCTCGTGCCGCTCGCCGACCTCGCGCCGCGCACCCACGGGCTGCTGCCGCTGTGGCTCGTTCCGGCCGTCGCCGTGGTCTGGGCGCTGGCTGCCGTGGCGGGTTACCGCCTGGACCGTCGGCAAAGAACGGGACTTACCGCCGAGATCGGCGCGATTGGCGGCCTGATTCTCGGCTGGCTCCTCTTCTTCTGGCAGCCGTTGCTCACGTCGGCCGAGGTCCCGCAGGGCGGCGGCGACCTCAACTCGTTCTTCTTCCCGCTGCAGGCCGTCTCGGCGGCGGCCATCCGCGCCGGGCAGCTGCCGCTCTGGAACCCGTATCTCCACGGCGGCATGCCGCAGCTGGCGAACTTCCAGGCCGCGGTGCTGTATCCGCCCAACCTGCTGGCCGACGCGCTGGCGCGCCCCTTCCAGTACGGCACCCTCGAGATGCTGGCTATCGCGCACTATCTGATCGCCAGCCTTGGCGTCTACCTCCTGGCGCGGTCGCTGGGTGCGTCTCGGCTCGGCGGCGTTGCCGCCGGGCTCGTGCTGCCCTACGGCGGCTTCATGGTCGCCCACCTTGGGCACTACTCGATGCTCTCGGTGGCTGCCTGGATCCCCTGGCTGCTTCTCACACTCCGCCTGGCGGTCGTCCGCGCCTCCTGGACGTGGGCCGCGGCGACAGCGGTGGTCGTCTTCCTGATGACGACCGGCGGCCATCAGCAGATGCTGCTCTACGGGCTGACCGCGGGGTTCGCCTGGTGGATCTTCTGGGTCGTCCTGCATCTCGACCTCTTCTCGCGTCTCAGGCCCGCGTCGGCGCCAATCCTCGGCGGGACGGCTCCGGCCCTGACCGATAGCCTGGAGGCGGGCAGCGGAGTCGACTGGCGTCCGCTCGTCCGGCCACTGTCCGGTCAGGTCGTGCGTGTCGGGGTAGCGGTCGCGGCCGGCGTGGGCCTCGCCGCACCGATGCTGCTGCCGTCCCTGCAGCTCGCCCGGTTGTCCGTCCGGTCCGCGTTGAGCTACGCACAGTCCACCGAGTTCAGTGTCGAGCCGGTGGCGCTGCTGCACCTCATCGTGCCCAAGGTGTTCGGCAGCAATCCGACCGACTACTGGGGCGCGTTCTCGAGCGGTGAGATCTGGTCCTACGTCGGGATCGCGACGCTGATCCTCGCGGCGGTGGCGCTCGGGGTGCGTCCGGGACCGGCGCGCCTGTTCCTCGCCGGGCTCGTGGTCGTGGCCCTGCTCTACGCGCTGGGGCCGGAGACGCCGCTCCACGGCTGGATCTTTCGCTTCGTGCCCCTCTTTGGCCTCGTCCGCGCTCCCGCCCGCACGCTCGTCTTCGTTGACCTGGGCCTCGCCCTGCTCGCCGGCCTCGGGGTGACCGAGATCTCGCGGCATGACTCGAACCGTGCCGTGAGGCTCGATCCCGTGCTGTCCTCGGCGCTGCGCGTGCTCCTGGTGGTCCTGGCTGCCCTGCTCTTCCTGGTACTGCCCCTCTTCTACAGCCTGATCCTGGGCGTCAACGCCCCGTCCAACCGCCCGGTCATTGCCGTCGACGGGCTGAACCTGCTCGCGTTCTACCTCGCCCTCGGCGCCGTTCTCCTCTGGACCGTACGACGCCGGCACCTCGGCGGCGCACCGGCCGCGCTGGCGGCGATCGCCCTGATCGTGTTCGACCTCTTCGGCGCCACCGCCGGGTTCAACCCGACGTCGGCGGACGTGGTGGCCGGATACCGTCAGCAGGAGGCCGTTGCCTTCCTTCAGTCGCGGCTGGCTACCGAAGGTCCGTACCGGATCGAGTCCGTGGCCCCGAGCTGGCAGCCGGACCTGGCGGCTGTGGCCGGAATCGATGACGTCGGCGGGCTGTTCGACCCGATGCAGTTGGCAGACTACGATGCCGCGCTGCAGGCGGCGGTCGCCAATCGTACCTTGCCGCTCTACGACCTGCTGGGAGCTCGCTATCTGGTCGGCGACGCCAGGACGCAGCCGCCGGCGACGTTCACCCCGATGCTGCACAGCGCGAACGGACTGGTCGTCTGGCAGAACTCCGCGGCCATGCCGCGCGCCTGGCTCACCTACCAGGCGACCGGGGTCAATGTCGCGACGGCGCTCGACGTAATCCGCCGCAAGGACTTCAACCCTCGCGCGGCGGTGCTGTTGACAGGTTCGCTCGCTGCGCCCCAGGCCGGCGGGCGCGGAGCGGTGACTTTCACCAGCGCGAGCAATGACATCGTCACGCTCCAGGTCAGCACCGACCGTCCGGCCGTTCTGGTACTGGCGGACGTCAACTATCCCGGCTGGGTCGCGACGGTCGACGGACGGCCGACGGCCGTGGCGACGGCGGACGGGCTCTTCCGCGCGGTCGCGGTGCCGGCGGGAAACCATCAGGTCGTGTTCCGCTTTCAGCCACCGCTGGTGCGCGACGGCGAGATCGTGTCCGCGATGAGTGGTCTGCTCATCCTGGGCATGCTGGTGCTCGGTCTGATGCAGCGCCGCTGGCGTAAAGTCGAGCCTGCCGAGGATTGAGTTCAAGGGGCGTGTCGAGTAACGCTAGCGTTGGCTCCTCAGGGGTGCCGCCATGCCGTGGCTGGTGGTGCCCGTAGCGGTGTGTCCCGGACACCCACGCCTGTCCGGACGCGAGGACCGGCGCAGGGCCGCGCCGCCGACGACGATCAGGATTGCCAGTCCGTCGCCGTGCCCGTGCTTGTGCCGGCCGTTGCCGTTGCCGCCGCCGCTGGCGGGTGGCGGTGCCGGCTGCCGGACCGGGGCGGCGGGCGCCGGCTGCGCCGTCGGTGCGGGGGTGGGGCTGGGAGCGGGCGTTGGCGCCGGGGTGGCGGTCGGTGTCGGAGTACTGGTTGGCATTGGTGTGACGGCAGGTGTCGCTCCCGGAGTTGCCGCGATCTGTACAGGATGCGCCGGAGCCGCCGCGCTCAACCCCGACCCGCTCGGGATCCGACCGGCAATCAGGATGAGAGCGCCGAGTAGCACGATGAGTGCTGCCACCAGCAACGTCCCCGGCCGACTCAATAAAGCCCCGCCGGTCGCCGCCGGGATTTCTTCGGCGACGGCGACGGGGACGCTCGGCGATGCGACCAGGCCGAGGGCCCGCGTCTCCTCGGCCGCCGCGCCGTCCCCCGCCAGCGCCCGCGCCAGGCTGGCCGCGTCCCCGTAGCGCCGCGCCGGGTCCTTGGCCAGCGCTCGCAGCACCACCGCCTCCAGCCAGACGGGGATGGCCGGGTTCAGCCCCCGCGGGCGCGGCGGGACGACGTGCACCTGCTGGTAGAGCACCTGCACCGGGTTGTCGCCCGGGAAGGGCAACTGCCCGGTCAGGAGTTCGAACAGCAGCACGCCGACGGCATACAGGTCGGCGGGCGGCCCGAGCGGGGCGCCCACCGCCTGCTCGGGGGCCATGTAGGCGGCAGTGCCCAGCGCCACCCCGGTCTCGGTCAGGCCGCCGTCGGCGCCGCGGGCGATGCCGAAGTCGGTGAGCTTGGCGGTGCCGTTGGGCGCCAGCAGAACGTTCTGGGGTTTGACGTCGCGGTGGACGATGCCGGCGGCGTGGATGGCGGCCAGACCCTGCAGGACCTGGGCGGTCAGGGCGAGGGCCGCGGGGATGGGCAGCGGCGCGTGCTCCCGGATGTGCTGCTTGAGCGTCCCGCCCTCCACCAGCTCCATGAC
>DATKRJ010000214.1:0-11724 GCA_035532355.1 Thermomicrobiaceae bacterium | reverse complement strand
CGTTCTCCCGCACCCGGTCTACGCGACTCAGGGGTGGGTCTCGATCCTCAACCCCGGCGAGGCGACCGGCGAGATGGCCCGTTCCCTCCTCGTCGACGCGCACGCTCGGGCCGCCGACCGGCAGCGTCCACGTCGCTGAGCCTGGCTGCTCACTGCCCATCGCCGCTGGCTTGAGATGGGGTCGGTCTCGCCCCCGGCCACGGGCGCGCGCCGGGTGGCTGCGCGGTGCCCCGTCCCTCGGACGGGGTGTCACCTCACCGCCCTATGGCGCCCATGTCGATACTCCTGGGTCGGGAGCGGCCACCAGCCGCGTCGCCGACTGCGTCGCCCGGGCGCCGGCTCGTGGGGTCGCCGTGGCTACGCGCGCAGGCTGCCGACGAGATGTTCGACCTGCTTGACGTGCGGTCGCTCGTGACGAGCCAGCCACTGCGCATAGGACAGCACGGTTCGCTCGAGGACCGCTCCCGCCCCCGTCACGGTCGCCGCGCGGGACCAGCCTTCGGACGGCAACGGCTCCAGCACGGCCATCAACTCGGCGCGCTGCGTGGTAAAGGCGCGCAGCGAGGGCTGGAACTCCAGCTCGGGATAGTCCGTCCGCTTGATCCAGCTGCGGGGATTGATCGCCCGCAGCGTCGGCCGGTCTTCGGCGATCATCGCCGTGATGCAGCCGCCCCAGACGTCGGCACACGACCGGAGATGGGCCAGCACGTCGTTGGCGGACCACTCATCGGGGGCGAGTGCCGTCTGCAGTTGCGCCGGAGCCAGATCCGCGGTCAGCGCGGCGATGCGCTTTGGCGTCGCCGCCAGCAGCGTCAATATCTGCTCGACCGTGAGCGAACTCCTGGCCACCTGACGTCATCCTCTCGCGCGCACCGGGAGACGCCCATGCGTCGCGCCGACCGGCTCCGTCCGGCCGGCCGGCGATCCGCCTGGAGACCGCGACTCTACCATGGATCACCGGATCGCTGGTTCACTGTTTCGCTGAACGCGCGGCGATCCGAGCATTCGGGCGGACGGAGGCCTGGGCTCCCTCCGCCGTCACGGTGAGGACCTCACTCTCCGGGTCGGCCACCACCTCGCCCGGTCCGACGACGGGCTGGCTCGCGGGAGGCAGTCATGGAGCGTCGAACTCGGCGCCGGGCTGGGCCAGGCAGTCGCCGACCGCGTGGCGGCTGGAGACGCCGAGCTTGCGCAGGACACGGCTGACGTGGGTGTCGACCGTCCGCACGGCGAGGCGGAGCTCCGCGGCGATCTGGGCGTTGGTCAGTCCCCGCGCGACCAACCGCGCGACCGCGTACTCGCGCGGGGTGAGGCGAGCCAACGGGTCGACCGGTGCGTCGGGATCCGCGAATGCCAGCGCCTCCGCTACGGCAGCGTCCATGGAGAACTCCTTGCCGGCCGACCAGAGGGCGGCGAACTGCTCCGCCCCGAGTCGGGACCGCGCGGCCTCCAGCGCGGACTCCGACTGCGCGCGGTCGGCCGAGTCCTCCACCACGCCCACCCGCTCTGCCAGCGCCCCGGCGGCGCCGAGGATGCGCGCCGCCGGCTCCAGCCGTTGCAGTTCGACCGCGACCCCGGCCAGGCCACGCAGGCAGAGGGCGACGCCGTTGGGGATCTGCAGGCACTGGAAGCGCGTCAGGCTGTCCGCCAGTAACGCGACCGCGCGCCGGGTGTCACCCTGCCGCTGCGCCAGCCGGCCGAGGTTGTGCAGCACGGTCGCGATGTACTGCTGGTCGCCGAGTTCCCGCCACAGTCCCAGGCTCTCCTCGTAGAGCCGCTCGGCCGCCCGGTCGTCTCCCTGCAGCCGCCTGACCTCTCCCAGCATGTTGAGCACCTCGGCGATGCCGGCCGCGTCATCGACCTCACGGAACAGCGCCAGACTCTCCTCGAACAGGGAGAGGTGATCGTTACCGCCGGTCTCGGCCGCGACCATCCCCAGGTAGGCGAGCGACCACGCCATGGCTCGCCGGTCGTCGTGCGCCTGGGCGATCTCCAGGCTCTCCTCGGTAACGGCCCGCGCCGCGGCATAGTCGCCCTGCCGGTGGGCCAGGGTGAACGCCGCGTCCAGCGCGGCCAGGCGGGTCTCGCGCGATGCCCCGGGCGCGCGCGCCAGGGTCTGGGTCAACCACCGCTGCCCCTCGGTGAAGTGGCCGCGCGCCCACCAGAACCGTCCGAGCGCGGCCGCCAGGCGAAGCGCGCCATCGGCGTCTCCGCGGCTCCCGAGGGTGCGTAGGGCCGCCCTCAGGTTGTCCTGCTCGCGCTCCAGGCGCTGCAGCCAGACGGCCTGCTCGGGGCCGGACAGCTGCGGCTCCACCTCCTCCGCGAGGGCGAGGTAGTGGCGGGCGTGCCGATCCCGCACCGTGCCGGCCTCCCGGCTCGCCTGCAGCCGCTCCGCCGCGTACTGCCGCACCGGCTCCAGCAGGCGGTAGCGCGCTTCGTCCCCGTCGACGTCGACCGGCACCAGCGACCGCTCCACCAGCTGTCCCAGCAACCCCAACACGCCCTCGGCCGGCACCTCATCCCCCGCACAGACCGCCTCCGCCGCCGCCAGCGACCAGCCACCCGCGAAGACCGCCAGCCTCCGCAAGAGGACCTGCTCCGGCCCCTCCAGCAGCGCGTGGCTCCAGTCCAGCGTGGCCCGCAGCGTCTGCTGCCGGCTGGGGGCCCGTCGCGTGCCGCCGACCAGCACGCCGAGCACGTCGACGAGCCGGCTGGCCAGCTGGGGTAGGCTCAAGATGGCGGCGCGCGCCGCCGCCAGCTCCAGCGCCAGGGGCAGTCCCTCGACCCGGCGGCAGATCGTGGTGATCGCGTCGGCGTTGTCGGCGGTCAGGGTCAGCTCCGGTTGATGCCAGTGGACGCGGTCGACGAATAGGCGCACCGCGTCGTTGGCCGCCAGCGCCTCCAGCTCCGCGCCGATCTCCGGCAGCGGCAGCGGGGGAACGCGCCACGGCCGCCCACCATGCACGCGCACGGCATCCCGGCTGGTGGCCAGCACCCGGACGGCGGGGCAGGCGTGGAGCAGCGTTTCCACCAGGTCGGCGCAGGCGCCAATCAGGTGCTCGCAGTTGTCCAGGATCAGCAGCGGTGCACGGTCCCGCAATCTTGCGACCAGGATCGCCAACGGGTCGGCACCGCCCGGGACCTGGATGCCGAGCGCGTCGGCGACGGTCTGGGCGACGAGTGTCGCGTCGGTCAGCGCCGCCAGTTCGACCAGCCAGACGCCATCGGGCCGGTCGTCGACCTGTCGCCAGCCTACCTCGACGGCGAGCCGCGTCTTGCCGGCGCCGCCCGGGCCGGTCAGCGTCACCAGCCGGTGGTCGGCCATCAACCGCGTAATCTCTGCCACATCGCGCTCGCGACCGATGAAGCTGCTCAGCGCGTGCGGCAAGTTGGTGGCCGGACGGATGGCCGCGGGGCTGGGGGCATCCTGATGCGATCTCCCGGGCGACGCGGCCAGGTCACCGCGCCTGATGGCCTCGAACAGCTCCTGGGTGGCCGGCTCCGGCGTCGCGTCGAGCTCTCGGGCCAGGGCGTGGGCCAGCTGCCGGTACTGGCGCAGCGCCAGCGGACGGCGACCGGTCAGCGCGTAGAGCCGCATCAGCCGGACGTGCGCGGCCTCGTCGGCGGGCTCGACCTCCGTGATCGCGCGCAGCACCGCCAGCGCCGCCGAGTGCTCGCCGCGCGCCTCGTGGAGGGCCGCCGCATCGTGCAGCAGGGCCAGATGCGTGGCCGCCAGCGCCTCGCGCCGTGCTGTCGCCCAGTCCTCGTACAGGTCGTCCGGCAGGAGCGGGCCCGCGTAGTGGTCGATGGCCTCCCAGTGCGCGGTCGGCTCGTCCGCGCGCCGGGCGGCGTGGGCGGCGGCCTCGAACGCCCGGACGTCGGCCCACAGCCGCTCGGACGGATAGAGCCGGACGCGCTCCCCCTGGAGCTGCAGCAGAGCCGACGCGTCGATCGGCAGCGGCCGCAGCACGCGACGGGCGACATGGAGGGTTTGCCGGAGGTTGTTCGCCGCGGCGGTGTGGTCGAGCTCGGGCCACAGGGTCTCGTGGAGCCGCTCGCGGTGCAACGCGTGGTCCGGCGCCAGGGTCAGCACTTTGACCAACTGCGCAGCTTTGCGGCTCCGCCAGGCAGCGCCCGGCAGCTCGACGTCTCCCGCGGAGACGCGGAATCCACCCAGGAGCCGGATCCGGAGGATCGAAGGCGTATCGATGGACCTCGCGGACGCGGCGCGCTCGACGTCGTGGCGCTCGGGCCACGGAATTGCGCTCATCGTCGGCCGCCCAGATCACGAACGCGTCGGGTTCACATGGGCAGTATATGAATCACGCGCGTCCGTGTCCAGATGACCGGCATGATGCGCCACCCGCGTCGGCCTCCGGCCGACGCGCTCGACGGGAATTGCTCGCCGGGCGCCGCTCCTGGCAACGCTTCCGCTCCGGAGTACGGGCGGGACCCGTGCGACGACCCGCGCACGGCCGGTGGCGGAAGCGGTTCACCGCCGGCCGTGCTGGATACCGTCTCGTCGCTCCGGCGACCGGCTAGCTCGGCAATGCCGCCAGCACCCGGTCGGGCGTGAACGGCGCCGTGCGCAGGCGCGCACCCGTCGCGTCGAAGATCGCGTTGCCGATCGCCGCCGGGATCACCTCCGTAGCCGGCTCGCCCGCGCCCCACGCCGCCGCCGCCGGCTGGTCGATGAGGACGACCTCGATCGCCGCGGGTACCTCCGTGAAGTGCAGGATGGTGTACTGCGGCGCGGCGTAGGTCGGATTCGGCGCCCAGACGACGCTCGTCACCCCGTTGGCGTCGTACGCCACCTGCTCTTTCAACGTCCGGCTGGTTGCCTGGATGACGTTGCCCTCGATCTGATTCTTCAGCCCGTCCGGGTTGATGACCTGGCCGCAGTCGTGGGCCACGACCACCCGCGTCACCTGCACCGCACCGGTGCCGGGGTTCACCTGCACCTCCGCGGCCGCGGCGACGTAGGCCAGGCTGTTCTCGTACTGGAGGTACGCGATACCTCGCCCGCTCTTCATCCCGGGCCACGCCTCCGGCTTGGAGCCGCTCAAACCGGCCTGCCCTGCCATGGCCTGCATGACCGCGACGGCGCGCGGATCACTCAGGTAGCGCATGCGGAACTCGTATGGATCGACACCCGCCGCGGCGGCCAGCTCGTCCATGAAGGACTCGTTGGCGAAGCTGTTGGAGAAGCCGCCCAGGCTGCGCAGCGCCGACGTGCGCGGGAAGGTGTAGGTCAACGGGGCCGTCGCGGCGAGCTTGCCGCTCCCGTTCCTGGCCATCAGGAAGTTGGCGACCGCGTGCTCCGTCACCCGGTTGTTCGGGAAGGCGTAGTTGACGGGCTGGTTGCGCGTCCCGCTCCCCACCGGCGAGCCGAGCGCGGGCGGCAGGGCCCCCGTCTCCTGTCCGGCGAGGAGATTCCCCGCCGCGCCTCCCGGCCGGGTCGAGTGCACCGGGGTCCAGACCTCGTGGTCCCAGGCCACCACACCGCCGTTGGCGTCAATCCCGCCGCGCAGCGTGTGGACCATCGCCGGACCGAGCGGCTCCCAGCCGTGCTCGTCCTGCCGCATCCACTGCACGCGGACCGGCTGCCCCATCGCCTGCGAGAGGAGCGCCGCGTCCGCTGCCGCGTCGTCCGCGCCGTTGTGCCCGTAGCAGCCCGCCGCCTCCGCGTAGATCACGTGCACGGCGGAGGCCGGTAGGCTCAGTAACTGCGCGATCGCCCCCTGCAGCGGATAGACCCCCTGCGTGCCGGACCAGACCGTCGCCTGGATGCCCGTCGCCGGGTCGGGCGCATTGCGCACGTCCGCGACGCCGCAGGACGGCCCGACCGAGGCGTGCATCTGAAAGGGGGTGAAGTAGGTCGCCTCCCGCGTCGCGGCCGCCCCGGCCAGCGCCGCATCCACATCCCCGACCGGCGGGACGGTCGGGCCGGACTGATAGATATTGGCCGGGTCCTGGAGCGCCTGGGGCAGGTCCGCCTCCGCGGCCAGCGCGGGGCCCTGCTGCCAGGTCACCGTGAGCACCTTCGCGGCCTGGATCGCCGCCCACTCGTCGCTGGCGACCACGCCGACGAAGTTGCCCTGCTGCACCACCTGAAGGAAGCCGGGGACCGACGCACAGGCCGAGGCGTCGAGGCTGACGAAGCTGGCGTTTCGCCCGGCCGAGCGCACGACGCGCGCGTGCAGCATGCCCTCGACCCGCACATCCTGCATGTAGGTGAACCGCGCCAGGAACTTGTCGGGCAGGTCCAGACGCGGCACCGGTGTGCCCACGACGGTGTAGTCGGCGGGATCCTTGAGCGTCACATTGGGGTCCGACGTGAGTTGGATCTGCTCCTGGCCGATCAGCTGGCCGTAGGCGCGGGCACGGTTGAGGTTGTGCCCGATGCCGATCTTCCCGCCCTGCGCGCGCAGCGCGGGCTTCGCCACGCCGATCTGCTGCGAGGCGAGCGCGAGCAGCGCCTGGAACGCGGTGGCGGCCGCGACGCGTAGCTTCGGCCCCTCCGACTGGATCGTCTGGCTGCCGGCGGTGTATCCCTTGTCGCCCGGCGTCAGGGAGGTGTCACCCTGGACGAACCGGACCTGGTTGAGGTCGACGAAGAGCTCCTCGGCGACGATCTGGGACAGGGCCGTCTCCACCCCGGTACCCAGCTCGACCTTGCCGCTGTAGATCGTCACGGAGCCGTCGGGTTCGATCACCAGCCAGGAGTCGACGGCCAGGTCGGGGGCGGCACCGGCCGCGCTCGCCACCGTCGACGGGATATGGGCCAGCGCCGGCGCGAAGCTGAAGGCGACCGCCAGCGTGCCCGCGCGCGCGAGGAACCGGCGGCGCGAGATCGTGCCTGCCATCAGAGCATCTCCTTGGCCGCCTGCTGGATCGCACGGACGATCCGGAGGTGGGACCCGCAACGACACAGATAGACCAGGGGCGAGCCGGGGGACTCGCCCGAGAGGAACTGCTTGATCTCGTCCTCGCTCGGCACATCGTGGTTGCCGGCGGCGATCCGTCCCTGCAGGTAGCCCAGGGCGCCCATGATCATCGCGTTGCCGCAGTAGGCGCACTGCCCGGCCTGCTGCGCGATGAAGGCCTGCTGCAGCGGGTGTGGCTGCCCCGGCCTCCCCAGCCCGTCGAGCGTGGTCACGCTCGCGCCGTCGTTGAGCGTGTTCATCTTCTTGACGCAGGAGCGCGTGATCGTGCCGTCGACGAGGACGGTGCAGGCGCCGCACTGGGCCAGTCCGCAACCGAACTTCGGACCATTTAGTCCGAGCTGATTGCGCAGGACGTAGAGGAGCGGCTCAGTGTCGTCGTCCACCGAGACCCAGTGTGTCGTGCCATTGATCGAGAGCTTACGCGTGAGCGGCGTCGCCATGTCGTTCCGACTCCTTTGATGCGTGAACCAGGCGAGATGCGACCGGCCCTGTGCCCGACTCGGGCATCTCATCCCCCTCCCCGGCGTGACCGGCGTCTGCGCTTCCTCCCCCCAGATCCCGAACAGCGAATGTCGCGTTCGCGCCTTCGCCCGCTGAACGCTGACCGCGGTTGGGACGTCTCCCTGACCTGCCCCTGTCGGCACCGTAAGCGCGTGGTGCCTGGCCCGCCCGCCACGGAGCGTCCGGACGTGGCTGAATCAGACCGAGCGGTATCGCCTCACGCGGCGACACCGGCGGGCGCCAACGCGGCACATCGTCCCGGGCCCCATGGGAAACATCCCGATAGCTTCAGTTTGGCAGGCGCGCGTTAGTCGAGCGTTAGCCGGAGGGATACGCGGCGGACGTGACGACCGGTACGTATACGTAGACCGGCGGGCAGCGAGGAGGTCTGGCAGGCCGGAGACCGCGCCGGAAGCACCCGCGGCCGTGACCGGTGACGGGCATGACGGTGCCGGTCGAGACGACGTCGGGCCCGGGGTCTGCCCTGACCCATGCCCGCCGGGCGTGGCGTCGCTCACCGCGGGGATGCATCCGGGCGGCGGTCCCGCGGCACCCGTCGCCGCAGCTGCGGGAAGGGAGGTGGCCGCCCTTCACCTCGCCAGGCTAAGCGCGCGCTCCGCCGCCTCACGGGCGTCCGGCCACGCTCGCCGCCAGGCGTTGTAACGGATCGAGTCGAGGCCGATGGCCAGCTGGTAGCAGCGCAGCCGCGCCGCGATGTCCGTCGAGTCGGCGGCGGGGTCGGCGCGGAAGTCCTCCAGCACGCGCCGCGCCAGGCCGATCTCCTGGAAGTGCGGATACCACGGCTCGCAGTAGGTGAACCAGGCCACGTCCCACAGCGGGTCGCCGTAGAGCGACGAGCCCCAGTCGAGCACCGCCGTGATCCGCCCGTCGCCGGCCAGTAGGTTGTGGTTGAGCAGGTCGGAGTGGATCAGCCGCCGCTCGTTCGGGCAGCGGGCGACCAGCGGCGCGAACCGCCGCCAGAGCGCCTCGTAGGGGCCGGTGCCGAGCGGAGACGCGGCGAGCCGGGCGCGCCAGCCGCGGATCAGGCTGCCTTCGGACGCGTCCTTGTCGTCGAGCAGGAAGGCGTGCCAGCTGGGGGAGAGGCCGTTCCCGCCTCCGTCCCAGATGCCGAACCCGGTCGTGGCGGAGAGGTCGACCCGCCGCAGCGCGCGGAACATCGCCAGCAGCGACGGCATCAGCTCGCTGAGCTGCGCGGCCGGCAACTCCTCGTAGTCGCTCCCATCCACGAACGGAGAAATGGCGAAGAAGCCGAGCCGGTCGCGTCCGAGGTCCGTGATCGGTGGGATAGGCAGCCCGTCACCGGCGAAGCGGGCGGCGAAGGCGTCGCGCGCGAAGTTGTCGTCAAGGTCGCTCCAGCGGATGACCCAGCGTGCGCCGTCTCGGACGAACGCGTAGGCCCGCGACCAGGCCCCCGCGCCGAGCGGCCTGACGTCGGAGATGGCGGTACCGAATCGGGCCGCGAGGAACGCGGCCGTGTCCGCGGGCGTGACCGTCGGCAGCCCCGCGCTCATGGGTTCAGCCGTCTCCCGGTCCCTCCTCGTCTACGAGCACGGAGCCGCGCCGAACCATGTCATACGAGCGCCACCGGTTCCCGTCCGGCGACGGCCCGGTCGGGTCGGGCAGCGTTCCGCCGTTAGCTTCCGCTCGCCTGGCCGGTGTCGATCAGCGGCAGATCCAGCTCACGCAGGCGCCGGTTGAACGCGCCGAGCTGCGTCGCCTCCACCTCGCGCAGCCGCGACAGCTGCGCCTCGACCTGCCCCGCCAGCTCGCGGTACACCTCGAACGACTGCCGCGTCGGCGCCGCGTCCGCGCCGCCCACCACCACCGTCAGCGCTGCCAGCTTGGCGTTCAGCCGGATCGGCGCGTGGTACGGCAGGTCCCGCGAGCGCTCCATCAGCTCCTGCTCGATCGCCGTCAGCGCGCCGTCCAGCTCGTCCGCCGCCGCGACCTCCGCGCGCAGGTCCGCCCGGCCGGTGGCCCGCCCTCGCCAGGTCCCGAGCTGCCCGCGCAGGTTACCGATCTCGTTGACCGCCGCATGCGTCGCGGAGAGCGTGTCGCGGATCTGGAGCAGCAGCTCGAACTGCCGCGCCAGGTCGTCGGCCGTCGCCGGCACCCGCGGGTCAGCCCGGATCTCGAACCGCTCGCGCTGAACCTTACCCGCCACTGTCAGGCGCGCCTCGTAGGTTCCGGGCACGGCCGGCGGCCCCTCGACGCCGCCCTCCCAGAAGGTGGCACCGTGGACCAGCGTGGCGTGCGGGTAGCGCGTGTCCCAGACGAAGCGGTGCAGACCGGGTCCGGCGGGGAGCGCCGGCTGCCCGGGCTCGGTCGCCCCGTCCGCGCTGGCGAAAGTCTGGATGACCTGTCCCTCCGCGTCGTGGAACGACAGCTCGACCCGCCCGGCCGTCTCCGGCAGGGAGTAGGTCACCACTACGCCCGACGGCGGGTTCTCGCCCGCGTCGAGCAGCACGTCGCGAGTCTCGCCCGGCGCGCGCTCCTCCCGCCGGTAGGCCACGTGCACCGGCCCGATCAGGCGCGAGTTCTTCCCCTCGGCCGGCGGCACGCTGAAGCCGTGGAAGGAGCGGAAACGCGTCGTGGGGCGCGGCGCGAAGAGGTGCGCGCCGTCGCTCGCCAGGTTCACCGGGTCACGCAGCGGCGTCACGTCATCCAGGATCCAGAAGGAGCGCCCATGGGTGGCGGCGATCAGGTCGCCGTCCTTGACGGCCAGATCGTGGATCGGCGTCACCGGCAGGTTGCCGCGGAAGCGCTCCCAGTGGCCCCCGTCGTCGAACGACACGTACACCCCGGTCTCGGTGCCGGCGTAGAGCAGGCCGCGCCGGCCCGGGTCCGCTCGGATCACCCGGGTGAAGTCCTCGGCCGGGATGCCGTCGACGATCCGCGTCCAGGTCTGGCCGTAGTCGGCCGTCCGGAGCAGGTAGGGCGCGTAGTCGTCCTGCTTGTAGCGCGTGGCGGCCACGTAGGCCGTGGCGGCGTCGTGAGACGAGGGCTCGATGATCGAGACAAGCGCCCACTCCGGCAGCACGTCGCTCGACGGCGTGACGTTCTGCCAGGAGGCACCGCCGTCGCGCGAGACGTGGATCAGGCCGTCGTCGGAGCCGGCCCAGAGCACGCTGGCCTCCACCGGCGACTCGGCGAAGGCGAAGACCGTGCCGTAGTACTCGGTGCTGACGTTGTCCTTGGTGATCGGGCCGCCAGAGGGGCCGAGCGTGGCCGGATCGTTGCGCGTCAGGTCCGGGCTGATCGTCTCCCAGCTCATGCCCTCGTCGCGCGAGCGGTGGACGTGCTGGGACGTGACGTAGAGCACGTTCGGGTCGTGGACCGAGACGGCGACCGGGAAGGTCCACTGGAAGCGGTACTTCAGGTCCCCGGCGCCCCAGCCCATCGGGTCGTCCGGCCAGACCCCGATGTCCTGCACCTGCCGTGTCCGGTGGTCGTAGCGCGTCAGGTGGCCGCCGAAGCTGCCGGCGTAGACCACGTTCGGGTCGTCGGGCCGGACGGCGATGGTGCCCGACTCGCCGCCGCCCACCGAGTACCAGTCCGCCGCCGTGATCGCCGCGTTGTCGGACCGGCTCGGCACGCTGAGGGTGTTGATGTCCTGCTGCGCACCGTAGAGCCGGTAGGGAACCTGGTTGTCGGTGGTCACGTGGTAGAACTGCGCGGTCGGTTGGTTGTACTGCGAGGACCAGGAGCGCCCGCCGTTGAAGCTGACGCAGGCGCCGCCGTCGTTCCCCTCGATCATACGCAGCGGGTTCTGCGGGTCGATCCACAGGTCGTGCTGGTCCTCGAACGGCGTCGGCACGGCGCTGAAGTGGCGCCCGCCGTCGGTCGATTTGAAGGCCCGCACGTTGAGCGACCAGACCGTCTCCGGGTCCTGAGGATCCGCGAAGACGTGCATGAAATACCAGGCCCGCTGGATCGGGTCGCGCTCCTCGCTGATGCGCCGCCAGGAGGCGCCGGCGTCGTCGGAGCGGAAGACTCCACCCTGCTTCGCCTCGACCAGCGCCCAGACCCGGTCGGGGTTGGCCGGGGAGACGGCCACGCCGACCTTGCCCCAGATGCCCCCCGGTAGCCCACGCGCCGCGTCGAGCTCGACCCAGCTGTCGCCGCCGTCAGTCGACTTGAAGAGCCCGCTGCCCGGCCCGCCGCTCGACAGGCTGTAGGGGCTCCGCTGGGCCTCCCAGAGCGAGGCGTAGAGGATGCGCGGGTTCGAAGGGTCCATGGCCAGGTCGATCCCGCC
>DATKRJ010000213.1:0-12478 GCA_035532355.1 Thermomicrobiaceae bacterium | reverse complement strand
AAACCGGCGGGCCTCCGCGCCCGGGGAACCACGGCGTGGGCACCGGATCGCCGGGCGACCTCGAGCGGAACTTGCCAAGGAATCGGCGGACCGCCGAGCCGGCTCCGGGCATGCGGGCATGCGGGCATGCGGGCATGCGGGCATGCGGGCATGCGGGCATGGGGAGTAGGTGCGCGGGGCTCATGCCGCCGCGGCTGGGGTAGCGCGATGATGGTCTCTGACGAACAGAACCGGTATTCGGCGGCCAGCGAATCGACTCGCGTTGGCCGGCAGCGTCGCGCGGGGCTAAAGCCGCCGCGC
Organism: Thermomicrobiaceae bacterium; assembly: GCA_035532355.1. Lineage (GTDB taxonomy): Bacteria > Chloroflexota > Chloroflexia > Thermomicrobiales > Thermomicrobiaceae > DASSZN01. The sequence continues at coordinate 12,178 of DATKRJ010000213.1, read as the reverse complement.
TGAAAGACGAAGCCCACTGAAGGGGCTGGAGCGCGGGTGGTGCGGAGCCCGGGCGGGCGGCCGTGGTACCGACGTAGTGTGGCAAAGACCATAAGCCGCCGCGCTGAAAGACGAAGCCCACTGAAGGGGCTGAGGTCCGGACAATGGTTGCGAGAGATGCTGGAGAGTCCGCGTGAGGCTGCCGGGTCTGGCTGGCCCCCGCGACGTCCAGAGTGATTGGCCTCGTTTCGACTGCTCTGCGTGGGGATAGACCCCCGCGCAGGCGGATCCGCCGACACGAGCGGCCCCGCTCAACCGAAGCGCACGACCTTCAGGGCCTCGGCGAGCGCGATCCCTGCCGGAGCGCCGATCTCGGCGGCCCGCTCGCGGTAGGCGCGCTCCAGTGTAGCCGGATCCCGCAGCTGACTGGCGTGCTCCAGCCGCGCCGCGACCTTCCGGGCGAACACGGCGGTGATGTCCACGATCCAATCAGGCTGCTGCGACATGATGAGCCACGCCTCGGGCGTGCGGTGCGTCTCCAAACTCTCCTCGGTGATCTGCTCGGGGAAGAAGAGGTGGTCCCGCGCGTCGGGGTAGAGCGCGTCCAGGGTCGCTCGCCCCACCGCGCGGTGGTCGCGGTGCGCGGTGTAGGGCGGCCACGCATGGTCGGGGTCGTGGGTGATGACGACGTCGGGCCGGGTGGCGCGCACCAGGCGCACGAGCTGGCCACGCAGGGAACGACCGTTCTCGACCTCGCCGTCAGGCCAGCGCAAGAAGTGCGTCTCCGCAATACCGAGCAGCCGGGCCGCGGCCGTCTGCTCCGCCTCCCGCAGCCGGCCGAGCTGGTTCGGTGCCAGCGACCGGTCGCTGGTCCCCTTGTCCCCCGAGGTGCAGGCGACCAGGCTGACCCGGGCCCCGCGCGACACCAACAACAGCACGGTTCCGCCGCAGTGTGCCTCCAGGTCATCGGGATGCGCGATCACGACTAACGCGCGGCGCACGCGGTCGAGTGAATCCTCTCCGACGCCAACGCCTCTGTCGGAATCGCTCACTTCGAACCTCCTCACTCACAGACCTCCGCGGACCCTCATGGCGGCGGCCTCACCGGGCCGATTGGTCCGCTCGGGCGCGGCCGTCCGGCGACGGACGGGTAGACCCGGGATGCCGGCGGATGGCCGCGCCTGGTGACCGCCGGTGCGGCCACCGGCGCAGGGTACACGGTGGCCGGACCGGGCGATACGCGATGCGCGAGCACGGGTTGCCCAGCGGGCACATTGGTGGTAGACTACCACCAGGTGTACGTACAGTCTGTACGGCCGGATCGGCCGGCCCATCGACGGAGGGAGGCACGATGGCGGGCGAGGCAGTGCGAGATGACCGGAATCTCGTGGCCCTCTATGCCGAGCGTGTTGAGTGTCGCACCCTGGGGGCATCCCCACCTTCAGGCGAGCCACGGACCGCACCCGGCGTCCACCAATTTGGCCGGCGCACGCTGGCGCGGGTGCGACGACGGACACGACTCGAGCGTGGCGGGGCCGTATCGGCCCTCGTCGCCACCGCGCTGCTCGTCGGCACGCAGGCCGCGGCCGCGGCTCAGACCCACGTGGTCCAGCCGGGCGAGACCCTCTCGACGATCGCCGCGGAGTACCAGGTGTCGGTGCAGCACATCGCATCCCTCAACGGGATCAGCAACGCGAACCTGATCCAGGCCGGCTCGACGCTCACCATCGTGCCGTCGGCACCGGGAAACCCCGCCGACCTGGCCCAGCAGCACACCGTCAAGGCGGGTGAGACGCTCGGCGGCATCGCGGCCCAGTACGGGGTCACGGTCGACACGCTGGCGCGGATCAACGACCTGCCCGACCCAAACCTGATCGCGGTGGGGGCGCAGCTGGCCGTGCCGAATCTCGCGCCGAGCTCGACCCAGTCGGCCGCGACGGCGGCGGCGGGGAGCGTTCCCCTGCATCTGGTGACGGCGGGCGAGACGCTCGGCACGATCGCCGCCCAGCACAGGATCAGCGTGGCCGCGCTGGCCCAGGCCAACGGCGTAACCGACCCGAACCTGATCGAGGTGGGAACGCTGCTGCGCATCCCCGGCGCTCCAACCGTGCAGGACAACGGCGCGATCGTGCTGCGCGGCATGCCGGTGCAGCAGCAGTCGCTGCCGCTGAGCTGCGAGGCGTCGGCCCTGAGCATCGCCACGGCCTACTGGGGCAACCAGGTGTCGGAGTGGGTGTTCATCGAGAACATGCCGAGCAACCTGAACCCGCACCTGGGGTTCCGCGGCGTCATGACCGGTGCCTTCGGCAGTACCGCGAACTACGGCGTCTACGCAGAGCCGCTCGTGCCGCTGCTCAACCGCTACGGCTTCAACGGCGACGTCTTCTACGCCAACGGGAACGCCGACCTGCTCAAGCAGCAGATCAAGATGGGCCACCCGGTGATCACCTGGATCACCAACATGACGTCGGTCCAGACCCGCTCGTACCAGTGGATCAACGGGCAGCGCTTTGCCCTGGTTCCCCAGGAGCACGCCGTGGTCGTCTACGGCTACGACGCCAACGGGGTGTACGTGGCCGACCCGGGTGACGGCAGCTACCGGACATTCGGCTGGAGCGACTTCATGCGCTCCTGGGGCTACTTCGATGGGATGTCGCTGGCGGTGTACCCGGCGGGCGGAAACTGACGGCTGCTCCGGTGCCGGTTCGAGCGGGCGCGCGTCCCGCCTCACGTATGCTCCGGGCGGCCGGTGAGCGCAGGCGCCGCGCGGTTGCCCGCAGGTGTCGTAAGACTTCCCGCCCGCACATCGCCAACCAGCGGGAGGCCAGTCCCCAGGCGGGTTACCTCGACGGAAACCCCGTGGTGCGATGTGCCGGGATCGCTAGCCGACGAGGAGATACACGACGATCGTCCCGTACCACGAGGACGAGAAAGCGGTCGCGCTCCACGTGGCGTAGGCGTCGCGGAGAGTTCGATGATACGTACAGCAGATCGCCGTGAGGTGATTGAGCGCCGCGGCCGCGAAGTCGAGGCCGCCGCCGATTGCCTGTCGCAAGTCCATGGCTGCCACCTCCTGCTGGCCCGAATTCCGTCAATGACCACAGCGTAGCGGGGCGGGCAGCCGCGCGCTGCCAAGTGGTTGACACCGGCGGCACGGACGCCGGACGTGTGGATCGCGTGCGGGCCCTCCTCTGAGCGGGCACGAATGCCGCTGCCTCGTAGCACTTCGGAGTGCCTGTCGGAGTTCACGCAGAGGATCAGCCCGGAGGCGGCGGCTCTGCTAGACTGGCCGGCGGCGATGGGGCTCGCGACACTGTGTGCGCACACACTGATGGCTCCTACCTTCTCGGTAGGGGCTTCTTGTGGTGCGGACCGTGTTCCGCGCGGACTCACGGTTTGAGTGGGGAGGGCACGTGCAGTACCTGCTGGTAGCCGTCGGTGGGGCGTTAGGGGCGGTCTCGCGCCTGATCGTCAGCAGCTGGGTCGCGCAACGCCTCGGCGCGTCCTTCCCCTACGGCACGTTCGCCGTCAACATCACCGGCTCGCTCGTGCTCGGCTTCATCCTCACTCTCGCCACCGAGCGCGCCAGCTTCCCGGCCGAGATTCGTCCGTTGATCGCGGTCGGGTTCATTGGTGCCTTCACGACCTTCTCGACCTTCTCCTGGGAGACGGTCCAGCTCCTCGTCGCCGGGAACATCTGGGAGGGTGGGCTGAACCTGGCGGTCAGCCTCGCCGCGGGGCTCGTCGCGATCCTGGCCGGCAGCGCCCTGGCGCGTGCCATCTGAGCTGCCGAGCCGCATTCATACCCCGTCGCGTCGTCGCAAGCGGATCCGCCCCGTCACCGTCGACGAGCCGCCGGTGACGGGCTGCCTGCCGGCCCGTAGCGCAATCTGCCGAGGAATCGGCGGACCTCCGAGTCAGCTTGGGGCAGGCGGAGCACGCGCGCGGAGCAGGCGCGCTGAAGGACCCCGCGCGGGGCTAAAGTCGCCGCGCTGAAGGCCGAAGCCCACTGAAGGGGCTGAGAGAGTGGGTGGCGTCGCTAACCGGTCGCCGCGCTGAAAGACGAAGCCCACTGAAGGGGCTGAGTTCCGTCCGATAGTTGCGGGAGATGCTGTACACGGCGAGAGTCGAGGCGCCGGACGGATTGCGGATCGCTATGGCGCGCCTGGTACCGGTCGAGCGGCCGGTGGAACCCAGGCGGTGGGCCCACCGACCGCTGTCGCGGCTGTCGTCAGTCCTGCTGACCGGAATCGTGCGAGTCACCGTCGTGCGGCTTGACCTGCCAGCGGTAGCTCACGTCGTCGCTGGTGTTGCCGGCCGAGTCTGTCGCATGCACGGTGAAGGTGTGCCAGCCGGGCGTCAGCCCATGGTACACGGCCGGGCTGTCGCAGGCGGTGAACACGCCGTTGTCGAGTTTGCACTCGTACGTGACGTCAGCCTGCGCCATGTGGGGCTTTTCGGCCTGGAACGTGAAGCGGGCGGACGTGTCGCCGGACATCCGGTCGGGGCGCTGCATGAGGTGGACCTTCGGCTGCCGGGTGTCATTGCACTGCAGCGTGATCGTCAGGTCGGTGACCGCGGGTGGGATGGTGAGCACCGGGCTATTGGTCAGGTCGGGCCCGGTGCAGCCGGGGCGCGTCGCCACGACCTCGTAGTACCCCGGCAGCACGTCCCAGCCGAAGGCGCCGTCCGCGCCGGTCGTGGTCGGGTTCTGCCGGTTGCCGGGGCTCATGATGACGCTGCCGTTGGCGACCGCGCTGAAGGGCCCGCCGGCGTCGATCGGGCTGTAGTAGAGCGTGACCGTGGCTCCTGCGACCGGCCGACCGTCCTGGTTGACGACCGTCCCGCTCGGGTCGATGTAGATCGGGATGTTGCCGGATGTACCGGAACCGCCGACGGGGCAGTTGAAGCTGAAGACGAGGTTGGACTTGCCATGCGCCGGCGCGAGCGGCCGGCCGTAGACCGCCTGGTAGTGGGCCACGCCGCCGGCCGCCGAGATCTGGGTCATCGGGCCGCTGGCGAGCACGGTGCCCGCCGCGATCTTGCCGGTCTTGGTCTGGACGCTCACGGCCAGCGTCAGGCTGTAGCTGAAGGTGCCGCCGGGGCAGCCGAAGGTGTCGAAGGTGTAGCTCGACCATGCGGAGTCGATGGTCGGCGGGCTGCCGAAGGCGCCCTCGATCCCCGACGTGGTCGCGCCGGGCAGCACGGGCAGCGAGAAGTTCTCGGTCAGATTGCTGCTCGTGCCCACGGCGACGTTCTGGATCTGGTCGGAGGACGCGGGCGTGCCCGGCGGCGGGTCGGCCGTCACGTCGAAGAGTCCGGCCGGCAGGTCGCCGAGCGTGTAGTAGCCGCCGCTCGCGGTCACGGTGTAGACGCAGAAGAACGGCACCGTGCCGCTCGAGGTGGAGACGTTCGTGGCGCAGGCGGTTACCGGGGCGCCGTCGATGCCGCCGGTAATGCCGCCGCTCGGGCAGTTGACGTCCGATGAGATACAGACTCGCCCGGAGATGAGTCCGCCCGGCGGGCCGCCGGACCCGACGACGCAGTTCCAGGTGTAGGCGTCGTTCGGATCACCCAGGGTTGGTACCGCGTTGTCGCCCGGGTACTGCGCCTCGCACGGCAGGTACATGTCGTCGAATGTCCGGCTAATGCGATACGGGCTCGGCAGGCTCGACCCGGCCGCGGCAATGCAGGCCCAGTCGAAGGCCGCATTGGGCCCGATGTTCGGCGGGCTGGTGAGGGTGTTCGAGACGACGTCGGAGTGGTCGTAACCCAGCCCCGCACAGTAGCCATTGAGGTCGAGCCCGCCCAGCAGCGTGCCCGGCGGCAGGCTCTGCGCCAGCGCGGCGGGTGCCTGGATCGCGTCGGCCGCAAGCCCCAGCGTGGACCAGCCGAGGACGATGATCGCGGTGATGAGAACGGCCAGCAGTCCGCGGGCTGAACCTCCGGCTCGGCGTGGGGTCTTGCCGGTTCGTCGCGGGCCCTGCAGCGCCCGGGCCAAGCGCGGGCTCGTAGGGCAGTCAAACGCTCTCCGATGCAACACGACTTCCCTGCTCCTCTCCCCTCGGGTTCGAGCGCGGCCGCGCACGCGGTCGTGGTCCCCTCGAGACCCGAGCTTGATGCACGAACTCCGGGCTCTGGGTGCAACCGCGCCACCGGCGGTAATCGCTCGGTGGTGGCGAGACGCACAGCGCTGCATTCGGTTGCGCCTGGACCCAGTCTGGCCAAAATGGTAGGAGGTGGGACGAGGATTGACAATACGCGCAATGGCGTATTCCCGCGACGATCAGGCGACGAGCGACGCCGCCAGCAGGACGATGGCCAGGTTCAGCAGCAGGTTGACGGAGGAGAGGACGATCGAGGCCCGCTGCAGGCGCCGCCGCTCGCGCGCCGCGGCCTCATCGACGGTGGCGGCGAGGCGTGCCTGCTCCGCCATGACGGTGAGGCGCCGCCCAAAGTAGAGCGCGTGAACCAGGGTGACGACGATCACCACGGCCACCAGCCCGAGCTTGATGGCGAGCCGCCGGCCGTAGCTGCTGGTGAGCAGCTCGCCCCAGACGATCCCGCGTCGCTCGCCGTTGAGGATCCCGGTCACGACCAGCACCGCGAGCGCTGCCCAGGAGACGAGCGCGAAGCGCTCTCCGACCCCGGCGAAGAGCAGCGTGCGCTCGTCGGAAGGCAGGGCGGCGCGCATGATTGGCAGCAGCACCAGGACGATGAAGACCTGACCACCGATCCAGGTGATCGCCGAGAGGAGATGGATCCAACGTATCGTGGTCCAGACCCAGAGCACGGGCACCCCTCCTTGGGACCCCAGTCGGCAGGATCGTCGCCTCCGGCGGCTTCGACCTCCGTTACCTCGCGATGGGACGCACGAGCCCGTCAGCACGCCGGGCGCGGGAACGCGTGCCCGCGGCACCCAGGTTCAGGGCCGCGGGATCGGCGCCACGGACAGTGGGCACCGAACGGCGCGCTCTGCGCCACCACGAGACCGGATGAAGACGGGAGACGCCTGGCCCGCGGGCAGGGTAGCGGGATGTCCGGCGCGTGGCAAGCCACCGTGAGCGCAGCCACGTTCCGCGTAGGAGGACGCGGGCCGGGACGAGGTCGTCCGGCGAGACCCTGGTCGATCGCCTCGCTGTCATCGAGCGGAGACCCACGTGAGTGCGGCGCGGCTGGGAGCGCGCGCCGGGACGTGGCGGTCGCCCGCGGAGTTGATCGGGAACACCGCCGGAGACGGGACCGGTCGACGATGCAGTCGGGCTGAGTCGACGCAGCGGGCGCGCTATCGCGCGGCCCGGCCGAGGCGGCGGGTGACGCCCCGCTGGATCGCGCGGATCTCGTCCACGCCGAAGAGGTGCAGGCCGCCGAGGTACACCACCGCCCCCACCGCCGCCGGGAGCGCCACCACTACCAATCGGCGCAGCGGGTCGCCGCTCGGCGTTGCCTGGAACGCACCGAGTGGCGCCCCCTCCAGGACCTTCGCCAGGACGAAGACCACCGCGCCCATCGCCAGCCCGACGAGCGAGGCGACCCGGATGGTCCGGCCGACGGTGGCGTCGCCGACGCGGCCGAGGTCGCGGTGCATCAGCCACCACATGGCGAGGGCATGGAAGGTGAACTGGGCGGAGTTGGCGAGCACCAGGCCGAGCATGCCCAGCGGGTGGACCAGCGGCAGAGCCACGGCCAGGTAGACACCGACCGCGATGACGCCGACCACGACCGGCTTGCGCGTGTTCTGGCGCGCGTAGTAGCCGAAGATGAGCACCTGGTCGAAGGCGGCGAAGAAGGTACCGGGCAGGTAGCCGAGCAGGGCCACCAGGATGGCCTGCGCGCCGGCCAGCGTGGTCGCCCCATGGAAGAAGAGGAGGTCGACGGTCGGCCAGGCGATGGCCGCCATGCCGAACGTGGCCGGCACGACCATGACCGTGACCATCTTCAGACCGTTGGAGAGGGTGCGCTGGTACGCGTCCTCGTCGCCGTTGTTGAAGTGGCGCGAGAGGGTCGGGAGGGCGGCGAGGGAGGTGGCGGCGGCGACGATGCCGAGGATCAGCTGGTTCAGCGTGGTGGCGTAGCGCATGCCGCCGAGCGCGTTCGGCCCGGCCGACCAGGCGAGGTTGCGATCGATGACGAGCGCGATCGTGTTGCTGACCAGCCCGATCGCGATCGGCAGGTAGAGCGCCAGGATGCGCCGGATGGCCGGCTGGCGGAAGTCGAGGTTTGGCCGGGGCAGGGCATCCCGCAACCCGGGCAGCATCAGGGCGAAGAGGAGCGCCGAGCCGATGACCAGGCCGAGCGCCAGACTGCGCACGCCGAAGGCAGTCCCGCCGAGGACGAGCGCCGTCACCACCACCGCCGCGTTGCGCACGGCGAGTGACATCGCCGGGCGGGCGAAGCGATGCAGGGCGTAGAGGGTCGACATCAGGACGGTCGAGAGGGCCAGCAGCAGCACGGCCGGCAGGATCATCCGCACCAGCGTCAGAGTGAGGGACAGCGTCGCGGCGCCATGCGCTCCCGGGTCGCCGCCGATGGCGGTCATGACGACCACGACTGCTGGGGCGAAGATCTCCATCAGTAGCACCGCGCCGCCGATGACGATGAGGGCCAGCACCAGCAGCGCGCCGACGATGCGCCGCAGCTCCTGGCGCAGCTCCGGCACGGCGTAGGCGGCCAGGACCGGCACCAGGGCCGCCTCCATCATGCCGCTCATGACCAGGTTATAGAGGATCGTCTGGATGTTGTCGGCAATGGTGAACGCGGCGATAGGGTCGCCGGTGCCGAAGAGCCAGGAGCTGATCTGCTCGCGCCCCAGGCCGAGCAGCCGGCTGATGATCGTCCCGGCCATGATAATCGCCGCGGCGCGGGCGATCTGGCCGCGGTCACTCGACTCCGCCTCGCCGGTGGCCGCCGCCTCCTCCGCGCTGACCATCAGGTGCGCTCCGCGGCGAGGCGATCGGCGATCCGTTGCTCGAGCGCGGTGGTCGAGTGGTCCGGGACGAGGGGTAGGATGCGGACCTCGCCGCCGTAGCCGCGCACGACGCGCGCCTCGGGCAGCGGCTGGCCTCCGACCGCCTCCTCCGCCTCATCGGCCGCGTAGTCGCCGCCCTTGACGTAGACGTCGGGGCGCAGGCGGCGGACGGCCTCTTCGGCCGTGTCCTGGTGGAAGATCGTGACGAAGTCGGCGCAGGCGAGGCCGGCAAGGAGCTCGGCGCGCTCGTCCTCGGGGACGATCGGGCGGGTCGGACCCTTGCGCCGGGCGGTGACGCGATCGTCGTTGACCCCCACCACGAGCACGTCGCCGAGCGCGCGCGCCGCCTGGAGATAACGCAGGTGGCCGACGTGGAGCAGGTCGAAGTGGCCGTTGGTGAAGACGACGCGCTTGCCCGCGCGATGCAACCGATCGCCGAGCGCTTCGATGTCGTCGAAGGGGATGACCTGACCCATCGTCCCTCGTGTCGCTTCGTGGTTGCCGGGCACGACATCGCGCGCCGTGGGCAGGAATCGTAGCACGCGGGTCGGGGCCGGCGCCGTCGCCCACGGTCGAGGACGGCCTTTCGGCGGACGCGGACACTCCCGAACCGCTCTCGCCGGCAACGCACGCGGGTCGGGCCGGCTTGCTACCCCACGTCGCCCGACCGGCCGCCGCTACGGCGCGCTGCGCGGCAGTTGCCCGCGCGTAGGGGTAACGCGGGCGCGATGATGGTCTTTGACGAATAAACCCGGTATCCGGCGGCCGGCGCATCGCCTCGCGTGGGCCGGCAGCGTCGCGCGGGGCGTTCGCGACGACGCCGGCGAGGCCCGTCGCGCGGGGCTCAAGCCGCCGCGCTGAAGGACGAAGCCCACTGAAGGGGCTGGGAGGACAGGGGCGCGGAGCACGGGCGGCCGGCCGTGGTACCGACGTATCGGGTCAAAGACCATAAGCCGCCGCGCTGACAGACGAAGCCCACTGAAGGGGCTAGAGCGCGGGGAGCGGGAGGTACGGGCGCGCTAGTCCTCGTCGAGGGCGGCGTCGATCTCGGCGCGGTCGGCCTGGGCGTTGCCCCACTTGGCGATGACCAGCCCGGCCGCGACCTGAGACAGCTGCACCGCGGAGACGGAGTCGGCGCCCGCGGCCAGCGCGGCGGTCATAACGGCGATGACGGTGTCGCCTGCCCCGGTGACGTCGAACACCTGGCGGCGCACCAGCGGCGGGACCTCCTGGTAGCTGCCGTCGTCGGTGACGAGCGCCGCGCCGGCCGGGCCGAGCGTGACGACCAGCCGGCGGCAGTCGAGGCGCGCCCGGAGCGACGTCAGCGACTCCCGTCGCCCACCGTCGTCGTCGAGCGGGCGGCCCAGGTACTCCTCGGCCTCGGCCTGGTTGCACTTGACCAGCGCCAGCCCGCGGAAATCGGCGAGCGACCCCTGGGAATCGACGGTGGCGAGGGATGAGGCGTCACGCGCGGCGGCGATGACGTCGGGCACGATAACCCCGCTGCGGTAGTCGGACAGGAGCACGGCGTCTACGCTCGCCGCCGTGGCCTCGACGAACGCGGCGAGGCTGCGGGCGATGGCCCCGTCGATCGGGCGGCGATCCTGCCGGTCGAAGCGCGCGACCTGCTGAGGGACGACGTTGAACGGCCCCTCGGCGACGACGCGCGTCTTGGTGGTGGTGGGGCGCGACGGGTCGGTCAGGACACCCTCGGCGTGGATGCCGCGCTCGGCGAGCATGCGGCAGAGGTGGCGCCCCTCGTCGTCGTTGCCGACCACGCCGGCCTGCCAGACCTCGCCGCCGAGGGCGTGAATGGCGAGCGCGGGGGCGGTGCCGCCGCCGGGGCGGTCCTCCCGGCGCGACTCCTCGAGCACCATGATTGGGGCCTCACGCGAGATGCGCGCCGGGCGGCCGAAGACGTAGCGGTCGAGGTACAGGTCGCCGACGACCAGGACCTTGCGGCCACGGATGGCGGCCAGCAGTGGGCGCAGGCGGGCGAGGTCGCTCATCGGCGGGCTACCGGAACCGGACGAAGGGGATCACGGCCGCGAGCGCGGCGTAGAGCAGGTCGGGGATCAAGCGAAACTGGAGCGCGTCGGACGCCCCGGGCTGGCCGAGGACGCTCAGGATGTCGGCCGGCGGGATGCCGATGCGCTGGGCGATCACGACGCGGGCGACGACGAGTCCCACGAGCACGCAGACAACACCGATGGCCTGTAGGTCCGGCCCGCGCTTGTAGTTGGCGGCGCGCGCCATCCCCTCGGCCACGCCGAAGCCCAGCAGCAGTGACAGGTAGAACTCCCAGTCGGGGAAGTTGCCCCAGAGGACGCCGACCAGGACGGCCACGACCGCGCCGACGGCAATGCTCTTGACCAGGGACTCGGGCGTGGTCCGGTAGGTAGGCAACCCACGCACGGCCGCGCACTCAGGGCAGCGGTAGCCGACTGGGGTCTCGACCGCGCAGCGTGGACAGATCGGCGTGCCGCACTTGCTGCAGCGCAGCCGGGTGCGCACGTTGGGATGGTAGGTACACTGACGCTCTTCGATGTCGGAGATCACCACGTCGTTCCGTCGCTCTCAGGCCCGGTCACGCGCCCGTCGCGCGCGCTCCCAGAGGACGAGCGCCGCGAAGCGCGGCAGCGCCAGTTGTCGCCGCCAGCGCCACGGCTGCCGGATCAAGCGGTAGAGCCACTCGAGACCGAACCTGCGCACGACTCCGGGTGCCCGGGGCACCGCCCCGGCCAGGGAGTCGAAGGTCCCGCCGATCCCCATGGCCCCCACTATGCCACAGGCGGCAAGATCCGTCCTGTGGTCCGCGACCCAGCGGTCCTGGGCTGGCGCGCCGAAGGCGACCAGGAGGACCGTGGGGCGGGCGCCCGCCAGGGCAGTCAGGACCTCGGGTGCGCCAGCGGGGCGTGGCGTGCCGGCCAGCGTGCCGACGATCCGGCACGCTGGATAGCGATGCCGAAGCTCGCCGGCGGCCCGACCGGCGATGCCGGGCGCGGCGCCGAGGAGGAAGAGGCGGAGGGCCGGGTCCTCAACCGCGGCGAGCGCCTCGACCAGATCGACCCCAGCTACCCGACCGCGAAGGGGTCGGCCGGCGAGGCGGGCGGCGAGGATCACGCCGATGCCGTCGGGCGTGGCCAGATCGGCGGACTCGAGCGTGTCCCGGAATCCCGCGTCGTCCCGCGCGGCGATGATGAACTCCGGGTTGACGGTGACGAGATGGTG